>JALSIB010000036.1 GCA_026981855.1 Methylothermaceae bacterium | reverse complement strand
CCATCTTTTACCACTGGTGGCGGCGACACCCCGCTCCTGGCATCACTGACCCTCCCATTGACGACCTTTTCAACGAATCCGGTGGCTTGTTGGCGGGAATCAGGTGAAAAAATGGGGAGACGCCAGGATAATGGATCGCTTGCCTGTTTCCCCAACGGATTGTTAAAGTAACTGGATTTCAACCAGCAAAAACCCCATGTTCAAACGTCTGCGTGGATTTTTCTCCAACGATCTCTCCATCGACCTTGGAACCGCCAATACCCTGATCCACATCCCCGGCCAGGGCATCGTCCTGAACGAACCTTCGGTGGTGGCGATACGCGAAGACCGCCACCGCGGAAGCAAATCCATCGCCGCGGTGGGGCAGGAGGCCAAGCAGATGCTCGGCCGCACCCCCGGCAACATCACTGCCATCCGTCCCCTCAAGGACGGGGTGATCGCAGACTTCACGGTCACCGAGAAGATGTTGCAGTTTTTCATCCACAAGGTGCACGAAAGCAAGCTCCTCAAACCCAGCCCCAGGGTCTTGATCTGCGTCCCCTGCGGCTCGACCCAGGTGGAACGCCGCGCCATCAAGGAATCGGCGCTGGGCGCCGGCGCCCGTGAAGTATATCTGGTGGAGGAGCCGATGGCGGCCGCCGTCGGCGCGGGTTTGCCGGTAGGAGAACCGCGCGGCTCAATGGTGCTCGACATCGGCGGCGGCACCTCCGAAGTGGCGGTCATGTCTCTCAACGGAATTGTCTATTCCGAATCGGTACGCATCGGGGGAGACCGTTTCGACGAAGCCATCGTAAATTATGTCCGCCGCAACTATGGCACCCTCATCGGCGAAGCCACCGCCGAAAGAATCAAGCAGGCGGTCGGCAGCGCCTATCCGGCCACCGAGGTGAGGGAAATCGAAGTGCGCGGCCGCAATCTCGCCGAAGGCATTCCCCGCAGCTTCACCCTCAACAGCAACGAAATCCTGGAAGCGCTGCAGGAACCCCTGGCGGGGATCGTGGGCGCCGTCCGGGTGGCGCTGGAACAGACCCCGCCGGATCTCGGCGCCGACGTCGCCGAACGCGGCATCGTGCTCACCGGCGGAGGCGCCCTGCTCAAAGACCTGGACCAGCTGATCGCCGAGGAAACCGGGCTGCCGGTGGTGGTCGCCGAGGATCCGATGACATGCGTCGCCCGGGGGGGCGGGGTGATTCTGGAACTGCTGGACGAAAAAGGCCCGGCTGCCTTCTCGCTGGAATAGAATCCACGCTCTTTTCCCGGGAGGTTTTCCCATCAAAAAACTGATCTTCGCCCGAGGCCCTTCGCTCAACGTCCGACTGGCATTGTGCCTGTCGTTCTCCCTGGCCCTGATGATCATCGATCACCAACAACGGGCGGATTGGCTGCACAAGGCTTTGTCCCTGGCCGTCTATCCCCTCCAGCGGCTGGCCGCCGCCCCGGTGGAAATAGGCAGCGCCGTCGTCGGCGGGATGAAATCCCGCGCCACCTTGAAAAGTGAGAACGAACAGCTGCGCAAGGAAGTCTCCCGCTTGAAGCGGCGCACCTTGAAATACGAAGCGCTGCGCAAGGAGAACGACAGGTTGCGCGCCTTTCTCGACAACTCCTTCAAACTGGGCGAGCAAATGCTGGTGGCCGAACTGGTCTCGGTCAATCTCGCACCCTTCGAACATCTGGTTCTGGTCAACAAAGGCACCCATTTCGGCGTTCATGTGGGGCAACCCGTGCTCAGTATCGACGGGGTGGTGGGACAGGTGATCCGGGTCTCGCCCGCCAACGCCGAAATCCTCCTGATCACCGATCCCAGCCATGCCATTCCGGTGCAGGTCAATCGCAACGGATTGCGGGCGATCGCGGTCGGCACCGGCCGGCTGAACGAGCTGGAAGTCCCCAACCTGCCCAACAACAGCGACATCAAGGCCGGCGACCTGCTGGTGACCTCGGGGTTGGGAGGCGTCTTCCCCCAAGGCTATCCTGTCGCCGTGATCACGCAGGTCAAGGCCCGTGCCGGTAAACGGTTCGCACTGGTCACCGCCAGGCCCAGCGCCGCCTTGGACCGTATCCGTGAAGTCCTGCTCACCTGGGCCCGGGAGTCGGCACAATCATTCGATCCTTCGGAGAATCAGGATTCACATCAACCCGCAACCGATGAGCACTGAGAACCGGCTCTATCTTTCCATCGCCTTCAGCCTGATCCTGGCATTGATCCTGAGGCTGCTGGCGTGGCCCCAGGTCATCGCGCTGTTGAACCCGGACTGGGTGTTGCTGGTCTCCATGTATTGGTGCCTGACCCACCCGGAACGCTTCGGAGTGGGGCTGGCCTGGCTGACGGGCCTGTTGACCGACGCCGCGACCGGCCAGCTCCTGGGCCAGCACGGACTGATCTACGCCTTGGTCGCCTATGCCTGTGTCCGCTTTCATACCTACCTGCGGGTTTTCCCCCTGGTACAACAACTGGCTTTCGTGCTGTTGTTCCTCCTGAGTGCACAACTGATCCTGTTCTTCATCGAAATCCTGCAAGGCAAACCACCCTTCTCCTGGACTTATTGGCTGCCCTCGGTGACGGGAACCCTGGCCTGGCCGCTCGTTCTGATGGCTTGTGGCGCCCTGAGGTGGCGCCCCGTGACCCCGTATTGACCATGCCCCCATTCCGTCTCAAAGACGCCGCCCACGAAAACCGCTTGATCATCAACCGCGTCACCGCCGCCTCGGTGTTCATCGGCTTGTTGACCGTGGGCCTGATCGCCCGCCTGATTTACCTCCAGGTATTCGGGCACGAGTATTACGCCATGCTCGCCCACGACAACCGGGTCAAGATCTCCCCTCTTCCCCCCACACGGGGACTGATCTATGACCGGCATGGCAAGATTCTGGCGGAGAACGTGTCGGTCTACACGCTCGAGATCGTGCCCGAACAGGTCGGCGATCTGGAGGAAACCTTGAAGCGGCTGCAAGCCCTCCTGCCCATCGAAGAAGAGGAGATCAGCCGCTTCAGGAAATCGCTGAAGCGCCACAAACGCTTCGAGAGCGTGCCCCTCAAATTGCACCTGACGGACGAGGAAGTGGCCCGTTTCGCGGTCAAGCGGCCTTTCTTCCACGGGGTGGACATTCACGCCCGCCTGGTCCGCCATTACCCTTACGGCCCCTTGTTTTCCCACGTCGTGGGTTATGTGGGCAGCATCAACGAACGGGAACTGAAACGGCTGGACGTCGCCGAATACCGGGGCACCACCCATGTCGGCAAGGTGGGCATCGAACTCGCCTACGAAACGATCCTCCATGGCCACACCGGCTACGCCGAAATCGAAACCAACGCCAGAGGGCGGGAATTGAGAACCCTCAAGGAAAACCCGCCCACCCCCGGGGCCGATCTGCATCTGAACCTGGACGTGACCCTGCAGGAAATCGCCTACCAGGGGCTGGGAGAACACAACGGCGCCGTGGTGGCGATCGAGCCATCCACCGGCAAGGTGCTGGTTCTGGCCAGCAAACCGGGTTTCGACCCCAACGCATTCGTGTACGGAATCCGCGGCGAAGACTACAAGGCGTTGCAGGCCTCAGCGGACCGCCCGCTGTTCGACCGCACCCTGCGGGGCCGCTACCCCCCGGGCTCCACGATCAAGCCATTCATCGGCCTGGCCGGGCTCGAATACCGGATCATCGACGGCCATACGGAAACCTATTGCCCGGGCTACTATCAGCTTCCCGGCGTTTCCCACCGTTACCGCGACTGGAAAAAGTGGGGCCACGGCCCGGTCGACCTCAGGAAGGCCATCGTCCAATCCTGCGACGTGTATTTCTACGATCTGGCCCACGACATGGGCATCGACCGAATCCACGATTTCCTGTTCCGGTTCGGCTTCGGCCGGAAAACCGGCATCGACCTCACCGGCGAGAAATCCGGCCTGCTTCCTTCGCGCGAATGGAAACGGCGCACCCGCCGGCAACCCTGGTATCCCGGCGAAACCGTGATCACCGGAATCGGCCAGGGATTCCTCCAGGTGACGCCATTGCAGTTGGCAAGAGCCGTCGCCATCCTCGCCAACCGTGGAACCGCCATCACCCCCAAGGTGGCCGACCACACCGTCGGCGGGGGACAACCCACCCCGCTGGGCGACGGCGGCGCGCCGCAGAAAATCAAGCTCTCGCCCCGCCGCCTCCAGACGATCATCGACGCCATGGTCGCCGTCGTCCACAGCCCACACGGAACTGCCCGCCGCATAGGCGAGGGGATCGACTTCCAGATCGCCGGCAAGACGGGAACGGCCCAGGTTTTCACGGTCAAACAGGAAGAGGAGTACCGGGCGGACAAACTGGCCAAGAAACTTCACGATCACGCCCTGTTCATCGCCTTCGCGCCCGCCGACGCGCCCCGGATCGCCATCGCGGTGATCGCCGAAAACGCCGGCCATGGCGGCTCGGTGGCCGCGCCGATCGCCAGACGGATCATCGAGAAATATCTGGAGCAACCATGATCAGCAGCGCCTCTCATTTATCTTCCCGCCCCCGCAGCCTGTGGCAGCGCATCCATCTCGATCCCGTCCTGCTCACGGGTTTGCTCGTCCTGGCCGCTGTCGGCCTGCTGGTTTTATACAGCGCCGCAGACGCTGAAATCCGGCTGGTCTACAAACAGGGCATCAGACTGGGAATCGCCTTCGCCGTCATGGGGGGGATCGCCCAGATCCACCCTCGCACCCTGTACCGCTGGGCGCCTTATTTATATGCCGGGGGAATCGTTCTGCTCCTTGCGGTGCTGATTCTGGGGGATGTCGGCAAGGGCGCGCAAAGGTGGCTCGACCTGGGCTTCGTGCGCTTCCAGCCCTCGGAGTTCGTCAAAATCTTCACTCCGATGCTGGTGGCCCGCTACCTGTCCCAGAACCCCCTGCCGCCCCAACCGAAAACCATCGCCTTCGCCGGCCTGTGGATTCTTCTTCCCACCCTGCTGATCGCCAAGCAGCCCGACCTCGGAACTGCCCTGCTGGTGGCCAGCGCAGGGTTCGCCGTATTGTTCTTCGCCGGAATTCCCTGGCGCCTTCTGGGAGCGCTGACGGCCCTCGGGCTGGCCGCCCTGCCGGCATTGTGGTTTCTGTTGCACGACTACCAGCGGGACCGCCTGTTGATGTTCCTGAATCCCGAGAAAGACCCACTGGGCCGCGGCTACCATACCATCCAGGCCAAGATCGCCATCGGCTCCGGCGGCCCCTGGGGAAAAGGTTGGCTGGGCGGCAGCCAGTCCCACCTGGAGTTCCTCCCGGAGCCCCACACCGACTTCATTTTCGCCGTCTGGGCCGAAGAATTCGGCCTGATGGGCGGTATCACCCTGTTGGCGCTCTATCTGGCGATCATCGCCCGAGGGTTCTACATGGCGATGCAGGCCCAGGATTCCTTCAGCCGTTTGTTCAGCGCCGGCCTGGCACTGACCTTTTTCGTTTATGTCTTCGTCAACGTCGGCATGGTCATCGGGCTGCTTCCGGTAGTCGGCGTCCCCCTGCCCCTGGTCAGCTATGGCGGCACCTCCATGGTCACAGTGATGGCGGGCTTTGGTATCATGATGTCCCTTTATACTCATCGCAGACTGGTTCCTTCCTGATGAACACCTCCCTCCGCATTCTCGCTGCGATCATGGCGATGACCGCCGGGTGCGTCCAGGCCCTTCCACTGGACGAGCACCCACAGGCGCGGCAATTCATCGAACAGATGGTCAGGCACCACGGTTTCGAGGCATCCTACCTCACGGATGCGCTTTCCGGCGCCGAAATCAAACGAAACATTCTCAAGGCAATCCAGCGCCCCGCCGAAGCCAAGCCCTGGCATCAATACCGGAAAATTTTCCTGACCGAACGGCGGATCGGGGAAGGCGTCGATTTCTGGCGGCGTCACCAGGCGATCCTGGACAAGGTGCACGAAGAATACGGCGTGCCACCGGAAATCATCGTCGCCATCTTGGGCGTGGAAACCCTGTACGGAAGCCGCACCGGCTCCTTCCGGGTGCTCGATGCCCTGTCCACCCTGGCCTTCGCCTACCCCAAACGCGCCCCGTTCTTTCGCAAGGAACTGGAACAGTTCTTCCTCCTCAGCCGGGAGGAGGCGCTCGATCCACGCCATCCCCGGGGTTCCTATGCCGGAGCCATGGGCTGGCCACAGTTCATGCCATCGAGCTACCGGCATTATGCGGCCGATTTCGACGGCGACGGAAAGCGCGACATCTGGAGCAATCCGGGTGATGTCATCGCCAGCGTGGCCAACTATTTTTCCCGCCACGGCTGGCAACGGGGCAAACCCGTGGCCACCCGCCTCCAGGATTCGGCCACAGCCTTCGCCGATGGCACGCTCAAGCCCAGCCATACGCTGCACGAATGGAAACGCAAAGGCTTGACCCTGCCGGAAAAGCAGGACGAATCGCTCAAGGCCAGCGTTTTCGCCCTGGAGGGAAAAGACGCCCGACAGGCGTGGCTCGGCTACGAGAATTTCTATGTTATCACCCGCTACAACCACAGCCCGCTGTACGCCATGGCCGTCTATCAGCTGAGCCGGGAAATCAAACGACGCATGGGCAAGCCGGCGGAAAAATGAACCGCCAGGACGCCACCTCCACGGGAAGGATCCGGCAGGCGTCGTTGCTGCTGGCCGCCGCCCTGCTGCTGACCACCGGTTGCCGCTCCCGGATCGAGGACGGGCCACCCGATCACGGCCTCGATATCGCCTCGATCCCGGACCCGGTGCCGAAATTCGAGCGCCGCAGCCGCACCGCCAACCCCGATTCCTACGTCGTACTGGGGAAACGCTATCGTGTCCTGAAGGACGGCAGAGGATTCGTACAAAGGGGAACCGCTTCCTGGTATGGGAAAAAGTTCCACGGCAAGGCGACGGCCAGCGGCGAGATCTATGACATGTTCTCCATGACCGCCGCCCACAAGACCCTGCCCATCCCAAGCTACGTCCAGGTCACCAACCTGGCGAACGGCCGCAAGGCCGTGGTGAGGATCAACGACCGGGGCCCCTTCCACCCGGGCCGGATCATCGATCTTTCCTATGCCGCGGCGGTCAAACTGGGCGTCAGCGACAGCGGCACCGCACCGGTGGAGATCCGGGTGATCGAGCCCGACAGGCCACGGCGGCTGCCCAGGGAAACCTTTCTCCAGCTTGGCGCCTTCAGCGACTTCCAGAACGCCCGCCGGTTGTCGGCCCGCCTGAGCCGGGCCAACCTGCCCAGGCCCGTCATTCACTCATCGCAAGGCAACGGACGGCGGCTGTTCCGGGTCCGCATCGGACCGCTGGAAACCCGGGAGCAACTGGATACCGTGACCCGGAAACTGCGCCGGCATGGCTTCAACCCCACCGTCGTTTACAACAACTGAATCGAAACAATGGTTATGACATCGATGAAATCCCTGTTCGCCGCATTCTGGATCCTTGCTCTCTGCCTGATTTCCCCGCCAGGCGGGGCCATCACGCCGCCACCGCCGAAGATCGCGGCCAAAAGCTACTTTCTGATGGATTTCCACAGCGGCAAGGTGTTGGCCTCACACCATGCCGACGAGCGCATGCCCCCCGCCAGCCTGACCAAGATCATGACCGTCTACACCGTCTTCAGGGAGCTGAAACGGGGCAGCCTGAAGCTGGAAGACAAGGTGACGGTGAGCAAGAAAGCCTGGAAGGCGCCGGGGTCGAGAATGTTCATCGAGGTCGACAAGAAAGTCTCGGTGGAGGATCTGCTCAAGGGCGTCATCGTCCAGTCGGGCAACGACGCCAGTATCGCCCTGGCCGAACATATCGCCGGGGACGAACACACCTTCGCCGAGCTGATGAATCAGCACGCCAAACAGCTGAAGATGAAGAATACCCATTTCGTCAACAGCACCGGCCTGCCCGATCCCCAGCACTATTCCACCGCCCACGACCTGGCCCTGTTGACCCAGGCCCTGATCGCGGAATTCCCCCGGTACTACGAGTGGTTCAAAATCAAGGAATTCACCTTCAACGGCATCACCCAGCACAACCGTAACCGCCTCCTGTGGCGCGACCCCAGCGTCGATGGCGTCAAGACCGGTCATACCGAGGAAGCGGGATACTGCCTGGTGGCATCGGCCAGACGCGATCCGATGCGGCTGATTTCCACGGTCATGGGTACCGAAAGCGAGAATGCCCGGGCCAGCGCCTCCCAGGCATTGCTCAATTACGGATTTCGTTTCTTCACCACCCGCAAGCTCCTCGACGCAAACAAACCGCTCCAGGAAGCCCGTGTCTACAAAGGGGCCACGGAAAAACTTCCGGTGGGCATCACCGAGCCGCTCTACGTGACGGTGCCCAAGGAGCAGGAAGACAAGCTTTCCACCCAGGTGGATCTCGACCCCTGGATCACCGCGCCGGTCAAAAAAGGCCAGGAACTGGGTGTTCTCAGGGTGCGGCTGGACAAAAAATCCATTCTCCGGCATCCCGTCGTGGCCCTGCGGGAAGTGCCCGTCGGAGGGCTACTCCAGCGGGTGATGGACGAGGGCTGGCTGCTGTTCGAACAATGGAGGAATCAGCCCGATGAGTGACCCCCTCGCTTATCACAATGGCGACTTCCTGCCCCTGAGTCAGGTCAGGCTTTCCGCTCTGGACCGGGGTTTCCTGTTCGGTGACGGGGTGTACGAGGTGATCCCCGCCTACGGCGGCAAGCCCTTTCGCCTGAACCAACATCTGGCACGGCTTGAAAACAGCCTGCGCGCCATCCGCATGGAGCCGCCCCTCTCCCCCCGCCAGTGGGAAACCATTCTGAAGGAACTTCTCCAGGGCCAGGCGGATCAGGCGATCTATATGCAGATCACCCGGGGGGCCGCGGGAAAGCGCGATCACGCCTTCCCGGCCGTCACGAATCCCACCATCCTGGCCTGGGCCACTCCCATGAGCGATGAAATCCCCCAGCCGGCCAAGGCGATCACCCATCGGGACATCCGCTGGCAATGGTGCCACATCAAGGCCATCACCCTGCTGGCCAACGTGTTGTTGCGCCAGCAGGCCGTCGACCGGGGGTGCCAGGAAACGATCCTGATCCGCGACGGTCACGTCACGGAGGGGGCGGCCAGCAACGTTTTCGCCATCATCGACGGGATCGTGGTGACACCGCCCACGGGCCCTCACCTGCTTCCCGGGATCACCCGCGATCTGGTGCTGGAACTTGCGACCGGACACGGCATCGAAAATCGCGAGCAGAACCTGCCGGTGGAGGCACTGACAAGCGCCGAAGAGATCTGGCTGACCAGCTCCACCCGCGAGCTGGTGCCGGTGGTGGAAGTGGACGGACACCCCATCGGCGACGGCCGTCCCGGCCCGCTGTGGGAGCGGATGTACCGGATCTTTCAGTCTTACAAGCGAACCTTCCGCGGGTTGCCATGAACGAAGACATCCTGGAATTTCCCTGCGACTGGCCGGTCAAGGCGTTCGGCCCCGGCACCGAGGCGTTCGAGCTGGCGGTGGTCGCCATCGTCCGCCGCCACGCCCCGGATCTGGGTGAAAGCGCCGTCTCCACCCGTCCCAGCCGGGGCGGCAAATACAGCGCAGTGACCGTCACCATCCGGGCCCAGAGCCGCGCCCAGCTCGAGGCCATCTACACCGATCTGCGCGCTCACCCCGACGTCGTCATGGTCTTGTGAGGACCGTCATCCTCCGCTGGCTGGGAAACCGCGACTACCTCGCCACCTGGCGCGCCATGCGGGATTTCACCGAGTCGCGAACCCCGCGAAGCGAAGACGAGATCTGGTTGCTGGAGCATCCGCCCGTCTATACCGTGGGGGTGCGCGGCCGCTCCCGCAACGGCGGCAAATCACAACCCGCCGAGATGAACGCCATTCCCCTGATCCAGACCGACCGGGGTGGACTGATCACTTATCACGGCCATGGCCAGTTGATCGTCTACACCCTGATCGATCTGGCCCGCCGCGGTATGAACGTGCGCGATCTGGTCAGCGCCCTGGAAAACGCCACCATCGCCCTGCTGCGGCAATACGGAATCCGGGCCGAAGCCCGCCGCGACGCACCCGGCGTCTATGTCGACGGCGCCAAGATCGCTTCTTTGGGGCTCCGGGTCAGGAAGTCGCGCAGCTACCACGGACTCAGCCTCAACGTGAATCTGGATCTCGCCCCCTTTCGGCTCATCGATCCCTGCGGTTTCAGGGGCCTGGCCGTCACCCGGTTGGCCGACCTGGGCGTGTCGGTCCAGGTCCATGAAGTGGCGGTTCCCCTTTTGGGCTGCCTGCTGGAACAGTTGCAAATCGATACGATTTCCGCCAATCTGAATCATTTACCCGACGAAGACCTCGCTTATGAGCCACCCAGCTGACGAACTGAAAGCCCCCTCGCGCAGCCGGCCGCAGACCCACCAGCGTGGCGCCGCCAAACTGGCCCGGATACCGGTCAAAGTGGAAACCACCGACACCCCCCTGCGCAAACCCGACTGGCTGAGAATCAAACTGTCTTCGGATCCCAACGTCACCCGGGTCAAACGGTTGCTGCGCCGGCACCGGCTGGCGAGCGTCTGCGAGGAAGCCGCCTGCCCCAATCTGGGCGAGTGCTTCGGTCACGGCACCGCCACCTTCATGATCCTGGGCGATCTGTGCACCCGCCGCTGCCCCTTCTGCGACGTGGCCCACGGCCATCCGAGGCCGCCCGACCCGGACGAGCCCCGGCAACTGGCCGAGGCGGTCGCCGAACTGGGCCTTCGCTATGTGGTCGTCACCTCGGTCAACCGCGACGATCTCAGAGACGGCGGCGCGGCCCATTTCGCCGCCTGCATCGCCGCCATCCGCCACCATTCCCCCGACACCTTCGTAGAGATCCTCACCCCCGACTTCCGCAAGCGGGAAGCCAGGGCGCTGGAGATTCTCGCCGCCCACCCCCCCGAAGTCTTCAATCACAATCTGGAAACCGTCCCCAGGCTGTACCGGCAGGCCCGGCCGGGTGCCGACTACGAAGGCTCGCTCAGACTGCTGGCGGCGGTCAAGGCGCGACTGCCCGGCGTCGCCAGCAAATCGGGACTGATGCTGGGGCTGGGAGAAACGCGGGAAGAAGTCCTGGCGGTGCTGCAAGACCTCCGCCGCCACCGATGCGACATGCTCACCCTGGGGCAATACCTGCAACCGAGCCGGGACCATCTGCCAGTCCGGCGGTACGTCCCCCCGGAAGAATTCGACCAGCTGGCCCACCTCGCCCGGGAAATGGGGTTCAAGCAGGTGGCGGCAGGCCCTTTGGTCCGCTCCTCCTATCACGCCGATCAGCAGGCGCGTCAATTGTTGCAGCGATCCGGTTGAGAGGCGACTGCCGAGCCCACCGGCTTTGCCTTCACCGCCGACGGAAGGGCCGCCATCCTGGCGATTCAGCACAGTAAAGACGACAACTGCCCCCCGACCAGCGATTGCGGACAGGTGGACGGCTACCCCACCGACGACATCCTCGTCATCACCGGCTTTCGCACCACGTTCATGAAACGCCACCGCCACCATGAATTCGGTGACGAAAAAGACGATTGATTACTGATCCTGTCCTATACAACCCCTCATGGAAGCCAGGGACGGCCTCTTTTTTTTGGCCCGCCGCCCCCCCTCTTGGGGCTGGTACTGATTCCCAAGCGCAGACAACTCATGCGCTGATCCGTCATCAACGACTGCCCCCCGAGGGGGGCGGTTCCCCAACGGCTTCTCATCGATCGATCTGAAGCCGCGGCAGAGAGAAAAAATCCGAACCGGCTTCAAGAAGCGCCAGCGGCGAAAAACGACTCCACCGGCTGCGCCCGCCCTATCGCCCATCCTTGAGCGTAATCCACCTTCATGGCGATCAAGCGCCGCAGGATCTCCCGGCTTTCGACGCATTCGGCGATGGTCCGAATGCCGGCGATGTGACTGATGACATTGACGGCCTCCACAATCGCCGCGTCGATCTCGCTGGAAAGCATGGCGCTGACGAATTTGCCGTCGATCTTGATGTAATCCACCGGCAGGGAACGGAGATAGGCAAATGAACTCATGCCCGTCCCAAAGTCGTCCAAGGCCACCTTGCAGCCGAGACGGCGCAGTGTTTCGATCAACCGCAGCGCCTCCTCGAAATCCGCCACGGTCGCCGTTTCGGTGATCTCGAAACCGATGGAATCGGGAACGACGCCATGGATTCTCAGTTGTTGGCGGATAAACTCGATCAGATCGGGATCGCTGAGGGAATTGGCCGACAGGTTGATGAAACACCCGCCCCTGTTTCGCCCCGATCCTGGCAGATCCTGCATCCGCCGAAGCTGCCTGCAGGCTTGCCCGATCACCCAACGGTCGATTTCAGGCATGAGGTTGTACCGTTCCGCCGCCGGAATGAAGTGATCGGGATTGATCAGGTCGTTTTCACCGCTCCGCATCCGCAGCAGCAGCTCCCAGTGACCCACCCCTCCCTGTAATGGCGCGATCCGCTGGTGATAGAGTACCAGAGCGCCATTCGACATGGCCGTCTGCAGCCTTTGCAGCCAGTACATCTCCCCCCGCCGCTGAAGGATGTCCCGGTCTTCTTCGTCATAGACATGCACCCGGTTGCCGCCGCGATCCTTGGCGGCGTAACAGGCCATATCGGCCAGGCTGAGCAGAATCCGGGGGTTGCCTCCGGGATGAATGGGCACCACACCGATGCTCACTCCGACCCGGAAAACACCACTTTCTCCCCACACGAACCGGTAAGCGTTCAGACTCTCGATCAAAGATTGCGCCAGTCGGATCGCCCGTTCAGTCGGGCAATCCTTCAACAACACCGCGAATTCGTCTCCCCCCAGCCGGGCAAACACGTCACTGCCACGGATCTTCTGCTGCAGTTTCCGCGCTATCCGTCGCAACAGCTCATCACCGGCCTGATGTCCGCAGGTGTCATTGACAACCTTGAACTGATCCAGATCGAGATAGAGCAGGGCGTGGTTCCCGCCCTTTACACTCGAATTGACAACCTCGGTAAGCAAGCGCTCGAACTTGGCCCGGTTGACCAGACCGGTCAGGTGATCGTGAAACGCCAGATGACGTATGGTTTCCTCCGCCCTCTGATGGGCCCGCCGGTTTTCCGCCTCGCGCAATTCACGCTCAATGGCTGGAATGAGCCGGGTCAGGTTGTTCTTCATCACATAGTCATTGGCTCCGGCCTTCATGGCATCCACGGCCACTTCTTCGCCCACGCTACCGGAAACCAAAATAAAAGGGAGGTTGCGGTCGTACTGCCTGGCCAGTTGCAGGGCCTGCCGGGAATCGAACCCGGGCATGTTATGATCGGCAATGATCAGATCCCAGGAACGCGCCCTGAGGGCAGATTCCATCTCGGCGGCGGTGTCCACCCGCTGCATTGCCGGTATGTAGCCACCGGCTTTCAGCTCCCGCAGCAGCAGCAACGCATCGTCTTCGGAATCCTCGACGATCAGGACACGCAATGTGCTGCGGTTATTCCTCTCCATCAGGAACCTCGTTCAGAACCAGCCAATACGATCCCAGGTGCCGTGCTGCTTCGATGAATCGGGCGAAATCCACCGGCTTGCGAACATAGCTGTTGGCACCCAGATCATAACTGCGGCGCATGTCCCGCGCCTCTCCGGAGGAAGTCAGGATGACGACGGGTATCCGGCGGGTAGGCGGATGCGCCCGAAGACGCTCCAATACCTGGAGACCATCGATCTTGGGGAGCTTCAGATCCAGCAGGATGAGGCGGGGCAGAATCGACGCGTCCCGGCCCTTGTATCGCCCTTCGCCGAACAGGAAATCCAGCGCTTCCTGACCATCTCTCGCCACCACGACCTGATCGGCCAGATCGTGCCTGGCCAGGGCACGCAGTGTCAGTGCCTCGTCATCAGGGTTGTCTTCCACCAAAAGCACGATCTTGTCACTCACGCTGCCGTTCCTCACCAAGTTCCCGATGACGAGCCGGCGGCCTCCCCTCACCCAAGGAGAAGTAGAAGGTGGCCCCCTCTCCCTCCTCCGCCTCGGCCCAGATCCGGCCGCCATGACGACAAATAATGCGCTGGACGATAGCAAGCCCCACGCCGGTACCCGGAAAATCGGAAGCATGATGCAACCGCTGGAAGGCACCAAAGAGCTTGTCCACGTAACGCATGTCGAACCCCGCCCCATTGTCGGCAATATAATAAACCCCTTTCTGGTCCTGAAGACGGTCGAAAACCACCCTTCCCACCTCTTTTCCCGAGGTAAACTTCCAGGCATTGCCAAGCAGATTGGTGAGCAGGATACGCAGCAATCTCGCGTCCCCCATGACCTGTAGATTTTCCCCCAGCACCAGATTCACCTTGCGCTGACGGTCGGTCGCCTGGAGTTCGGCCCAGACTTCCGTCGCCATTATGGCCAGATCGACGGTCTGCAATTGCAAGTCGCTTTTGCTGATTCTAGACAATTGCAGCAAATCATCGATCAGCTGACTCATGTTTTGTGCACCACGTCTTATTCGGCCGAGGAAATCCAGCGCAGTACCGTCCAATTTCCGGCCATAGTCTTCCATCAGCGCCAGGCTGAATCCGTCGATGGCGCGCAAGGGGGCTCTGAGATCGTGGGAAACGGAATAGGAGAACGATTCCAGCTCTCTGTTGACCGCCTCGAGCTGGGCCGTCCTGCGGGCGACCAAAGACTCCAGATGAAGACGATGTTCCGCCAATTCCTTTTCGTTGCGCTTGCGCTCGGTGAGGTCCATGATGATGGCGAAAAAGAAGGCGACTCCCCCCTCGTCCGAGTATTGCAGCCGGACTTCGACTGGATAGAAGCTGCCATCCTTGCGCCGGTGCCGGGTTTCGAAGATCAGCAGTGGACGTTCGCCCTTGCGAATGGGGGCAACCAATTCGGCGAACGACTCGGCGGTGTAATCGGTCTTCAGATCGAGCGGCGTCAGTTGCCACATTTCCTCCATACTGTATCCCAGGTTTTCCAGCGCTCCCCGGGATATCTGGAGGAAGCGCATGCTTTCACCATCGAAGAGATAGAATTCCTCGTAGGAATGCTCGAAGATGTGGCACAGGCGCTTTTCCAGAATCGACGCATGGCGGAAGGTAGAAAGATCCTCCACCAAGGACCAGATATACTGCTTCCCTGCCCGCTCCACGAGCAGTCCCGTCAGCCGGACCGGCACCAGATGCCCGTCGGCGTGGATATATTCCTTTTCGTAAGGTCCATAACGCCCTCGCAGCCGCAACGACTCGAGCTGCGCCTGTTCCTGGAGAAGATATTTTTCGGGGGTGATGTCCCAATAGGTCAGCCGCAACGTCTCCTCCACCGTTCGCCCCAAAATAGCCGCATAGGCGGGGTTGACCTTCACCAGGGAACCATCCATCTCGCACAGGGCCAAACCAATGGGGGAACTGTCGAACAACCGGTTCAAAAAACCTTCCTGCTCCCTGATTTCCGCCTCGAGCACTTGGCGCTGAGAAATCATGTGGGCGAAGGCTTTTCCCAGTCGGCGAATCTCATCCGCCCCCTGCCTGGGAATGTCTCGGGGATCGATGGGTTCGTTCCTTGCGAAACGGTTGACCAAAACCGTCAATGTCGCCAGCGGCCTGGAGATCCGCCTGACCATCACAGTACCGAATCCCAAAATGCTAATCATGGTGCCGAGCGTCCCCAAGATGGTTTTCTCGTCACCGGAGGTGACCAGCAAGGCGACCAGAGCGGCGGTCACCGCCATCACAGCGAACAGGATGAAAAACAACTGCCGGGAAAGACTCATGGCCTCAGCCTCACCCGAAACCTCAAAGCCCCGGCGTATCCGAAACAGGCCTTCGGCAAACGGACATGGAAACAAGCGGAAAAAGTGAAACGACGCGGCGGGGTAATACGCCCTCTCCCAAGTGACATCAAAGCGGGTCACTACTGTGCATTGATCCGGCCACTGATGTCAACATAAGGGGAAAAAACATCAGACCCACTTCATTCAAATGTGTAACGCCTTAATCCAGCAGGCAGGTAGTCCGATTCTCCCGGAAAAGAGGCCGAGGTGGAACCTGCAGGAGCGCAGCGATATGGCGGCAGCCGCTTTGATGCGCTACGGGTCAGGGAAGGGGCGTGACATCATCGTTTCACCGCCTGGGGGCTTCCATACGATGACGCTGCCAACTTCCTCTTTGGCCCGCTGTTTGAGGCTGGACAGGCTGGCGGAAATCGCCTGGGGGCTGTCGAAACAGCCGGCTTTCACGGGCATCGCGGCCATGGATATGGAAACCAAGGGGAAAAAACGGGGTTGCTCGAAGCGATCGATTCCCTGGAATCCACCGGCCTGGACGTGTTCGGGATGGTAAAGATTCGTGCGCCTCTCATGGAAGTCGGAAAGTATAAGCTTGAGTTTTTCCAGCCATCGATCATGTTGAAAGATCAAAACGAAATCGTCTCCACCGACATGACCGACGAATTCACCCGCTTCTTGACAGTGTTGCTTGAAGATATCGGCGGCCAGGAGCAGCATCTGATCCCCTGAGGCATAGCCATACTCGTCGTTGTAGGGCTTGAAATGATCGAGATCCACATAGACCACCGTAAAGGGTTGTCCAACCGACAGCAGGTTTCTCAGGGTATCGTTAATGGGGGCGTTACCGGGAAGCAGGGTCAGGGGGTTGGCATGACGCGCGCTTTTCACCTGTAATTCGGTAATGGCCCTCAGCAGGTCCACGACGGATGCGACCCCATAAAAGCGCCCCTTTTCGGTGACGATGAAATGATCGTAGATTTGCAATTTCGCCTGGCTGGTCACCAGCCGGCTGGCCTGTTCCATGCGCGCCGTGCCCTCGATGACGAGGGGGCGCGTATCCAGCATCGTCTCGATGGGCTTGCGGGCGAAAAGATCCATCAGGTAGGGGCGGCTGAGCTGTTCCAGTAACAGGTGACGGTTGATCAAGCCGACGGGCGTGCCATCCTGACCGACGACCGCCAGCGCCTGGAGCGAGGCCTGTCGATGAAATCTCCGGGCGACATGCTTGACCAGGGTGTCGGGGGCAATCCATTCCCGGTTGGTGACCAGATGATGCACATGCTCGTTCTCATGACAGCTGTTCCGCGTGGTATGAATCAGCCGCATCGGCACAGGGACAGGTTCCTCCCGCGGACGGGCGAAGTACCAGCCTTGCAGATAGCGGATGCCCATGGCGGTCACGATTCTGGCCTCACTGGCCGTTTCCACCCCTTCGGCAATGACTTCGCAGTCGATGGAACGGGCAATGTTGGTCATGGCCTGCACGAAGTCGCGCAATACGGCATCCTGGTCGATGCCGCTGATGAAATGACGATCGATCTTGATGAAATCGGGCTTCAGGGTGGACCAGATTTTCAGGGAGGCATACCCTTCGCCGAGGTCGTCCAGGGCGAGCGCAAACCCCGCGTCCCGGAAACACTGACTGCTTTTTACCAACCGGGACAGGCTGGAGGAAGGTTGCTGCTCGGTCAATTCGATGACGATATCGTTCGGCCGGAGTCTTTCGATTCGGGCCAATTCCAGAATTTGCTGCAGCAGCCCGTCGCTCGCTCCATTCATGAGGGTGTCGCAGGACAGATTGAGGAAGAGCCGGCCCTCGAACGACCTGGCCCTGAAAGCGGACAGGGCGAGCGCGACGCAGGTTTTCTCCAGTCGATCCAGACAACCGCATTGCGTTGCGGCCTGAAACAATCGGTCGGGCATATGCCAGTGTGAATCGGCGGGCCCCCGCGTCAGCGCCTCGTATCCCAACCAGGCGCCCTGTTTCACATCGATGATGGGCTGAAAGAGTGTGTTGAGACGTTGAGCAAATAACTCTTTCCCGATTTCCGGATTCCGGCAGCGGTTCATACGCGACGCATATCCAGACTCACAGGGCAAAATTGATCGAAACCGCGAATTCCCGCCCCCGCCGGTATTCACGGACCGTTTCTCCTCCCTGGGTGAACTTGACCTTGCTGTCCAGCAGATTGCGCATTCTCAGCTGTACCGACCAGTGCTCGTCCAGCGACTGGCGGACGACGAAATCGAGCTGATGGAACGGCTGCTCGTAAATATCCGGCGCCCCCAGAGAACCCACCTGGGAAATCCGTTTGCTGAAGGTGTTATACAACAACGTGGCCTGGGTGCCCCATTCCGCATTGTCGTAGCCCAGCTGGGCGTTGATGATGTGCTTCGAGTGTCCCTGCAAGGGACGTTCTTCGTTGGTGAGGGTTTGAAGGTTCTCCGGCAACAGGGTCAGCTTGGAGATGGAGTAGGTGTAGTTCCCCCCCACGTAGAACCCGGTCAGCCACGGATGGATGAAATCCAGATTTTTCCTGAAATCCATTTCCAGACCGTACAATTCCGCATTCCCGGCGTTTTGCAGCTGCAGGAGACCGGCGGGTCCCGGCAACAGCACCTTCTCGATCGGATTGGTCATCTCCTTGTAGAAGATGCCGAAGGTGAGATTCTCCCGGGTGGAGAAATAATATTCCCAACGGGCATCGTAATTGTCGATCTCGGCTTGTTGCAGATTCGGGTTGCCGACGGTTTCCTGATCGGTTTCGGGATCGGTATAAGGCGCCGGCGACAACTCCCGGAAGTCCGGCCGGGAAAGGGTTTTGCTCCAGGCCAGCCGCAGCTGCTGGCGCTCCGAGATCAACCAGGTCAAAGTCACCCCCGGCAGGGCATCGCGACTGTCCAGACCCGCCACGATCGGCTTGTTGTTGGGATTGAACAACTCGAAGGTGGTGACGCTCTGGGTGTTCTCCTCGATCCGCACCCCGCCCGTGAGGCGGAGGGTATCGAAAAACAGCGTATCGAGCTGGGTGTAGTAGGCCCTGAGTTTCTGAAAAGCCGTATAATTGTCGGTGGCCCGGGTCACTTCCTTGAGTTGGAACCCCTGTCTTCCGATATTTTCGGGAACCAGAATGTCTTCCAGCGAAAGCTGGGTCAGAATCTCCCGGTCACGGGAATTGGGCCCCGAAGGAACGTAACGGAAACGACGGATGGAGGAATCCCGATTCCGGTCGGTCCGCCAATACCCACCGGCCAGGCTGCCCCGCAAGCGGTCCTGGAAGAAATTGAAGGGCAGCTTCACATCCAGGCGCCAGCTGTCGTCCTGATCGTCCATGTTGCTGTAGATGATCTGGTCGTTGTCCGCCTTGCGGGAAAACTCATAGACGCCATCCATGATTTCATCATAGCGATAGCGCCGTTCCTTGGGCGCGTAAAGGCTGGCGGTGGCGCCGGAATAGAGGAAATGAACCCAGAGGTCGTTCAAACCCCGAAAGGTGTGTTCGGTACCCACCTGCCAGTCGAGCAGCTCGTTTTCCTGGTACCACAACCGCACCCGGCGGATGTTCGCCCCTTCGGTGTTGGTGAAGCCTTCCAGAAAGCGGGCTTCGTCGGTGGTCTGGCGGACCAGCATCACCCTGCCGAAGATCTTGTGGTCGTCGCGGTAATCCGCCTCCAGGTTCAAATAGGCATTGGTTTTGACGTCGCGAATGGTGCGTTGCACCTTGTAATCGTCGGTGAGGGAAAGCGTCTTGCCGCTGGTGCTATACATCCGGCGGATTTCGTCGTTGTTGTCCCAGCTTTGATCCCACCGCCCCAGAGCGTAGAAACCGACGCTGAAATCCCCGAAGTGATACTTGTCCCCCATGGCCATGCTGATCCGTCCGTCCGGGGGCAGCGTTTCCTGGCGCACGTCCCACACGTCGGTCAGATCCTCCCCGAACTGCTTCATTTCCTCGGGGGTGAATCCCTCGGGGGCGACGGGGGTCTGGGGACGCAGCACGGTGCCGCCGGAAATGGCCTTCTTGATGGAACCGGGCAGATCCCGGGTACCGTCTTCGACGCCGATCCAGTCGTAATCCCCCCCCTTGTAACGCAACCCCTTGTCGAAGGTGGTGCCGGTCACGAATCCGATCTTGCCGCTGAGCTGGAACAGGAATTCATCGGGCACGCTGCGGGTGCGGAGGTTGATCGTTCCGCCGGAAAACTCTCCCGGCAGCGGAGAAGAATACGTCTTGTCCACCTTGATGCTGTCCAGCATCGCCGAGGGAAACAGATCCAGGGGAACGACCCGGCGGGTCGGATTGGGCGAGGGAACACTGATTCCATTGAGGAGGATATTGGAATAACGCTCCCCCAACCCCCGGATATAGGCATACTGCCCGCCGACGATGGTCAACCCGGAAACCCTTTTCAAGGCCGCCGCCACGTCGCTGTCGCCGGCCCGGCTGATCTGCTCGGCCCCCAGGACGTTGCTGACTTCGGCCGAATTACGCTCCTCGCTGATGGCCGAGGCGACACTGCCGGCGACATGCGGTTCGATCACCACGTAGGCGGGCATTTCCATCCCGGACGGGATCATCTCGAAAGCCAGCCGGACGGGTCGTTCCCGAAGGATTTCGACGCCCTCCTTGATGAGCATGTTGAACCCCCTGGCGCTCACCGACACGCTGTAACGGCCGGCGGGCAGATCGATCCTGAATTTTCCCTTCGAATCGGTCACCACCGGTTTGTCGATTCCACTGAGATAAACCAGGGCTCCCGCCAAGGGGCGCTTCGATTCCACCGCCACGACTGTTCCTTCCAGGACGCCGCTTCCGGACTTTTGGACATCCACCTTCTTCCCGGTGGACATGCCGCCCCCGGCCACCGCAGCACTGCTTTCCACCATCACTCTGGGAGGATCGCCGCGTTCGTTGGCCGTCACCAGAATTTGAATGTCTTCCCCCTCCTCGAAACGCCTGTCGAGCACGGCGATGGTCCGCTCCCCACGCTTCAGCACCAACCGGTGGGGACCGGGGGAAAGCTCGATCCAGATCGCGCCATCGGCATTGGTGACCGCCACCGGCCGGCCATCCACCTCGATCCCGGCCCCCTCCAGGGGACGATTCTCCAGGAAAACATACAGTTGCAACGCTGCGCCAGAAGCCGAGGCCAGCGCGGGCATGGCGAACAAAAGAAAAAGGAAGAGGCAAATTTTGATCCGCATGGTCATTCCATTCGTTATGCGCATTGCCAGGGTGCACTCTGGCACTGGTCCATCAAACGGCGCAGTTCGGCTGCCTGGCGAAAGATTCTGGGGGATTTGATCCGCCCCAGATACCGGCGCGAAAGATCGAACTGCCCCGTCCTGAAACCGGCGTAGGCAAAGGCATAGAGAATCGCGTCGTCTTTCAACAACCCCGCCCGCAGCAAAGGCCTGCGCATGCCCACTACCTGCTCGTAGCGCTCCAGAGCCAGCAACAGGGCCACCCGCTGGCGCAAACGGGTCTTCGGATCCTTGACCAGACGATTGAGATAAAGCGCCTTGTAATAACGGCCGGCACGGCGGTAAAGCTCGACCGCATCCGCTCGCAGATCGGGATCGAAAACCGCCGCCTGCTCCATGATGGCTGCCCCCGCCAAGGGCATGTCGCGGGCCAGATAGACATGGGCGAGCAGTTTGGCCAGGGTGATGTCACGGGCGAACAACAACCGCCCTTTCTCCAACACCCGGGCGGCCATTTCCAATTGTCCCCCCAGGCGCAGTGCGTTACCCAGGGCGGCGTAGTCCTTCGCGCTCCCATGGCTCAGGGACAGATACCGCATCCCCAGTTCCGAGGCCTGGCCGTAAAGCTCACGTTCGATGAGGTAAAAGACCTGACGGCGCATGTAACGCAAATCGCCTGGAAACTTCCGCTGCGCCCGCGCCAACACGCGCCAGGCCCGGTCGGGCTGTTTCAGTGCCCAATGAGACTGGGCGAGCATTTCATAAAGCGCCGGATATTTGTCCACCAGCGCCCCCGCCTTGCCGATCGCGTCGATGGCGGCGCGATAATTTTTGAGCTTGTACTCGGCCTGACCGAGGTACACGTACAAAAGCGGGTCCGCGCCCGCTTCCTTCAAGGCCTGGCGAAGCTGCTCGCGCGCCTGATGATATTGCTTCAGGCCCAGATAGGCGACCGCCAGAAGCGTGTGGTAACGCCGGCGCCGGGCGCTTTCCTTTTCCCCCTCCTCTTCCGGCGGAACCAAAGGAAGAAGCAACCCCAGAACCCTTTGGTAATGGTGGTCCTTGACCATCAACGCGGCCAGGTTCAGCTGCTCTTCCATGCTGGCAGGTTTGTCGGCGGGGATGGCCTGCAATGAAAGCGCAGACAGGACAAGCATGACCAATCCCGCCCTGCGCGCCAGGCGGGTCAAAAAACATAGAGACATAGCCATCAATCCAGTCGGAACACGATTTTTTGCTGGACCCATACCTTGACGGGCTTGCCTTGGTATTGGGCAGGTTTGAAACGCCAGCGGCGGATACCTTCCATGGCGCTTTGGTCGAAGATTTCCGGCGGAGAGGATTCGATCAGCCGGACATCCTGGATGGCGCCTGTTTCATCCACCAGAACGGAAAGGACCACATAGCCTTGCACGCCCTTTTTCTTGGCTGCCGGAGGATAGCGAAACCCGCCCGTGACGACCGCCTGAGGGGGCGCGTCCACGGTGTCCTGGGTCATGGCCGAAACCGAGGTGTCCCCCAACAGGTCGTCGTCCACTCCGAATCCGTCCATTCCCACATCGGGCATGCCGAAATCGATGCCGGACAGATCCGCCCCCAGATTTGGGGTCGGAACAGGCTTGAGCCGCTGTTTGCGCATTCGCTTGCGGGTTTTTTTCACCTTCTTCTTCGGCTTGGGCTTGGGAGGCGCCACCACTTCCATCGTCACCGGATGCAATGCCTCCTCCTTCTCCGGCATGGAAGTCCACACGTTCAAGCCGATGACCACCCCCATGACCAGCAACGTACCGAAAGCCGCAATGGTCAGGGCACCGGTCCACAAGCGCCATTCCTTTCGCTGCCGGACGACCGTTACCGACATCGTTCTCAGCCCGCTTCTTTCCGGGTCGCGACACCGACGTTTTTCGCCCCCGCCAACCGCGCCTGGTCCACCACTTCCACCAGACGATCGGCATGGACCTCGCTGTCGGTCACCACCAGTACATCCTTGGCCCCGCCCTTCAACAAGTCACGAACCTTGCTTTGCACCATCCAAAGGCGAACCGGTTGACCATCGAGGTAGACCGCGCCTTGATTATCGATATAAAGGCGCACCGCCTTGCTCGGCGCCACCGTGGCGGTGGAAGCGCTGGGACGATTGATGTCGAGGTTCATATCCTTGACGAAGGTGGTGGTCACCACGAAGAAGATCAACAAGATAAACACCACGTCGATCAGGGGGGAAATGTCCACCTGGCCCTGAGTGTTGCTGTCATTCTGCCTGAGTCTACGCATGAGGGATGTCGTCCGAATTCAAGGTGCCATGAATCAAATCCTGCAAGCGCAGCAGATCCCCCTCCAGGAGTTTCTGCCGGCGCTTGAGCGCCGCGAGGAGAAAATAGCCGGGTATGGCGACCGCCAGCCCCATCTGGGTCGTGAACAGAGCGGTCGAGATACCGCCGGCAATTCCGCCGGTCTGGCTGAACAAGGCCATGTCGGCCAGGGAGTCGAAGGTTTCTATCATTCCCGAGACGGTTCCCAGCAACCCCATCAAGGGGGCGGTCACCACCAGCGTATTGGCCAACACTGAAAAACGGGTCAATCTGGATTTGAGCGCCTGAAACAGGCGATCGACCCGTTGCCGCTGAATCGCCCCTTTTGCCGCCCATTCGCCGAGCTGCCTTCCGGCATCGATCAGGATGCCGCTTCCCGCCAGCGGCTCGCCCCGGCGTACCCGCCGCCACAACTTCTCCACCGGTTCCCGGGTTCCCCGGCGCAGCAGCAGCCAGCGGTAACCGATGGCGAACCACAATAAAAACAATGCCGCCATCAGGGGAGGCATGATGAATCCCCCCGCCTCGAGATAGTCCACGACGTGGATCCAAACAGCGTGGATTTTCATGCTTCAGCGACCGCGACCGGTTGAGGGGAAATATCGAGACAGCCATCGGCAGGCGAATCCATCGCCTCACCCTGCCAGACCTCGCGGATTTCCATTGCCGCAAGTTCCAGCTCGCTCTTGATCCGCTCGGCCCACCCGGACAGCAGATTGCCGAGCATCAGGGCAGGAATGGCGACGATCAATCCGACCTGGGTCGTCACCAGGGCGACGGAAATCCCCGAGGCCAACATTTTCGGATCACCGGTACCGAACGTCGTGATGACATCGAAGGTGGCGATCATGCCGGTCACCGTCCCCAACAATCCCAACAGCGGCGATACGGCTGCAATGACCAGGATCATTCCGGAAAACCGGTCGATACGGACCGATTGCTGCAACAGCGCGTCGGAAACCGCGATTTCCCACTCTTCTTCCACTTTTTTCAAGTGGCGCAAGCTCGCCTTCAGGACGGCCGCGTAGGCGCCATCCGTTCCATCCAGCAACGACAAGGCCGGCTCCACACCCTTTTCCCGCAATACCCGGGTCACTCTTTTCACCAGGCCGTTCCCGCTTCCGGTGATGCGGAACAGACTCCAGGCACGCACGCCGATCAGAAACACCGCCACCCCGCCCAAAGCGGCGATCAGCCAGGCGATGCCTCCGCCGTCGTTCAAGGTATCCATCCACGTCTTTTCCTTGCGGATTTCCACCGCCTTGTCCCTGGATTCGAAGATGAACGCCTGCAAGGTAGCCGGTACCCGGCCTTGCAGGAGGGCTTTGGCGGTTTCGTCCGCCCGTGGCTGGGCCAGCATTTTGAAACGGCCCTCCCCCGCAGGTATCAACATCCCCGCGTGCTCACCGCTGACGCCCCAGGCAGCGATATTGCCCAGAAAGATCAGATCGCCGCTCACCTCCTGCCCTCCAGGCAGGAAAAACTTCCCCTGCCCGCGGCGCAACCGGCTGCCGCTGGACAGGGCGCGATCCGCCTGGACGAAAATCTCCCGGAGTTTTTCCGTCTCGGGAAGGCCCGCCCAGCTTTCCGGCAGCTCGACCCCGTAATCCGCCAGCGTGGCCTTGGCCTGGGTGAATGTCATGTCGAGCAATGCCTCGTTTTCCTGAGCAGCTTCCTGGCGTGCCTCGGCCTGGGAGATCTGTTCCTGCAACCGCTCGGCCAACAGGGAAAGGTCTAAAACCTGATTTTCCAGCCGCCCGATCTTGCTTTCCAAGGTGCGCCGCTGCTGCTTGGTTCTTTGCTCGATCGTGGCCAGCTGCCGGGTCAACGCCCGCTTCTGGGTTTCGAGGAAGGCGAACTCCCGTTTATAGGCCGCTTCCAGGGAGTCGGGAGCGTGTGATTTTCCCGCTTCCGCAGGCGCAGGCTCCGGCCTTTGTTTGCCGGCGGCCGGCGCCGCGGTTTTCATGTCCCCCCGATCTTCGGCTGCCAGCCCCACAGCGGACCCAAACCACAACATCAAAATCATGCTCAGTATTCGCATCTGGCTCACCTGCTTTGCGGGGAAGTGGGAAGTTCGAAATAACCCTGGCGAATCTGTTTACGGAGGGAATCCATCAGGTGTTCGATCCTTTGCGCATCCTCCGGCGAGGACAAGGGGGTAAACTGCCATTCCCCCCCACGATTGATCGACATCCCGTAATTGCCGTCGCCATCGCGGTAGTACATCTGCACCATCCCGAGTTTGGCCACATCCGCCAACACCGCCGAACCGCTGAGGGGGATCACTTGTTGATACAGGCCGTTCTCCCGCGTCAAACGCAGCTCATCTTCATACATGGCCCAAATTTCGTTCGCCAGGCGTTTCGCCGGTACGTTCCCGGCTTCGAGCTTGGCTTTCATCGCGCCGATGGCATTCATGCGTTCTGTGGGCTTGAATGGCAGATTGCGCCGTACCTGCGCCTCCAGCAAAGCCAGGGCGTTCTGGAGCGCCGGCACCAACTCCACATCGGGCACCTGCGTGGAAGCATCATGTTCCTTGACTTTCTCCAACTCGTGCCGCAGCCGCTTGACCGCCAGCTCCTGACGTCTTTTCTCGGCTTCCAGCTGGCTGATCTGGGCCCCCAGCGCTTCCATCGCCTGATGGCGACGGTCCCGTGCCTGATCGAGATCCTGTTGCAACCGCTCCACTTCTCCACGTATTCGCGCCAGCTCAGTCGCCAGAACATCGAGATCGGCGGAAGCGGCATTCGCCCATGGCATACCCCCGGCGAAGGGGAACAGGGCAACGAACAACCAAGCCACACGCTTCATGTGGGTCGCTAATAATCTATCCATATCAATGACTGATTTTCATACACATTTAAAAACAGGAAAGGCACATCCCTGTGCCTTCGATTGAAGCCGGCGCCAAATCCTGGCGCCGAAAAAGCAAGGCCGGGACGGCTTAGAGCCCGATGGTCCAGCCTTTCGTCCAGTCATCGTATTTGCTTTTGAATGGACCGATATAATCCACGCCATCGAAAAAGCTGTCGTCGGTGACCGGTGCGCCACCGCTGATGAGCGGCGACCCGTCCTTGGGCAGATAGCCTTCCAACTGGGGATCAGCCTCGTGATTGCCCGCTTGGCTGTTAAACCAGTCGGCCACCGAGAAGGTCGCGCCGCTGCCGTCCTTGAAATTGGTGGGGCAGTTGACATAGCTGTGGTCGATGGTCAGCTCTCCGGTCAGGTTGCCCGGCGTTCCCGCATTGGTGAACGTGGCGGCGTCGGAGATGCGGATACATGCGCTGGGGCTGCCGACGAACACCGAATTGTGGATGTTCGCGCCGGTGCCACGGCGCAGTTCCGCCCCCTGACTGCCCGATGCCGAGCCGAGACACATGAAGTTGGAGATGGCGGGTTTGGCGCGAGGCTGGCTGTCGAAATTGGTTTCGTTGTTGTCGGCTTCGATACAGCGATCGGCGTCGTTGTCCGCCTGCTTGGCCAGCACGTACTGAACCTTGCCGGTCCAGCCGCCGCCCCAGTCCAGGCTGTCGTCGTGATTGTTCACCAGCACCAGGTGCCGGGCGTTGGCGGTACCGCCGAAGAATTCGATCCCGTCGTCGAGCCCCTCGTAGATCTCCACATAATCGATCTGGGTGCCATCGCCGACCCCCAGCAGGGTAAATCCGTTCAGCTCCTGATCCGGCCTGACGGCATAACCGGCCCAGCGGATCTGTACATATTTCAGGATGCCGCTGTTGTCATGGGGATCGTTGCCGCCATAAGGCGTCAGCATGGCCTCGTCCTGCTGTTCGCAAAGATCCACACCCTCGTTACAGCCATTGACCGGCGCGTTGCCGGCGATGACCAATCCACCCCATTCGCCGGGCGTCTGCTCCAGAGGTCCGGTGAAGATGATGGGGGCGTCCGGTGCGCCGACCGCGTTGATCTTCGAGCCCCGGCGCACGTAGAAGAAGTCCGCCGCCTGTTGCCCCATGATCTTGGTGCCAGGCTCGATGGTGACCGTCACCGAATCGGTGTTGTCGCCGCCGAAGAATACACCGCCCTGAAGCACCCAGGTGATATTGTTGGTCAAGGTGACATTCTGCTTGATCTCACCCTGAAGGAGACAATATCCCGGCTGACTCATGGGCTGGGCGAAATCGGGGCAACGCTCGAACGGCTTGTCGTACACGCACTGGGTGCCCTTGGCCTTGGTACGGCGCATGAGGGTATAAGTGCCACTGCCATCCTGGCCGCTGAACTCGATCTTGCCGGAACCGCAATCGTCGAATGTCAGGGTGGCCGTGCCCCAATTGGTGGTGGTGGTATCCGCATAACGATGCTGATCGTCGAAGCGTCCACCGGTGAGCCTGGCCAGATCCAGGGTCAAGGCGTTTCCGCTTCCCTCGATTTCCTTCGACCCATGCAACCAGATCTGGTTGCCGTTGTTGTCATAGGTGAACCAGTCCATGATGAGGCGGGGATTCATCTTTTCGCCGGTCACCTCGTCGGTGACATGCAAAATGATGCCACGGCCCCATTTTTCCTCACCTTCCCACCAGATTCCGTCTATGGAGGAATCGATGGAAATCGCGTTGGCGGTGCCCGCGAGCAGGGCCAATCCCAGCCCCGCGGAAAGATGCGTCAAGTTTTTGTGTTTCATCAAACGTACCACTGTGAATGAGATCAAACTGGATCTCGTATCCTAGTGGCCGTTTATGACAAACTTGTTACATCTGGATTATGGTTTTATGACAGGCATCCAGGAGCAGACGCTGGCGGCTCAACCGGTGGAATCGACTTCTCTCAACCTGGAAAGGGTCTGGCGGGCGATCTCCAGTTCCTCGTCGGTGGGAATCACATAGACCGCGATCTCGCTGCCGCGGGCATGGATGGGCCTGCCCGCCGGGCCCACCTGTGCATTGGCGTCGGGATCCAGCCGGATATCCAAAAACGCCAGTCCGTCACAGACACGGGCCCGGATGCGGGCGTCGTTCTCCCCGATGCCGCCGGTGAAGACCAGCGCGTCCACCTTTCCCAGCACTGCCAGGTAAGCGCCAATATATTTGCGGAGGCGATAACAAAACATGTCGATGGCCAGCCGCGCCCGGCTATCGCCCCCTTCGGCGGCGGCATGGATGGCGCGCATGTCGTTGCTGCCGCAGATCCCCTTGAGACCGGATTCGTGGTTGAGAACATGCTCCAGCTGCCGACCGTCCATGCCCCAGACACGTTGCAGATAAAAAATGATGGAGGGGTCCAGATCACCGCTGCGGGTTCCCATCATCAACCCTTCCAGGGGCGTCATCCCCATGGAGGTATCGATGCTTCGGCCCTCCCGGATGGCGGTGATGCTGGCGCCATTACCCAGATGCAGGGTGATGAGGTTGAGGGTTTCCAGGGAGCGGCCGAGACAACGGCTGACCTCTCTGGCAACATAGGCATGGGAGGTACCGTGGAAACCATAACGGCGGATACGGTATTTTTCATACCATCCTTGGGGAACAGCGTAGCGCCAGGCGACCTCGGGCAGGGTCTGATGAAAAGCGGTGTCGAACACCGCCACCTGGGGAATGCCGGAATACAGCTCGCGGGCGATTTCGATGCCCAACAGATTGGGCGGGTTGTGCAGGGGGGCCAAGGGGATGTTGGCCCGGATCGCTTCGACCACCTCGTCGTCGATCAGGACCGGCCGCTGGAACCTTTCGCCGCCGTGGACGAGCCGGTGACCGATGGCGGAAAGTCCCGGATTACCAAGCACACTGAACAAATGCTCAAACGCCTGCCGGTGGTCGGTGAAGGATTGCCTGAGGTCGAGCTCCCGTATCCCCTCTTCACTTCTGACACGATGGCGCGCCGTCCCTTCAGCTCCACCAATCCGCTCGACCAGTCCTGAGGCCGACACGGATTCATCCTCCATGTCGAACAGCTTGTACTTGACCGAGGAGCTGCCGGAATTCAGCACCAGAACAGACAGAGAATCAGCCATCTTTTCGCCGCTCAATACGGCCATGTCCAGTTGTCGATCTCCGGCATGTCGATGCCGTTCTCGTAGGCATAGTTGCGGCACTCGATCTGCATGTCCCGTAGTTTCTCCTTCACATGGGCGCCGGCCACCCGAAGTTGCGGTGGCCGGTCGATGGCGTCGATGGCCAGGGTGAAGCGGTCATTTTTCGTTTTCCAGTTGTCTGCGCGCCTCTTCCAGAGCCTTCAAGGTTTCCTCGCTCGGCTCCGGGTAGCGCAAATCCAGACCTTTCAGGGCCGAGACGATGATGTCGGCGACGATGGCCCGGGTGGCCCATTTGTTGTCGGCGGGAACGATGTACCAGGGCGCCCATTTGGTGCTGGTGGCGCTGATGGCGTCCTGGTAGGCCTCGACGTAATCGTCCCAGAATCCGCGTTCGTGGAGATCGGCCCGGGAAAATTTCCAGTGCTTGTCGGGACGGGTCAGGCGCTCGAGAAAACGCTTGCGCTGCTCCTCCTTGGAAACATGGAGAAAGAATTTCAACACCACGGTGCCGTTTCTGACTAGGTGACGCTCGAAAGCGTTGATGTCCTGGTAACGGGCCTTCCAGAAAGCCTTGCCGCGTTTTCCCGGCGGCAGTTTCTGGGTCTCCAGCAGCTCCGGGTGGACCTTCACCACCAGCACATCCTCGAAATAGGAGCGGTTGAAGATGCCGATTCGACCCCGCTCCGGCAGCCGTTTCATGTAACGCCACAAAAAGGTGTGATCCAGCTCCTCGGCCGAGGGCTTCTTGAAACTGAACACCTGGCAACCCTGGGGATTGACGCCCGACATCACGTGCTTGATGGTGCCGTCCTTGCCGGCGGCGTCCATCGCCTGAAAGACGATCAACAGGGCATAGCGGTCATCGGCGTAGAGCAGCTCCTGGGCCTCGGCCAATTCGCGGCGGTTCTGTTCCAGAATCTCGGCCGCCCGTTCCCTGACCAGTTCCTTGCCCAGTTGCCTGAGTTCCCTGGTCTGATCCCAACCGGTATGGTAATCCTCGAGACGAACCTTTTTGCCGGGCTCGACCTGGAAACGTTCGATCAGCTCCTCGTCAATCATGATGCGATTCCTCCGTCGTCAGGGAATGGCGGGCCACCAGAGCCTCGATCTCCTTCCGGTAGCGTTCGAATTCCGGACTCTCCTGGGGGCTGTAGTTCCAATTCTTGTACAGGCCGGTCAGTTTGATGAAGAACTCGCGCGCCTCGTCCTTGTCCTTGAAGTCGTACTCGGTGTCGATGATGTGTTTGAGCAGGCGGAAACTGGCCAATTGCCGCGCTCTCGGCATCCTGGCGTCCACCTCGTCGAATGCGTCCTGCTGCAGATAGACCATATCGATCAGCACCGCCTTCTGCCAGGTCACGAAATCCTCCAAGGTGATGCCCTCCTCCCCGGTCACCTGCATGATCTGGTAGATGTCATCCCCGCGCTGCAGCAAATCCTGCATCCGCTCCACGTCCTCGACCCAATGGGGATCGAGATGTTTGCGGTACCAATCGGCCAGCTGCTTGAGATAACGCGACCAGGAAATCAACGGATCGATGGCGGGGTAGAAGCGCCGATAGGCACGATCGGCCGACAGTCCGAGAAAGGTCTTCACCGTCCCCAGGGTGGATTGAGTGACCGGTTCCTCGAAATTGCCCCCCGCCGGCGACACGGTGCCGATCATGGTCAGCGATCCGGTCTTGCCATGGGGGCCGCGCAATACCCCGGCGCGCTCGTAGACGCTCTTGATCGAGGAGTCGAGGTAGGCGGGAAATCCTTCTTCTCCCGGGATCTCCTCCATCCGGCCCGAGGTTTCGCGCATGGCCTGGGCCCAGCGCGAGGTGGAGTCGGCGATCAGCAGGGTGTGATAGCCCATCTGGCGAAAATACTCGCCCAGGGTGATGCCGGTATAGATGGAGGCCTCACGGGCCGCGACCGGCATCGACGAGGTGTTGCAGACGATGACGGTACGATCCATCAAGGTGCCGCCGGTGCAGGGATCGGGGGTGTTGGGGTATTCGGTGATGGTCTCCACCACTTCGCCGGCGCGCTCCCCGCAGGCGACGATGATCACGATGTCGACACTGGAGTAACGGGCGATGAGGCTCTGCAACACGGTCTTGCCGGCGCCGAAAGGCCCCGGGATGCAGCCGGTCCCTCCCTGGGCGATGGGAAAGAAGACGTCGATGATACGGGTGGCGGTGGTGAGCGGCTCCCGGGGGTACAGCCTTTCGGCGAACCCCCGCCGCATCATGGGCTCGGGGATGGGGCGGCGGACCGGCCAGCGCTGCTGCATGGTCAGGGTTCTTTCCTCTCCCGAAGAGGTCAGGTAACGGCAGACGGGGCTGTCGACGGGATGACTGCCGCCCCGTATCCAGGTGATCTCCACCGCCCCCGGTTCGTTGAAGGGAATCATGATCCGGTGTTCGAACGGCCCTTCCGGCACCGTTCCGATCACCCCACCGGGAGGAATCTTGTCGTGGACGCGAACGGTGGACGTGAAAACCCATTTCTTGCCCGGGTCGAGCGGCGGCACCGATACCCCCCGGGGCAAAAAGAAACCATAGCGGCCTGCCAGTTCGTGCAGTGGGTTGAGGAGCCCGTCGAACACCTGCCCCAGCAGGCCCGGCCCCAAAACCGCCGACAACATCTCGCCACTGAGTTCCACCCGGTCACCGATCCTGACCCCGCGGGTATCCTCGAACACCTGCATGTCGGCGGTCCGCCCCCGCACCCTGAGCACCTCCGATTTGAGGCGCTCCCCGCCGAGGCAAATGTACCCCACCTCGTTCTTCATGATCGGGGTGTCGTCATCCACTTCGATCAGCACCAGGCTCTCCTTGACCCCGATCACCCGGGCGACCCGGTTGTTCTCACTGCCCATGTTTCACTTCTCCCATCAATTCCCTGAATCGCTGCGTGGCCCGTTCCGCGTTATGCGCCAGCCAGGCATTCAAAATATCCCATTTGAACAGGAAAGCGACGATGCCGCCGAACCCCATCGGCTCCCGGTCCGCAAGCCGTCCCAGCACCCGCCAGTTGACATCCATCAGCAACCGCTCCAACCCCCGCGCGTCTTCCGCCTCCAGCAAGGCATGGGCCTGGGGTATCCAGGGATACACCGCTCCCAGCCGGAAGTCGGGCTCTTCCCAATGGGCCGCTATGTGGCCGACCCGGCGCCCCACCCCCCAACGAGACCCGCCTCCCCGACCGGGGACCCAACCGGCATGGCGCAGTCTCAAAGCGGCCACGACCGTCTGTTGATCGATCTTGTCCTCGACATACGCCCTCAGAACCGGCTGCACGATCACCCTCATGGCCTGGCGCAGGCGCCCGGTCATCATGTCGTGGGAACGGCGGGCCATCACCGCCTTGCGCAGGCTCACCAGTTCCTCCGCCAGATAGAGCTGTCTCGTCTCTTCCTGCTCCAGCATGCCGATACGCTGCTCCAGCCGCAACCGCGTCAGCGGCAGGCGCTCCGCCTGGTCGAAATACGGCAGATAAGGAAGGCTGCCCAGCACCGTGTAATAGCGACTGACCATGATCTACTGCTTCCGTCCGCTCAAGCCGGGGGAAAACGCGGCCGCTCCCGCCTCATTCGATTCCTTCCAGAATGGCGCGGAAACGCGGTAACAGGCGCTCGCTGAGCAACTTGGAAACGGCCTTGTCCGTCAGATCGATCTCGAGCTTGTCGTCCACCAGACGCACCCGCGCGCCGCCCTGGACATCATCGGCGGGAAGCAGTTCCACCCCTTCCCGCAGCATGTCGCTGGAGAGGCCGAGGATGGTTTCCTTGCCGATGTCACGCAATTTCTCGTCGGGCTCGCCGGTGAGTATCGCTTCGGAAATCAGTATCTGGATATCCTTGTCCTCGATAAATTCCTCCACCGCGTGTCCGGCCAGCACCAGCACCAGCGAGCGGATAAAGCAGATGTCGCAGAGGGACTTGGTGACCAGTCTTTCGACGAAACGTTCAAAAGCGGTGAACACCTGCGATTCGAGATGGAGAACGGTATCGCGGGCCGACAGCTTGAGCGCCTCGATGGCGGCGACCCGTTCGGCCTCGATCTCCTCGTGGGCCTGATCACGCAGCCGCTGCGCCTCCTCCCTGGCATCGGCCAACATTTTGGCGGCCTTGCGCTCGGCTTCGTCGATGATCCGTCCGGCCTCCTCCCGCGCCTGCCTGACTCCCTCCTCCCGAATCCTGTCGATCAGATCCTGGACACCCTTGGGTTGTGGACCGGCTGCCAGGCCCGCTCCCCCCGCGCTCATCCGGGTATCCCCGCCGAAAGCACCAGGGCGAAGACGAAGGCGAACACCGCGAACCCCTCCACCAGCGCCGCGGGAGCGAGGGAAATCCCGAAGATCTCCAGCTTGTTCTTGGAGGCGCTGATGGAGGCGGCGCAGGCATCCCCCTGAGCGAAGGCGCTGGCCATCAGCGCCAGGCCCGCCAACACCCCCAGGCCGAAGATACCGGGGGAATTGTCGATATTCAGCTCCCGCCGCAACGCCATGGTGACCACGATGCCGTAGATGCTCTGCGACGACGGCATGGCCGCCACGCCGATATAACGGCCGTACCCCCCCTCGACCTCGAGCAAGGCGCCACAAGCACTCACCCCCGCCCGGGCACACCCCACCATGCTGCCGATGGCTCCCAGGGCCAACGGCGCATAGATACCTATCCATCCCAACGTCAGGATCAGAGAATCCATAATTCCAACCTCATCGCGTTACCGAAATCCAGTGCCCCGTTCGTCGCTCCGCCTCAGGGGATTGAACAGCCGCCCCTCCTCCTTCAGGCCCCATTTGAAGAACTCGATCACATTCAGGCGCAGGCCATGGATCACCCCACTGGCCAGACCCAGCGCCAGATTCACCCCATGGCCCAGAATCAACACCAAAATAGCGATCAAAAGGCCGATTCCGGGCATCGACTCAACCAGCGTGGCCGACATCTGGTTGAACTGGGTCGCCAGGGAACCGCTCGCCAACCCCAGCGCGAACAGACGAAGATAACTGAGCACGTCGCCAAAGGCCCCGGTGATGTGGGTCAGCCCCAGAAGCCCCTTGAGAAACCGCTTGACAGGCGGCTCGCCGGGAGCGGTCCAGGCCAGCACCAGCACCATTCCCCCCCCCAGCAAGACGAGGGGGAGCAGCGCGGGAAGGGGGATTCCGAAACCTTCGCCCAACACCACCAGCAAGCCGGCGACGACGATCAGAACCCACCCGATGGAAGCCAGGCCATCGCGCAAACGGGGATGGCGCAAGGCATCCATCGTACTGGCGAGAATGATATGCAGACAGCCGATCAGCACCGAGATCGCCATCATCAGGTTGGTATCGCCCATATCGAGCACATGGAACCGGTGCAGGAACGAGCCTGGAGGCGGCGAAGCGCCGAAATAACTGCCCACCAGCATCCCGTAACCCACCGACAGCGCCACGATCGATGCCAGCAACGGCCGGTAGCGGCGCCCGGCGCGCGAACGCCCCAGTTTCCGCCACGCCAGCAGCAATCCCGTCCCCAGCAAGGCGGCATAACCGGCATCGGCCAGGATCATGGCGAAAAAGAGGGCGAAAGAGACGAAGACGATCGACGATGGATCCCAGGTGTGATAGCCGGGGGTCATGTAGAAATTGACCAGATCCTCACCCGCCGCCAGCGCCGGCGGATTGCGCAGCAAGGTGGGGGGATTCTCGTCACGACGGGGCGCTTCGGCCTGGAACACCATCCGCCGCCCCCGGGCCTGCTCCGCCAACGCCGGCAACCGCTCCACCGGCGCCCACCCCTGCAACGCCACCACCGGCCGGCGATGCAGCACCTTGCGGCCGGCCGCCGCCAGTGCGGCGCGATCTCTGAGGAAGGCGAGATTGCGCTTGAGCAGTTCGTACCACCGGGTGAGCCAGGCGCGCTCTGCCTGGGTATCCTCGATGGCCAGCTCCACCTCGTCCAGCCGCTGTTGCAGCACCCAGCGTGGCCGGTTGCCGACATGCACCCGGGGCAGCGGCGTGTCCCGGGGCTCGTGGGGAGAAATCAAGACCAGATAGCTGAACCGGTTGTCCCGCCTGACCACCTCCTGATAGTACGGCAAGCGGTGGAACCTGGGCAGATCGGCGTGAGGCACCACATAGAACCACAGACGATACCCCCCCATTTCCTCCAGGCTGGGAAACTCGAAATCCCCCCAGGGCGCCAGATCCCGCAACCGCCGCAACAGAAAATCCCGCTCCTCTTCCAGGTCGAGCAGCCGCTTGCGCACCGCCAACACCTTCCGCTGCACCTCGACCGGATCGAAACCATGGGGATCGCGCACCTGATGACGGCGGCGCGAAGGACAGTCGCGCAGGAATTTCAACGCCTCCTCGATTCCCGCGGGGGGCGGCTGGGGTTCGCCCGCCTCCCGCTCCGGCCGAAGGGGAATGAGATCCACGCACCCCAACGCCTGCAGATCCTCGAGCATGGGCTCCTTGTCGGCCGTCAGGCCGATCAAGGTCACCTTGTTGAGCGCAACGATACTCATCGCCCGGCCGCCCCCGTCCGCCTGGCCACCTGCTTGCGCTTGGCCAGTTTCGAGATGATCACCGCCGAGCGCTCGGCCTCGTCCAGATAGATGCGGATCTTCTTGATGTTCTCCTTCGCGGTGGGAATCAATACCTTGTCGAACAGGTTGACCCGCTGGGTGATCCGCCTGACTTCCCGGCGCAGAATCCCGACCCGTTGGGTGGCGATTTCGGCCCGCAGCTTGAGCTCGATCGCCTGTTTCAACCGGGATACCAGAACATCCACCCAGGGCGGGGTGGCGAATCTGGAATAGTCCGCCACCTGGTATTCCAGCCGCTCGAGCCGGGGCAGGCGGACACCGACGACATTTTGCTCCCCCAGCCGATAATCCTTCAGGGTCACCAAATCGTTCAGGCGGAAGTCGGGGTCGGCCAGCATCGGCAATTCCTGGCCGATGCGCCGTTGCAACGCCGCCATCTGATCGTCGATGGCGGCCGCTTCGGCTTCGGCCTTCTGCACCTCCACGCTCAACTGGCGGCGCTTGAGATCCAGGGACGGCAGCAGGCGCTGATACAGCCTGAGCTGTTCCTGCTGCGCGTGCATGGCGTGCTTGGACAGTTTCAGTTTCGCCACCGCCGCCTCACCCCGCCTGCCGCGGCGCCTTCCCGGGGTAATATTTTTCGATCAGGGTCTGCTTCATCAGCAGTTCCTCGGGCTCGAAACACTCGGCCAGGGTCTGCCAGCACAGGTCGAGTGCCTCGGTCAGGGGGAGCGACACCCGGATATCCATGAACCGGTTTCTGAACAACCGCCCGAACTTGAGCAGCTTCTCGTCGAAGGCCGACAGTTCGAAGGCCATGGTCTGCTTCTTTTCCGCTTCGACCGCACCGGAGTAGAAGCGGATCATGGTGTTCATGATCTGGCCGTGATCCTCGCGGGTGGCCTTGCCGACCACGTGCTGCTTGAGGCGGGACAAGGAACCGAAAGGATCGATGACCTCGTCGTGGAGATAAAACTGCCCCTCGGTGATGTAGCCGGTATTGTCGGGCACGGGATGGGTGACATCGCCGCCGGGCATGGTGGTGACGGACAGGATGGTCAACGAACCGGCGCCCTTGAAATCGCACGCCTTCTCATAGCGGCGTGCCAGCTGGGTATAGAGATCGCCCATGTAACCGCGGATCGCGGGAATCCGCTCCTGAGCCACCCCCAGTTCCTTCATGGCGTCGGCGAAAGCGGTCATGTCGGTGAGCAGCACCAGTACCCGCTTGTTTTCCTCCACCGCCATCTTCTCCGCCACCGCCAACGCCATATCAGGAATCATCAACCGTTCCACCAGGGGATCGGAAGCCTGGTTGACGAACATCACGGTTCGATGGAAAACCCCGTGCTCCTCGAAGGCGGCGCGGAAGAAATGATAGTCGTCGAACACCAGCCCCATGCCGCCGAACACCAGGACATCGGCGTCGGCCTGGAAACCGATGCGGGCCAGCAGTTCATTGTAGGGCTCTCCCGCCACCGAGAAGATCGGGATCTTCTGACTCTCCACCAGGCAATTGAACAGATCGATCATCGGCACCTGGGTTTCGATCATCTTGTTGGGCATCACCCGCATCACCGGATTGACCGTGGGGCCATCCACGGGAATACGGGGATCCATGGAAAGGTCGGGGCCGTTGTCGATGGGTTCGCCGGAGCCGCGGAAAATCCGCCCCAGGATGTGCTCGGAATACACCACATCAGGGGGGTGCCCCAGAAAGCTGACGGTGGCGTCGGTGGAAAGCCCCTTGCCACCGGCATAGACCTGGAGACTGACCAGATCGCCTTCCAGATCCACCACCCTGGCCAGGGATTTCTCCCCGTCGATATTCTCCACCAGCGCCATTTCACCGAAGGCGATCCCCTGAGCCCTGACCCGAATGGTATCGCCGACGATTTCGACAACCCGGGTATTCTTGAGCAGGCTGCGGATGATTTCGGTCATGGTTCCCGCGCTCTCCTTGCCGGATCTCCGGCTGGCCGTTGGAAGCAGCTTACAAGGTAACCCGGCGCCTTCCAAATTTCCACATCAATATGCGGAAACCATAAAACTCAAGTTCTATCGCAGTTCGACCAGAAGCTCCGGAGCGCCCCATCCTGCAAGTTCCGCGTTGGACAAACGAAGGTACGCCTCCCAGAAACGCCGCAGGTTACGCAGAAGCTTTTCACTGCGGTACCCGCCCCCGCCGATGAAACCCGCGCCGATGACATAAACACCGGCTCCCCGCCAGTCGGCGTACAGGCCCGCGCTTTTTATCCTGCCGATCGCATGATCGATGTCGATGGGCCTGACGGCACCGCGGGAATAGAAAGTCACGATGTCGGAATTCTCGAACATGTCGGACACGAGGAGAACCACTTTTCTAGCGGCCCGCGAGCGGGCGATCACCGTTTCACCGAAACGGGCGAGGGAGCCCGCCAACTCGGTTCTGGGCAGGTTCGAAGCGGCCTGCCCGAAGGCGGCTTCGAGCCGGGTGTCGATGGTCCGGCGCACGTATCGCCATTGTTTTTTCATGCAGCGGTCGAATTTTTTCAGTTTCGCCACACTGACATGGTAGCGGACCTTTTCATCCAGCGGCGGGTCCAACCGCCCGGTCAACGGCATGCTTGCGTAGCGGCCTTTGGCGTTCGCGCTGAAAGTCAGCAGGGTAATCCGGTCCCCCGGCTGGAGGAAGCGCTGAACCTTCAAATGGACGCCGCGCCTGAGTTCCGGATCGAGCCGCACGGTCTGGTCGACGATGATGAACAGCGCCCGCCCGGGCGGCGCCTGCGCCAGATCCGGGCGGTCGATCAAGCCGTAACAGGAAGGAAAGTCGTCCCTGGCCGCATCGGGGGGCAACGCGTTCGAGCTTCCCTCGCCCCAGAAAACGGCCATGACAAGAAATCCGATAAACGCCCGGCCAATACTTCCCCCCTTGCCGCTCACACCCCTTCCCCCCTGTCTTCACCGGCGCCTGGTTCCGGCCTGTTCGCCGCCGAGTTCAGCAACAGCTCCAGCGCCTCCTCTTCCGTCAACGCCCGCCTGCCCGGCCTCACCGGCATGTTGTCCCTGAGGAAGCGGAGGGTCCGCGCCCGATCCCAACCGAATTTCTCCATCCATTCCAGGACTTGCGCTTCATCCGGCTCCGTCCCGTCATCACCCCCGGGCGAAGCCGGCTCGCCGGCCACGGGCGTCACCGGATCGTCCGCCCGCTTCTCGGCCCTCGACCTGTCACGCACATACGTGTGGAAATCCCTTTCCGCGCTGTGCCGGAGCAGCTCGTGGGCCTTGCCGTCTATATGCACGCTGGCCGCCCGGTCGAGCATCCTGCCCTGCAATTTTCCGAGGCTCATCTGCGCCAGCCGGGCGACCCGGTTGCGTTTGCGCTCGTGAAACGCGACGAACTCGTCTCCATTGCCGAAATGACCGATCACCCGGTGGGCTTTCGCCGACTCCTTGCCGGCGAATCCTGTCTTCATTCCGGTCAATATGCCGATGATCTGCAAGAAAACGAAAACGATGGCCAGGATGATGAAGGTCGCCCACCCCCCCTTGCGCTCGCTTTCCTCGGTCTCCTCCTTGATTTCGGCATCGACCTTCTCCTGATCCCGCCTGATTTCCGGCGGCACGCCGATGCCGTCATAGGGGCCCGGATAATCGACGGCGTTTTCCGGATTGTGCTGTTCGATCAATGTTGTTTCCAGCACCTGGCCCCGAACATAGGTGGCGCCGACAGCGATGAAGAGGATCAGGAAGAGGGTCAAACCCGTGACCTTGTAACCGGGCGTCACGCTGGCGTTGGCGGGCAGGCGGTTGAGGAGCTGCCGCCACGCCGGCTCGTCATCGTCCACATGCTCGTTGTCCAGTGAAACCCGGGTATTGGGCACCATGGGATGGCGGGTTTCGCCGCCGGTGGTGTACCACGTCCGGACTTTCTTCACCAGGGTGTTGTGGTGCAGCTCATGCCCCGCCCAGTGGGTGAAAAACACCATGATGGTGGCGATCAGAAATGCGATGGCGAGGGCCCCTTTCTCTTGCAGCGCCTCGCTGGCGCCGGGAATGGTATAACCGGCCAGGACATACGAGAAACCCAGCGCCTCGAGAAAAACCAGGACGGCGAGCAACAACCACCCCCACAAGGAAAGCGGATTGCGCCCCAGCTCCTGCACTTTGCGTAAATAGCTCAGGCAGTCGTCGAAATAGCGTGAATCCGGCCGGGCACTTTCATAATAGGGCAGGAATGCGGCGCAAATCTCCTGCTCCGACTGAAACCACCCCGTGCGCCGGTCATAATCGAGGTTGCGCGACAGACGGGCGATCTTGCCGATCACCGGCAGATGCACCATCACCCGCAACCACCAGAACGAAACCCGGTCCCACCACTTCCACAGCGCCACGGCGGTCAAAAACACGGTCAGCAGAGCGCCCACGATGATCCTGTATTCATTCAGCAACGCAAGCAGATCGTCCACACTCCCCCTCCTATCGCGTCATTCGTCGGAACAAAACCTCTTTCTCGTACAGGCCGGTTCCGGCATCATAATAAAGGATGCCGGCCTTTGCCTTTATCCGCCGCCGGGCGACGACCATATCCATACATTCCACAGGCGAGCGCGGATCGAAATACCCCCGCAGCAAAAGGCCGTCCCGCCCCCGATACGTCTCGATGGAGACGGGAAGGCGAAAGTCGGCGTTTTGCGCGTGGCGGGAGTCATAGTCCCTGTAGATCAGCAATTGCGGAGCGCCCACGACCTCAGCGGATTGATCGAGCACCCGCAACCCCCTGATGGCCAACAGGTGGCCATTGGCGCTCGCCAGAAAAGGATAACCGTTCAAGCCCGGAAAATAATCGGACTGCCGGTAGGCGGACAGATCGAGCGCGGCCCCGCTTTGAAGATTCTTCACCGCCCCGGCCTCCCGGGGGTTGTCGAGATAGCAAGGCGTCAGTGCCGGCGGGGATTCGGAAGCATGGGCGGTGGAAATGACAAAGCCCGAACCGCCGGTTTCCGCCCGCAGCCCGCCCAACGCCGCCAGAATGGGGACGATGTCCCGCCGGGCCGGGCCGCCGCCGAAATCGACCGCGGGCTTCCGCTCCCGCCGCCTACCAGCGGCGATTGGAGAAGGGGGCGAGGAACCGGCCGCCTTGCCGGGGCGCTTCGCCCCGCCGCGGTTCCCGGCTTTTTCCCGGGCGGTTCTGCTTGAATGGGCGAGATAACGGCTGTCCGACCGGCGCTCCAGGCTGTATGCGGCAATGGATTCGGTACTGTCCAGTTCGACGATTTCCACCCGCCGGTTTTTTGCCCGCCCTGCGGGGGTATCGTTGCTCGCGACCGGCTGGGATTCCCCCGCGCCCTGATAGAAAATCCGGCCGGTGGGGATCCCCTGACCGGCAAGCAGCAGGGCGACCGTTCTGGCCCGCCGTTCGGAAAGCTTCAGATTTGCCCGCTCCGGGCCGGTCGCATCGGTGTGCCCGATGACGAGCAGACGCTGCGGACTGTCACGGTAGGCCGCGGCCAGCGCCATAAGCTTTCGCCTCGCGGACGGATTGAGGGTCGCCGAGCCGGGATCGAACATCCCGCGCTCATGGATGGCGACCTCCACCCCGTTCGTCTTGTTCCCGGCGTTGTAGGTACTGACGGGCTGGATCGCGACGTTGAGCCGTTGCCGCCCGGCAATCCTGCGAAGCTCGGCCTGGCGGCGATCCCACAGGTAACCCAGCCCCATGCCCGTGACCGCGCCGGCGGCGGACCCTATGGCGATGCATTTCGGATCCCCCTTGCAGGCGAGCGCGCCGATCGCCGCGCCGATGCCCGCTCCCACAGCGGCGCCGGTCGCCATGCCGCCATGCTGATTCATGCTTGAACAGCCGGAGGCCAAAAACAGAAAAACGGCCACGAACACCGAAACCGGCCACCGGATTCGGTTGCTTCCCGATTTTTTCATGCTCACGAAAATGCCGGACGAATTTAAACGCGCATTCCAGGGCCGATTTCAACAAGATACGCCGCCTCTTTCAACCCCCTTCGCAGACACCGCTTGCGCCGCGCGCTCCCAAAACCGAAAAAGCAGGGCCAGGGAAGCAAGCCCGGAACCCGTCCCCCATTGCCCGTATGCCGAAAGCGAAAGCCTTGCGGGCTCTCTTTCGCACGCCCGGGCGAAACGCACCGCAACGCGGGACGGGGAAGGGAAGCGGCGCCTCCACGCCGGCACGGAAATCGTTCCGCAGCGGCTGAGCGGTCACACAACCTGTGTTAATCTGGCCATCCCGGCGCCGAGGGCTTCATGATGTTCACCATCGTTCACCCGACAGCCGCGCGCCGGCATCGATCCATTCGAAAAACACGGGATTTCCAAAAAACCCAAAGACTTGAGGAGAACACGATGGAAACGAGCAAACTTCTGGATCAACTACTGCAATCCGGTCAGGAATGGGCCAGGAAGGGCCGGCAATGGGTGGAAGAAAAAGCCGACATCCCCGCCGAAGGCCCGGAGCGGGAAGCGGCCCTGAAAGGTGCCGCCAAGGGCGCCGCCGCGGCAGGTCTGCTGGCGCTGCTGCTCGGAACCAAAAGCGGCCGCAATCTCACCACCCTGGCGGCGAAACTGGGCGGTTTGGCGGCTTTGGGCGGACTGGCTTATCAAACTTATCAGAGCTGGCACGGCGTCAAATCCACCAAGCCCGTCGAGCCCGGAACGCCGGTCGACAAGCTGAGCGGCGACGAAGCGGAAAAACGCAGCCGGCTGCTTCTCAAAGCCATGATCGCCGCCGCCAGGGCGGACGGTCACATCGACGACCAGGAGCGGGAAAAAATCTCCGGGCAGGCCAAAAGCCTCGGCGTGAACGAAGAGATGTTGGCGTTTATCGAAGAGCAGTTAAACGCCCCCGCAGACGCCGCGGGCATCGCCGCCGAAACCGACTCGCAAGAAGCGGCGGCGGAAGTTTATCTGGTATCGCGCATGATCATCGACCAGGCCAACGATCAAGAACGCGCCTATCTGCGGCGGTTATCCAACGCACTCGCGCTGGCGCCGGATTTCGTGGCCGAGCTGGAACGCACCGCCACCCGGGAGCAGGGGAATCACTAATCTTTCCCCGAAGCGGCCAAGCTTCCTGCCGTGGCTCCGGCTTCCCTCGTCAGCCGCCTCGCGCCTGTATTCGAAACCACGCCCGTCAGACTGACACGGGCCTTGGCCGAGGAATTTCCATCCAGGCATCGAACCGGTTTCGGGGAAGACAGCGGGGCCACGGAACTCACTCGGTCTCGAGGGTGTAATAAAGATCCCCGCTTTGGCTTTCACCGTACCTGCCTTCGAGGGTCAGATATTCGGTCAGGTTGTAGCGGACCACCGCCTCGCCCAGCCCGTCGAAGACATCGACGGCGTACCCCACGTACAGATCGGGCGTGAGGTGCCGCCCCAGCATGACGAATCCCTCCTCGTATTCCACCTCCGCGTACTCGTCCACGCCCCACTTCTTGAGATAGCTGACGCCAAGCGAGCTGAGCGCGCCGGTGAGCTGTTTTTCCATGGAACCGGTCGATGTGGCGGCGGCCCCGCCGCGAAACGAGCGGCCCGTCACAAGATAGGACAGGGCTTCGTCTTCCGGCATGGAAGGATCGCTTGACACGTGAATCGCCGGCTCCTGGGCAAATCCACTGATCTCCAGGGTGACGGTGATCTTTTCCCGGCGGAAACGCCGCTCCACTTCAATGTCCAGGGCGGGATTGTCCACGGGACCGCTGAAAATGATTTCCCCCTTGGTGATATGCAGCTTCTGCCCATAGGCGGCGAAGGTTCCCTTGAGCACTTCGACCACCCCTTCCGCCTTGGGCATATCCTTCCAGCTCCGCAGTCTCAACTCCCCCCGAAGCTGGCTGTCGACCCCATATCCCTTGAAAAACACCTCGTCCCCCAGGGTCAGAAGCACATCGGCCGAAACATTCAGCCGGGTCTTCGGGGGGGCCTGGGGGCGTCCGACGATCACCTCGTCGGGAGAAACGGAAACCATATCCGGCTGCTGGTCGGGCAGCAGGGACGTTTTGAGGGTGATTTTGGCTTCGGGCACCTGAATGTTCCCGCGGATCTCGACTGATTGGCTGCTGGCGGTCAGATCCAATGCCGGCGACACGATCACTTTCGCCCGGGGAAGATCGGTGGCCAGGAAACGATCTCCTTCGATCCGCATGGACAGGGAAACTTCCGGGCTCAAAGCGACGTTTCCGTGCAACGCTATCTTTCCCGGCCCGGAAAGCGCCTGCCCCTGAAAGGCGATCGTGGCGTCAGGGCGCGTGGCCGCCTGCAATTGAATCGCCTGCAAGCGAAGACCGGCCGCGGGCACCTCGGCACTGGCATCGGTGACAGCCAGTTTTCCCTGGATTTTGGGATGCTCCCACGACCCCAGGAGAACCACCTCTCCCTCCGCCGAACCCTTCACCTCGTTCAATTGAGGCACGAACACCTGAATCATCTCCAACCGGGTGATCCGCAGCCGTGACCTGCCCTTCAACAGGTGGGTCTCAAGATCCGTCATCAATTCACCCTTGCCCCAACCATACCCGGCAAAAGGCAGATTGAACGAAAGATAAAGGTTCTGATCGTCCAGCTTCACCTCCCCTTCGCCCTGATCGAGCGGGAGGGTCAACGTCTCGCCATCGGCCATGACGGTGGAAAACGCGCCGCCGCTGAACCCCAGCTCCAGTTCCGCTTCGCGCCGCCGGGAAGATTGGCGGTAGAAAAACCGGGCGACCAGATTCCCGCTGGCGGACAACGCATGGGGGAGCACAGGCTCGAGAAGGGCCAGCGGCAACCGCCGGATTTCCCCTTCCCAATGGGACTTGCCATCCTTTGCAATCCCCCCCTGGACATGAACCTCGACGCTTCCCTGGGGGGCCTCGGCATCGAACAGGATCTCGTGCCCGGCAAGGCCGCCGCGGCCGGACAACATCAGGCGATCGAAACGCCACCGCGCCCACTGCAAATGATCCAGCTCGATTTCCACTTGTGAAGCAGGATCCTCGGGATGGCCACGGGCGGTCACGGAGATGCCTCGAATCTTCAACCGGTCCCGCCACACGATCCGCCTGCCCTCGAGCTGGATGTCGAGATGAGGGCGGTTCAGGTCACCGGTCACCTTGCCCGCTCCACTCACATTCCCCTTCAGCCCCGGATCGAGACGTTCCAGGTGCGGCGCATCCAGCTCGAACTCCAGGTCGATACGGCGACCGTTTCCCTCGCCATCGACCCGAAGCCGGTTCCCCGCCCATTCCAGCCCGACCCCCTCCGCTTTCACGACATTTCCCCGGTAATGAAATCTGCCGGTGGCCCGGATCGGCTGATCCCGCAGCACCCCGGTCAGCTTTTGCAGTTCCACTTCCACAGCCAGTTCCGGTTGCAAGCGGCCGGAAGTCCGGGCCGTCAGCGCCAGGGCGCCCGGCCACTGCGGCTGAAACGGTGCGGGATCGAGATCCTTTCCCTGCAAGCGCAGGTTCCAGACAAGGCTCGGACGCCAGCGCAATTCGCCCGTCGCCTCGAGATGGCCGGCGGGCCCCTCGGCAAGCAATGGCTGCAGGAAAATCCCGGTGGCACGCCCTTTTCCCCGAAGACTCAGTTCGGTCGGCGGCAGGTGGATACCGGAAAGCCGGGTATGGATTTCCACCCGGTAGTCGTCGATCCGGCCCCGAACCCGGTAAGTGCCCTGGGGGCTGGTCCATTCCTTGTCCCCCGTCAGAGGCCAGCCGGCCTCCTTCCACGAGCCCTGCAAATCGAATCGGGGTTCCTCGAACAGGGCGCCGACCGTGCCGTGGGTGGCAACGGCAAAAGGGGCTGCGAGGCGATGTTCGAGTTTCAGGGTGTCCATCAAGTCGCCGGCAAGTTCCGCCCTGCCTTTCCAGGGCCGGTCGGCGCGATACAGCCAATCGACGCTGGCGGTCAGCGGCCAGTTTTCCTGCAATTTCAAGACGCCTTTTCCCTGGGCATGCAGCCGGGCCATCACGGCCCCGATACGACGCAGCTCGAGATGTTCTCCTTCGAGCACGGCGGCAAGATCCAACTGGTCGAGGGTGACAGGTTCGGCATCGGGCAGGACGACTTCCAGATCCCGCACACTCAGCCGCTTGAGATCGATGGTGGCGGGGATGAAGACCGCGGGCAACACGACCGGCCCGCTTTCCGTTTCACCACCCCGCCATTCGAACCGCGGGTGCGCCAGCGCCAGTCGTTCGATGGTGAGATGCCGCTGTTTCAGATCCCACGGACGCCATACAAGGGAGATACGCTCGGCAGCCAGCGAAACCCCCTCATTCCGGTAGCTCAGTTCGTGAATCACCAGCGAGCCCAGCAAGGTGCCCGAGGTGGATCGCACCTTCAACGGCGGATGCAGCCGTTGCGCCAATCCGAACAGCAGAGCGGTTCCCGTCTCCGTGCCAAGCAGCGCCGACAGCCCGGCAACGAGAACAAAAACCGTCAGAAACACAATGGCCGGCAACCTTTTCACAACACCGGCCCGATGGCGAAATGAATGCGAAAATCGGTGTACTGGTGGTTCAGAGGCACGGCGAAATCCAGGCGGACCAGCCCCACCGGGGAAAGCCATCGCAAACCGACGCCCCCGCCAAATTTCCGGTCGCGCCACAGGTACTTGAGTTCGTTATAGGCATTGCCGCCATCCACGAACAGCGCCACGCCCCAGTCACCATAAACCGTCTGTTCGTATTCCACACTGACGACACCCAGATACCGGCCTCCGATCACCTCACCCTGGTCGTTGAGCGGTCCGAGGCTGAGATACTTGTACCCCCGAATACTGTTGTCCCCACCGGTGAAGAACCGGTTTCCGGCAGTCAGTTTGCCGAAAGCCGGCGTGGCAAGCGCGCCGATTTCCCAGCGGTGATGGATTCTCGCTTTCCACGGCAGGCTGAAAGCATAGCGGCCGAACATCCGGAGCCTCAGGAAATGCGCGCTGTTCCCCAGCAGGGAAACCCCGCCCCTCAATTTGAAATCGAATTTGTGGCCATGAAGAACCAGCCTGTTCTTGACTTCGGCCTCCTTCCGCGCCCACCCCAGGGTTGGCATCCATATCAATGACTGAATGATTTCCCCGGTGCCCACCCGGGAACTTTCATACCTGAGATTGAGCGACAAGGTCTCGGCCCAGTCCCGGCGCAGGTGGGTGAAAACGATGTTCAGGGTTCCCTGATCGGAAACGAAGCTGTCCACGTCCCGTCTCCGGTAACCCGCGTTGAACCGCAGGCTCTCCCGCAAGGGATCCCAAAGCGGAATCGTGTAGGTCGCGGTGGCCCGGGGCTCCACCGGCGTGTATCTGAGCTCCAGCTTGAATTGATGCCCCCGCCGGTTGACATAACGATTGAGATAATTGAACGAGGCCCGGGGACCGGTATTGGTGTCGAACCCCACCCCGAAGGCATAGCGGTGGCGTTTTTTGGCAATCAGGGAAACCGAGATCGGGACTTCGGGAACCGGCCCCTCGACCGGATTCGCATCGATCCTGATATGGCGGAAAAGGCCGCTGTCGGCAAAACGCCGGTACAAATTGGCCACCGCCTCGGAAGAATAAGGCGCCCCCGGTGCCACGTTGACGTAACGATAGGCGAAATCGGGATCCAGTATATTCTGGTCGATGGTGATCGGACCGATGTAATGACGTGGCCCCGAGTCGAATTCCAGATCGATCGCCGCCTGGTTCTTTCGCACGTCCACCTTGAGTTCGTGCTTGCTGAAACGGGCGTCGAAATAACCGCGCTTCAGGGCCAGGTTCTTGAGCAGCAGCTTGGTTTTCTCGTACTCCCCGTGGTTCAAGGGATCGCCGGGCTTGACCGGAAGCGCTCCAAGAATCCCATCGAAAAAAGGATCCTCCAAGGCCTGGCCCACAATCTGAACCTTTACGGAAACCACGCGGACCCTGGGCCCTGGTTCCACCGTCAACTTCAACTGCCAGCAGTCCTCCTTCAAATCCAGGGTCAAATTCTCGATCTTCGCATGGTAGTACCCCAGCGCTCTGGCCGCGGCATCCACTTCCCGCGGAATTCTCGACCGGAACCACTGGAGCTGGAGCAAAGAGCGATTGCAAGGCTCGCTGGCGATCGTCAGATGGTTGCGAATATTGGCCGTCAATCTGGGCTCGGTGCTTTCGATGATGATTTCCGGGGTCTTCTCCGCCGCAGCGATAACACTGATGAACAACAAAAACGGAGCGACGAACAAGCGCATGAATCGAGAGCGGCAATCTGTTTTGCCCGCTATTCTACGGCCAAATCCACAAGCGGATGTCATCGATCGGGAAAGAAGGGACGAACCGGGATGATCGCCCCGTTTGCAAAGACAGCACCTGCAGAACCCCAAATTCAGTTCTGATATGATCCCCATCACCATCATGAATTGCCGTTTCGCCCCGGAAGATAAAAAATCAACCGCCGAGGAGGGGGCGGCTCGAGGGCGTAAACGGCCTGGATGGCCGTTTACGAGCCTCCATGGACGGACTTACTGCGTCCCGAGAGACGAATCCCCTGCCCCGGCACCAATGAAACTTTCACGGTAACCAAACCACGACACCCATGTCCGAGCTGATCCAACGCGCCATCCATTTCGCCACCCGGGCCCACGAACGCATCGATCATCGCCGCAAATACACCGGCAAGCCCTACACCGACCACCTCAGCGAGGTGGCCAGAATCACGGCCAGCGTGACCGACGACGAAGCGATGATCGCCGCCGCCTGGCTCCACGACGCAGTCGAGGACACACCGGCGACCATCGACGACATAGAACGTGAGTTCGGCCCGGAGGTCGCCGGCTTGGTGCGCGCCCTGACCGACGTCAGCAAACCCAGCGACGGCAACCGCGCCGAAAGAAAGGCCATCGACCGGGCACATCTGGCTCAGGCCTGCGGCCGCGCCCAGACCATCAAGCTGGCCGATTTGATCGACAACTGTCAGGACATCACCCGCCACGATTCCCGCTTCGCCGGAACCTTTCTGGAGGAAATGGACGCCCTGCTCGAAGTCCTGGACAAGGCGGACCCCACCCTGATGAAGCGGGCGCGCAAAACCCTGGCGAAATGCCGCGCCCGCCTCGACCGGCAGGGGGCGGTGAAGACCGGCCCTGACCTGACGGGCGAACTGAACCGTCAGCTGTGGAACCAGTTCAAACACCATTTCAATGAGGTCTTCAGCGCCAAGGACATCGCCGAGCCCGTGCGCCTCTCCTTCGATGCCGACACGCCGGCCCGTCAGGCCATCGAGACGCTCGAGGAAAAACGGCTCGAAGTGGCGACCCTGCGCATGGAGGGAGAAATCACCGGTTATGTCACGCTCGGGCAGTTGCGGCAGGCCGGCACCTGCGGCATGGCGGGACGCCCCTTCACCGCCGATCAAGTGGTCGCGGCCGATGCGGGGTTCGCGGAAGTCATACACGTCCTGACCCGTCACGATCATTGTTTTGTCTCCCTGTTCGGACAGGTGCAGGCATTCATCAGCCGGGGCGACGTCAACAAGCCTTACATGCGCATGTGGCTGTTCGGCATCCTGACCCTGATCGAAATGCAGGCGACCGATCTGGTTCGGGAATATTACCCGGGCGACTCGTGGCAAGACCTGTTACCGCCTCCCCGCCTGGAGGCGGCCCGCGCGCTGTTACGGCAGCGGCGCCGGTCGGGCCAGAACGTGGATCTGGTCGATTGCCTGCAGATCGCCGACAAGGGACTGCTGGTGATGCAGCATGACGAACTGTTCACCGCCCTGGGATTTCTCTCCAAGAATTCCGCCAAAAAGGAAATCAAGCAGTTCCAGTCCCTGCGCAACAATCTGGCCCACGCCCAGGATATTTCCACCTACGACTGGCACCAGATCGCCCGGATGGCTCAAAGGATGCTGGAGTGAGCGTTTTGAAGGCACCTGCTCCGGCATCCCGCCAAATGAAGCAAAGACAGGAACTTCTTCAACAAACGCCCGAACCCCTTATGCGATTGCCCTGTGGATCGGCTCAAAACCACGACGGGAAAGACCGGTTTTGCTATTCTAACGATCTTCCAATCCCGGACAAACTCATGCGAGGTATCTATCCGATGGCCCCTTCCAGGACGACGAACCTGATCTTCGCGACCCTCGCAACCCTTCTGCTGCTCAGCGGATGCGGCGGCGACGAAGAGAAACGAGCCCCAGCGGACATCACCCGCCCTGTGAAGCTCATCACCGCCGGTGGAATCCTGGCCGGAAAAACCCTCCGCATGTCGGGCGAAACCCGGGCATCGAAACGCGCCGATCTGGCCTTCCGCGTCCCCGGGCTGCTGATCGAATTGCCGGTCAAGGAAGGTCAAAGGGTGCAAAAGGGCCAACTGGTGGCCCGGCTGGATCCCATGGACTATCAATCGAATCTGCGTGAAGCACTGGGCCGGTTGGCACAGGCAAAAGCCAAGCTGGCGTACGACAAGGCCGAATATCGACGCTTCGTCAAGATCAGACAGAAGGAGGCCGGCGCCGTCAGTGAATCCAAAATCAACCTGAAAAAGGCCGCGCTCGGGGTCTCCCGCGCCGCCGTCCAGTCGGCCGAAGCCGAGGTGGCCGTGGCCAGAAACCAGCTGGCCTATACCTACCTCAAAGCCCCCTTTAGCGGCATCATCGGCAAGCGCTACGTGGACAACCACGAGTTCGTCACCGCCAAACAGAAGATCGTCTATCTGCAGGATCTCTCCACAATAGAAGTGCTGCTGGATCTGCCGGAACTGATGGCGGCGCCGGTCCGCAAAACCGAACCCAGGCTGTTCGCCCGGTTCGCCTCCGATCCCGAACGCAAATTCCCCCTGGAGATCAAGGAATTCGCCACCCAGGCCGATCCCACCACCCAAACCTACCGGCTGGTGCTGGTGATGCCGGCGCCGGAAGGCATCCGCATCCTGACCGGCATGACCGCCACCGTGATCATCGAATTTCCGCCGGGCCAGGGACTGAATACCAAGATCGTCATCCCCACCGCCGCCCTGTTTTCCGATACCGACGGACACACCTGCGTCTGGGTGGTCGACCCCGAAACCCGGGAAGTCCACAAACGCATCGTCAAGACCGGCCCCCTGACCGGCAGCGATCATATCGAAATCCTGCAAGGGCTCAAGGCCGACGACACCTTGGCCGTCAGCGGTGTCACACATCTGCGGGAAGGCATGAAGGTCCGTCCTTACCGGACAGCCGGGGAACAAACAGGGCAGGCGTCATGAATCTGGCGGAATGGAGCATTCGCAAGCGCCTCATCACCTGGGTGATGATGGTGCTGGCGGTGGTGGTGGGCTGGCATTCCTATCAGTCTCTCAGCCGCCTGGAAGATCCGGAATTCACCATCAAGGAAGCGGTGATCGTCACCCCTTACCCGGGCGCCTCCGCGACCGAAGTGGAAGAGGAGGTCACCAACGTCATCGAGAAGGCGGTACAGCAGATGGGCCAGCTTCAGTGGGTGGAATCCAAATCCTCCCGCGGCCTGTCATGGGTCAAGGTCAGCATGAAGGAGCAATACGACAAAACCACCCTGCCCCAGGTCTGGGACGAATTGCGCCGCAAGGTGGGCGACGCCCAGGGCCAGTTGCCGCCCGGTGCCGGCAAGTCCATCGTCAACGACGACTTCGGTGATGTCTACGGAATGTACTACGCCATCACCGGCGACGGCTACGCCCCGAAAGAGCTGTATGAATATGCCAAACTGCTGCAACGGGAATTGCTCAAGGCCAGGGACGTCAAACGCATCATCCTGTACGGCCAGCGCAAGGAAGCCATCTATGTGGAGATGCAGCGCGACAAAATGACCAAATTGGGCATCTCGCCGCAGAACATCTATACCGCGCTGGCGAGCAAGAATCTGGTCGCCGATGCCGGCAGGATGTCCCTCGGTTCGGAACGCATCCCCATCAATCCCGCCGGCGAGTTCCTCTCCGAACGGGATTTCGGCGAGCTGCTGATCACTCCCAAAAGCCGCAAGACCGGCCGCCTGGTGTATCTCCGGGACGTGGCCACCATCCACCGCGGCTACCAGGATCCCCCCACCGCCCTGGTGCGCTACAACGGCAAACCCGCCATCGCCATGGGTATCTCCACGGTGTCCGGTGGCAATGTCATCACCATGGCCGAGTCTTTAGAACAACGCTTCAAGGAGCTTGAGCCGATGCGGCCGGTGGGCATGGAGATCCACGACATCTCCAACCAGGCCGAGTCGGTCACCACCGCCTTGACTGGCTTCATGACCAACCTCATAGAGGCGGTGGCCATCGTCGTCGGCGTGCTCCTGCTCTTCATGGGGCTGCGCAGCGGCCTGATCATCGGCTCAGTGCTGCTGATCACCATCATGGCCACCTTCATCGTCATGAACTATTACCACATCACCCTGGAGCGCATCTCCCTGGGAGCCTTGATCATCGCCCTGGGGATGCTGGTGGACAACGCCATCGTCGTCACCGACGGCATCCGCATGCGGATGAAAAAAGGGGAATCCAGCCACGATGCCGCCTGTGCCGTGGTGGCCCAGAACGCTCTGCCCATGCTCGGCGGCACCGCCGTGGCTGTGACCGCCTTCGCCGCCATCGGCACCTCCGACGACTCCACCGGCGAATACTGCCGCTCCCTGTTCTCGGTCATCCTCATCTCCCTGAGTCTGAGCTGGTTGACGGCGGTCACCTGCACCCCCCTGTTGTGTCATACGTTCCTGCCCAAGCCCGAACCGCAGGACGCTCAGAACGACCAGCCGGGCGACGTGTACGACCAGGGTTTCTACGGCGTGTACAAGCGTTTTCTGAGCCTGTGCATCCGTTTTCGCTGGATCATGGTCGCGGTGGTGATCGGCCTGTTCGGCCTGTCCCTCCTCGGCTTCGGGGCGGTCGAGAAGAGCTTCTTTCCCGACTCCACCCGGCCCCAGTTCTATGTCGATTTCTGGTTCCCCGAAGGCACCGACATCCAGGAAACCGAACGCCGTCTGATCCGGGCCGAGACCTATCTCAAGGATCTGCAAGGGGTGACTCATGTGACCACCCAGATCGGCGGTGGCCAGGGGCGTTTCCTGCTGACCTACAGCCCGGAGAATCAGTACCCCAACTATGGCCAGATTCTGGTGGACGTGGACGATTACACCCGCATCGCCGGCCTCGCCCCCCAGGCGCAACAGGATCTGGAGGAACTGTTTCCAGACGCCACCGTCAATGTCCGGCTGTTCGTGTTCGGCACCTCCACCGGCGGCAAGTTCCAGGTGCGCATCTCCGGCAAGGATCCGGTGGAACTGCGCCGCCTGGCGGACAAAGTGCAAGCCATCCTGGATGCCGAACCCATCGCCAAGGCGGTACGCAACGAATGGATGGAACCGGCCAAGGTTCTGCGCCCGCAACTGGCGGAGGCTCAGGCACGGCGGGCCGGCATCGAACGCCCCGATATCGCCGCGGCGCTCAGGGCCAACTTCGAGGGGTATCCTGTGGGTATCTATCGGGAACGTGACGAACTCATCCCCATCGTCGCCCGGGCGCCGGAAAAGGATCGCGCCGATCTCGACAGCCTGGCGGCCATTCCGATCTGGAGCCCGGCGGCCCAGGGAATGATTCCCCTGGGCCAGGTGGTCACCGGTTTCCCGTTGACCTTCGAGAACCCTTACATCTGGCGCCGCGACCGGCGCACCATGATCCGGATCCATGCCGATCCCCGCGCCGGTCACCTTCCCGGCGAACTGATGGCCAGGGTCAAGGCGCCGATCGAAAAGGCCCTGGGCGTCGACGTGGAGGCGGTGCTCGGCAAGCCGGTGCCTGAAGACCGCTGGCAGGCCGATACGCTACCGGTCACCTATAACGCCCTCTGGCCCCTCAAGGGCAAACCGGGTTATTACATGGCCTGGGGCGGAGAAGTGGAAGATTCGGCCAAGGCCAACGAGGCCCTGTCCACCTCCATTCCCGTCTTCGCCGGCCTGATGGTGTTGATCGTCCTGGTGTTGTTCAACTCCATCAAGAAGACCCTGATCATCTGGCTGACCGTGCCTTTGTCTCTCATCGGGGTCACCCTCGGCCTGCTGATTTTTCGTCAGCCATTCGGCTTCATGTCGCTGCTGGGAATATTGAGCCTGTCGGGAATGTTGATCAAGTCCGCCATCATCCTCATCGACGAAGTGGACGCCCAACTCGGAAAAGGGGAACCCCCCTTCCGGGCCGTGATCAACGCCGGCGTCAGCCGCCTGATTCCCGTCAGCATGTCGTCGAGCACCACCATGCTGGGGATGATCCCCCTGTTCACCGACGCCTTCTTCGTCTCCATGGCGGTCACCATCGTCTTCGGGCTGGGGCTTGCGTCGGTGCTGATCCTGATCGTGGTTCCGGTACTCTACGCGATTTTCTACCGGGTGAAGGAGGGTGAAGCAAAGGAGGTGACCCCATGAAGATCAAGAACGGAAATGGGGAGCGCCTGGATTGGACCGGCTGTCGCCATGCGTTCCCCAACCTGCATCGCCTCAAAAAGCGGGGTGCGAAAATCGGGATGGCCACACTTCTGACGACGGCCGCCCTTACCTTCAGCGGCTGCATGATGGTGGGCCCCGATTACAAGGAACCGGTGACACAAACGGCAGCCGACTGGATCGAACAGCAGGATCCCACCCTGAAACGAAGCGAGGCCGAGCTGGGCGAGTGGTGGCACGTCTTCGGCGATCCTACCCTCGACCGGTTGATCGACGAGGCCCGCAAGCAGAACCTCACCCTCCGGGCCGCCGGCATCCGGATACTGGAAGCCAGAGCCCAGCTCGGTATCTCCACCGGATTCCAGTTTCCCCAGCTGTTCCAGGTCAACGGTGATTTGAGCCGCCAACGCATCAGCGCCCACGCCGCCAACACCAGCCCAGGCATAGATCGCGGCTTCACCAGCACCGGCTTCGGCTTCGACGCCGCCTGGGAACTGGATGTCTGGGGAAGATTCCGGCGCGGTGTCGAAGCCGGCCAGGCCAACCTGGACGCCACGGTCGCGGGCTTCGACGACGTGCTGGTGTCGCTGACCGCCGAAGTCGCCCGAACCTACGTGCTGATCCGTACCCTGGAGGAGCGGCTGCGGGTCGCCCGGGAAAATCTGGAAGTCCAGCGTAAAACCTTGAGAATCGCCGATGCCCTCTACGAAGGGGGCGCAATCAACGAATTGGACCATCTGCAGGCCGAAAGTCTGCTGCGCGACACCGAAGCCACCATTCCACCGCTGCAAGCTTCGCTGCGTCAGGCGAAGAACAGCCTGAGCGTCCTGCTCGGCAAGCCGCCCGGGACCGTCGACGCCTGGCTCGCCGGGGATCAGCCAATTCCCCAGCCTCCGGTCGAGGTCGCCATCGGTGTTCCCGCCGATCTATTGCGGCGGCGTCCCGACATTCGGCTGAAAGAACGGCAACTGGCCACCCAGAGCGCCTTGATCGGAATCGCCAAGGCCGATCTGTACCCCCGTTTCTCGCTCCTGGGCTCGATCAACCTGCGGGCCAGCGATGCCGCCCTGACCTTCGCCACCGGCGGTGCCAGCAATCTGGCCAATGTCTTCAGCGCCAAGAGCTTCCAGTACTTCGTCGGACCGAGCATCAGCTGGGACGTGTTCAACTTCGGCCGCATCCGCAACCGGGTGCGGGTCGAGGACGCCCGCTTCCAGGCGTTGATCGCCGAATACCGCGACACGGTTCTCAATGCGGCCCGGGAGGCCGAAGACGCCATCGCCGGTTTCCTCAAAGCGAGGGTGGAGCAGGAAAAATTGCAGCAAAGTTATCTGGCCGCCAAACGCTCGGTGGATCTGTCCCTGTTCCAGTACACCGAGGGTCTGGTCAACTATCAACGGGTGCTCGATTCCCAGCGCAGCCAGCTGAACACCCAAAACAGCCTGACCGAGGTGAAGGGCAACGTCGCCATCAACCTGATCGCCCTCTACAAGGCGGTTGGGGGCGGCTGGGAGACCCGCACGGAAGCGGATTTCATCCCCGCGGAAATCAAGCACGAAATGGCAGAGCGCACCAATTGGGGTGGGCTGATGAGGCCCGAGCAAATGGAACTGCCCGAGGAAAAAAGGAAACAGCTTTGGCGCCTGCCGGACTGGTAATCCACATTCCTGTCCACCTGACCCGGGCCTTGGCAGGCAGGGGACGGGGTTTCAGCCAGGATTTCGAGACCATAACCCCGTGCACGCAGATATTTCATAACTGTATAAGGAGCCGGGGGCACAATCCCCTGGACTGATGCGCAAGGGAAGAATCCGTTTCGAGGACCGGCTGGGGCTTTTCCAGGCAAACAAGACCTACTACCTGCTCCTGCTCATCGCCCTGGTGTCTCTGATCGGAATCTATCCGCTCATGACCACGAATGGAATCACCAGATTACCCCTTACCCTCTTTCTGATCACCACCATGCTGACCGGTGCGCTGGTGCTTTCCAACAACCGGCTCAACCAGGCCGTCAGCCTCTTCTCCGGCTCGCTGATGCTCATTGCCGGAACCGTCAACGACTATCTGCATCCTGCAGAGTCGCTCGTCGCGCTTTCCTATCTTGCCGGAGCGATTTTCTTTCTCCACGTTTCGTTGGTTCTCATCCACGATATCTTCTCTTACCGCAAGAAAGTGGCCGCGGGTCTGCTCTATGGAGCCATCAGCGTCTATCTGCTCATCGGCATCAGTTTTGCGTTCAGTTTCAGCCTGATCGAGCTGATTCATCCTCACTCGTTCCAGGGGATAGCCGGGGAAGCCGGATTCACTTCCACCTTCGCCTCCATGCTGTATTTCAGCTTCATCACCCTGACCACCCTGGGCTACGGGGACATCTCCCCCTTGACCCGTCAGGCAATCGTCCTGAGCTATCTGGAAGCGATCTGCGGACAAATGTACCTCACCATCCTGGTACCGCGTCTGGTGGGAATGTACATTTCCCGTGACAGCGAATAGCGCGCCACCCCGACCCAATTCATAAAGCGGAACGCTCTCCGCCCCTCCGCCCGGCTGTGTATCGCACTCTAGTGTCTCCCCAATTTTCCCAAGCGGTCAGCGCAAGGCATTGATATACGGATAAAAAGGGGTTCAAAACGAGAGGATCGGGGTTCCTGATCGGGTAAAATGTGTATAGCAATAACCCATTG
>JALSIB010000035.1 GCA_026981855.1 Methylothermaceae bacterium | reverse complement strand
TGAAACAGGTCTCAGAAGTGACTGACCAGGCCCATTATCCAGGAGGGAAAGATACCCAGCCATACAAGCATCGTGACCAGAAAACCCAGCACCAACAAACCGCTCGTAGCGGGATTGGGGTGAAGGCACGTCGTCCGGGGCTGGCCAAGAACAAGAATCACCCGCAGGTAGTAAACCATCCCCAAGCCACTTCCAAACACCATCACCAAAGCCAGCCACCACAGCTCTCCACCCACCGCTGCCGAAAAAAGATAGAATTTTCCAATGAAGCCGATGGTGAGCGGCAAACCCGCCAGAGACAAGAGCGCAACGGTAAACAGCGAGGCCAACAACGGCTGCTGATGAAACAGCCCCCGCAAGTCTTCTAGGGCGTCCACCTCCTCGCCCGCCTGCTCCATCACCGAAATCGAACCAAAACCGACCCCTACCGCCAAGCTGTAAGCAATCAGGTAAAACGCCGATGCTTCGGCGACAAATTCCATTCCCAAACGGCCTGCGGTTGCCGGCAAAACCAAAAGGTATCCGAAATGGGCAATGGCCGAATAAGCCAACAGGCGTTTGATACGGTTTTGCAACAGGGCCAGCCAGTTGCCCACCAGAATGGAAAAACAGGCGATCACGATGAACAAGACCGCAAGCATTTCATTTTGGTAGGCGTCGCTTTTCCACAGCAGCCGCATAAACACCGCCAGCGCGGCAGACTTGGAGGCGCTGCCAAGAAAAGCTGCCACAGGTGGCGGAGCGCCCTGATACACATCGCCAATCCATAGATGAAAAGGCACCCAGGAAAGTTTGAAAGCCAGTCCCGCCAGAATCATGAACAGCCCCACCCACCCCGGGCCGGCAAAATCCATCCCGGAGAAAACCAGCACTCCGCCGCCGGCATAGACCAGACCCATTCCGAACACCAGGAAAGCCGACGCCATCCCCGATAGCACTAGATACTTCACCCCCGCCTCCAACTCCACCCGCCCCAGGGGAAAAGCGATCAGCACCGCAGTGGCGATCCCCATCAACTCCACCCCCAGAAAAAGACTGGCAAAGTGTTCGGCCGCAGCCAGCACCCCTCCGCCCAGCGCGGCAATAAGCAGCAAAAGATATATCTCCGAATGGTGCAAGATCTGCCTGGCTCGAAAATACTCATGGCCAAGCACTGTCACCACCAGGCCGGACACGACCACGATACCAGTGACAGCCAAAGCATAGCGGTCGATCATAAGCAACTCGGTCACGCTTACAGGCGCCTGCTGCCAAGCTGGCCAAAGTAATACTCCACTCAGTACGAATCCCGAGAGCGAAACAATCCAGGCTACCCCAGGCCTCTGCAATGCAGCGGGAACCAACAGAATCACAGCCGAAAGCGCCAGACAAAGCAACGGCGCGAGGGCAATGACAGACGGATTCATCTTTCCACCCATGGTACGAAATCCCTGGCGACTGCGAAATCCAGCACAGGATCGGGCCGCAAACCCAGTATCAACAACGTCATGACCAGGATACCCAACAACAACCCTTCACGAAGGGTAAGGTCTGTCATGGCACGCTGCGGGTTTCCGTGGAAACTTCGCTGTACCAGTGTGAGTGCGTACACCGGTGCCAAAATCAGCCCCAGCGCCGCCACGAAGGCCACCCATGGCTCGACCAGAAAAGCACCGAGCAATGCCAGAAACTCTCCTACGAAATTACCCAGTCCCGGCAACCCCAGCGCCGCCAGAGCGAAAAACAGGGTGAGGGCACCCAAACGTGGGGCACTCTCCCAAAAGCCGCCATAGAGATCCAGGTCGCGGCTGTGAACCCTTTGCTGCAACATGCCAGCGATGGCAAAAAGAGCGGCGGCGCTGACACCATGGGCAAGCATGGTCATCACCGCCCCCCGATAACCTGCGGCGGTCCCTGCGAACACCCCCAACAGCACCCACCCCATGTGACTGATACTGCTGTAGGCAATCAACCTTTTCAGATCCTTCTGGGCAAATGCCTGATGAGCACCGTAAAGCACGGCGACGGCACCCAGGCCCAGGAAGGCCGGCGCCGCCGCCTGCACCTGTAGCGGAAACAAGCCGGGGACAATGCGTAACATGCCATATGCGCCGGTCTTAAGCAGAACCCCCGCAAGAATCACGCTGCCTCCGGTAGGGGCCTGGGTATGGGCTTCGGGCAACCAGAGATGAAGTGGCACGGCCGGCAGCTTGACCAGAAAGCCGATACTGAAGCCCAACATCAACCACATTCCCCACTCGAACCCTGGATCCATATTCCGGAGATCCTGATAATCGAAACTGAAAACGCCCGTCTGACGATAATGGAGAAATGCCAGGGAAAGGATCGCCAGCCACAGAAACAACCCTCCAACCTGGGTAAAGAGAAAAAACTTGAAGGCGGCCCGCACCCTGCCCTCATGTCCCCAGTGGCGAATGAGAAAAAACATAGGAATGATCATCAGCTCCCAACAGAAAAAGAACAGGAACAGATCCGCCGCCAGAAACACGCCCAAAGTACCGGCAAGGGTCCACAATAGATTGAGCTGGAACAGCCCCGCCCGCTGCGCGATTTCCCGCCAGGAAGTCAGAACCGCGATGATACCGAGAAACAGCGTCAGCACCACCAATGACAGGCTGAGGCCATCCATCGACAGGTGCAGGCGGATACCGAAACGGGGAATCCATGGCAATACGGTCTGCTGTCTGGACAAGAGCGCCATTCCGGCCGCCGCCAGCAACGCCACCAAAGCGATGGTATGGGCCCGGCGGGCCTCTCCCCTTTCCCCGATCCAGGCAGCCACCCCTCCCAGCAACAGCAATCCCGGCAGCCAGACCAGACTCATGCACACAACCCCCAGGCAATGAGTACCGCCACTCCCAAACCCATCCCCGTGGCGTACCAGCGCAACCGCCCGTTTTGGGTTGGTAACAGCGCGGCATGGAGGGTTCGATTGAATCCCACCAGTCCATCGAATGGCAGATTCAGGAAATCAGCGCGATTGATCCTGCTTAACGTTTGATACGGCTGGACGAACAAGCCATGATAGAGGGAATCAAAACCCCAACCATCCAGCCAGAATCGGTTGAGGACGGCCATCAGCGGCCAGCGACGCCAACCATGCAGAATCTGCGGCCGCAGATACCACAGCCACCCAGCCACCCCCAGCCCCAACAAGGAAACGCCGGGCCCTGCCAGACTGATCATCCGCGGCGTGGAAACCTCGGCCAGCGCCAGGGGCGGGAACAAGCCGCCCACCAGCGACAGCCCAGAAAGAAGGACCAGAACCATCATCATGACACCAGAAGGGCGCTGCCCATCGGGATATGTCTTTTCCGGCCCGAAGAAAACCCGCAGTACCAGGCGGAAACCATACAATGACGTGAGTAGCGCCCCCCCGATACCCAGGAGCCACAACCCCGGCGAAACCTCATAGGCCCGGTCCAGGATCGCTTCCTTGCTGAAAAAACCAGCCGCCGGTGGCAAAGCGGCCAAGGCCGTCACACCAATTAGGAAACACCAGAAAACCCCCGGCAGCCTGCGACGCAGCCCTCCCATGGCTTCCAGGTCCTGTTGATGATGTAGAGCCATGATGACCACCCCGGCCGAAAGAAACAACAACGCTTTGAAAAAGGCATGGGTCATCAAATGAAAGACCGAGGCCTGCCACGCGCCCACCCCCAACCCTAGGAACATGTAACCGATCTGGCTGATGGTGGACCAGGCCAACGCTCTTTTCAAATCGCTTTGGACCAGCGCACTACACCCAGCCAATAAAAGCGTGACGCCTCCCACCACCGCCACCAGCAGGCGGATGTCGGGCACCAAATCGTATAGGGGGTGTAAGCGGGCGAGCAGGTAAACGCCGGCAGTCACCATGGTGGCGGCATGAATCAAGGCACTCACTGGCGTGGGGCCGGCCATGGCATCCGGCAGCCACACCTGTAGGGGAAACTGGGCCGATTTTCCCAGCGCCCCCCCCAACAGTAACAGCCCGGCCACTTTCAGCCAGGATGAACCGGTGTGAGGCTCGAGTCCCGCCAGCAAGGTTTGGATGTCCAAAGAGCCGAGACGGTCGAACAACAGAAACAAACCCAGAACCAGCGCCGTGTCGCCGACCCGGGTAACGATGAATGCCTTGCGTGCCGCCCGACCGTTGGCGGGATCCCGGTACCAATGACCGATCAGCAGAAAACTACACAACCCCACCCCCTCCCAGCCCAGATAGAGAAACACCAGGTTGTCGGCCAGCACCAGTACGGTCATCGCCGCCACGAACAGGTTCATGGCGGCGAAGAAACGACGGTAGCCCTCGTCGCCGGCCATGTAGGCGGTGCTGTAGAGGTGGATGAGGAACCCCACTCCAGTGATCACCCCGAGCATCGTCCGTGTCAGCCCATCGCAATAAAATCCGAATGGGATAGTCAAAGATGCGGCGCTCATCCAAGTATCCAGACTTTGGTGGATGACCACTGCCGGTGCGAGAATTTCACTCAGGGAAACCAGGGCCGCCAGGCCCACGCTGCCCGTACCGATCCAGGCGATCGCCCGCGAGGACAACGGCAGGAGCGACAGGAGCAAAAAACCCGCCAGCGGCAGTGCGGGAATGAACCAGAGCGGCAGCGGCCAGCTCATGGCTCGGTCTCCTTCAGCTCACATACCTTGTCCATGTCCAACGTACGGAATCGATGATGGATCTGCAGCGCCAGCCCCAGCCCCACTCCGACCTCGGCAGCCGCCAGGGTCAGGATCAATATGAAGAAGATCTGCCCGTCGGCCTGCCCCCAGCGGGCGCCGGCGGCGATGAAGGCCAGCCCTGCCGCATTGAACATGACCTCCAGTGACATCAGCATGAAGATCAAGTTGCGGCGCGTCAGCAGGCCCGCCATACCAAGCGTGAACAGAATGGCGCTGAGCATCAGGACGTGAGTCAATGGAACAGCACTCATGCTCCCGGTCTCCGCTGCAGCTCCGTCAGATGATACGCCCCCACCAAACCCGCCAGAAGTAACATGGAGGCAAGTTCCACCGCCAAAAAGTAGGGACCCAGAAGACTGATTCCCACCTGTTTGGCATCTACCGCATGGAGGGGGAACGGCTGTGACCATCCCAGGAACAGAATCCCCCACTCGCCCAACAACACACCGCACAGGAAAGCCGGTCCATACCACAGGTGGGGCTGCAGCAACTCCCGCTCACGCCCCTCCCCGTCTCTACCCAAACCCAACATCATCAGCACGAACAGGAACAACACCATCACCGCCCCGGCGTAGACGATCACCTCCAGCAAAGCGGCGAAATAAGCACCCAGAAGAAGGAAGACGAAGCCCGTCGCCAACAACGAGACGATCAAATAGATCAAGGCATGAACGGCGTTGGTACGGGTGATCACCAACGAGGTGGCGATCACCGCAACGAAGGCGGCAAGATAGAAAAGCAGGATGGTCATGACAAAGCACCTCCCGGCCTTCCACCCCCAATCATGAAAGACCCATGGCAAGTGAGGGCGCACATGGTCTGGATGGCCGTGTCCGAGTCTCCGGGGAAGGATTCACGGCCTTCCGAAAACCAACGCCCCACCACCTGTCCCCCTTCATGGCAGCAGGCTGTGAATGTCGACCGGCGGAGCCTCGCGCTCCGCCTGCCCCTTGTCCTTGCCCGCGATGGCCTTGCCGGCGATCTGCCAGAAGCTGTAACCAGAATATTTTCCCGTGCCATCGATCAGCAGATGCTCCTTCTCATACACCATGAAGCGGCGATCCTGCTCTCCCATTTCGAAATCCGCGGTCAGCTGAATCGCTTCGGTGGGACAGGCCTCCTCGCAGAGGCCACAAAAGATACAGCGCGAGAAGTTTATCCGGAAGAATTCCGGATACCAGCGCCCCGCATCATCCTCGGCCTTTTGCAGGGCGATACAGTCTGTGGGACACACCACCGCACAAAGGCTGCAGGCGACGCAACGCTCCTGGCCGTCGGGATCGCGGGTGAGCACAATACGCCCCCGATATCTGGGTGCCAGTCTCGGCCTTTCCTCCGGGTATTGGATAGTGACCGGGGGGGTGAAGAGCCGGCGGAAGACGATCCATAGAGCACGCATCACGCTTAGCATCAGAACACCTCCCAAGCCGCGGTGGCGATCAGATTAAGCAACGCCAAGGGCAACAGCACCATCCAGCCGAAACGCATCAACTGATCGTAGCGGGGGCGCGGCAGCGCGGTTCGAAGCAACAGATACAGGGCCAGGAATCCAGCCAGCTTGAGTAGAAACCAAGCCAGTGGCGGTAGGAAAGCCGGCCCCCACCATCCCCCAAGATACAAGGTCACAATCAGGGCCGAATTGAGGATGATACCGATGTATTCCCCAACGAAAAACATGCCGAACTTGATCCCCGAGTATTCGGTGTGAAACCCGGCCACCAACTCCTGCTCGGCTTCCGGAAGGTCGAAAGGGGCACGGTGGGTCTCGGCCACGGCGGCGATGAGGAACAGCACGAATCCGAGCATCTGCGGCCCGATGTACCAGCCTTCGCGCTGTGACTCGACGATGATCCGAAGATCGAAAGTGCCCGTTTGCATGACCACCCCCATCGCCGCCAGCCCCATGAAGACCTCGTAGCTGAACGATTGTGCCGCGGCCCGCAGCCCTCCAAGAAGGGGATACTTACTGTGGCTGGCGTAGCCGGCCAAAAGAGGACTGTACACCGATAGCGAGGCCAGGCCCAGCAGACAAAGCAGACTGAAGTTCAGATCAGCCACGCCTACGCCCGGTGCAAAGGGAATCAGAGACAATCCAAGCAGGGCGGCCATCATGCCGATGACGGGCGCAAGCACAAACACCGTCCGGTCGGAGAAAGGTGGTACCCACTCGTCCTTGAAGAACAACTTGAGCATGTCAGCCATCACCTGCATGATTCCAAAGGGGCCAACCCTGTTGGGACCGAGACGCTCCTGCCAGAAGGCCAGCAGGCGGCGTTCTACCCAGATCATCAGGGCAGCGACAACGATTCCCCAGCCCAGGATGCCACCGATGTCCGCAGCACTGCCGAGCCCGTTCATTCACCTTTCTCCAAGGGTTGAAGTCCGATCTCCCCATCAGCCGGGAACCATGGCACCAACCCCCAGGGCAGGGCCGCCACCCCCGGGGAGAGTCCATGCTCGACGATCAACGGCAACACCAGTTCCTCGTCGTCCCAATGGACCCGAAGCAAAGCACCGGATCGAAGTCCGAGCTTGACCACATCCTCCGGCCCCAGGGCCACGTATGGCCCAGGCGTGCGTTGGACAATCGCCGGAGCGCGGGCACTGATGAACTCACTGCCAAAAATGTGATAGCGGGGAACCACTTGCCAATACCCCCTCCTATACCGGCCAGTCTTCTCTCCTCCCGGAGATTCGGTTGCGGAAATGCCGATCGGCCAATCCCCGGGCCCCATGCTGTCGACCAATCGCACCCCCCTATCGGCTTGCCGGGGATTCGCATTCAGAGCACCCGAGTGTGAATCCCAACCAGGCTGCCAATAAAAAGGCTGTAGTTCAGGAGGCTGCAAATGGAAGGGCAAGCCTTCCATGGAGTATACGAGGGGTGAATCCGGGTCAGGTGGCGGCTTGGGCTCATGCATTTGCCGGGGTGCGTTCAAGGCGGTACGGCCACTGAAGCGATGGGGTTGGCGGGGCACAGGACCGGAGGGATCAGGCGTAAGCGCCTGGATGGGCCTCAATTGCGGATAGTCCTGCAACAAATCGTCGAAGAGCGCTTCCAGATCCGGCCACTCTCCAGCACCTGCGGCGTCGATCCATCGCCAGGCCGCCCGGCTGCTTCCTTGGGGTGGTTGCACGGCAAAAGAACGCTGGGCCCTGAGCTCCAGGTTGACCCAGGTTCCGACAGATTCACTCCAGGGTGCAGCGGGCAGGAACAATTTGGCCCGTTGCGCGGTCCGGTGATTCCAGGCATCGATCACCGCCAACCGGTCGAGGCGGTTCAGCGCATTATCCAATCGGCTGGCCGAAGCACGCTGATACAGATCGTCTTCGAGCACGATGATCCCATTGACCTCTCCTCGTTCGACTTTTTCCAAAGCCTGCTCCAGCGTGCCGCCTCCAAGCAAAGCCACTCCCAGGCTGTTACATTCGGGTACGATGCAGAGCAAATCGACCGCCGAACCACGCCTTCGCGCCAACGCCATGGCAACGGACTCGGCGGCTTCGAGCAGTTCCGGGCAACGGCAGGAGGTACCGCAGACGATCAGGGGCCGCTCCGCTTTCAGCAGCGTGGCGGCGATGTCAGACGCGGGGGTGACATGACCGTCAGCACCCTTTTCCACCGCCCGGGCGATCTCGAAGCCCAACCGCGCCATTTCACCAATCGGAGCGTAATGGCAATAGTGAGCCACTGAATCCAGGTGGGTGGCATGGGGAACGACGAGAAACAAAGGGTGGCGCAGGCCGATGTCGGTCTGTTTGACCACCCCGGCCTGCCAGGGCTGTCCACCGAGCGCCTCAGCCCGGTCACGGGCATGGCGCTGTACCGCTTGGCGCAGCGCCAAAGCCACCCGCGGCGCGGTTTGGGTCACATCCTCGCCAAGCACCAGGATAGCGTCGCATTCTTCGCATTCCAGAGGCGCCGGAACCCGCACTTCCGGGCGCATCAGCAAGGCCAATACACGGTCGAGAAGCTGGCGATCGGATGCCGTCGGACTTAAATGAAAGTTCTCTTTCCCCACCAGCCTCTGCAGGGCATAGTTGCTCTCCAGACTGGCGCGGGGGGAACCGATACCAATGAGCGGACCCTCCTTCCGCCACCCGCGCAGAATATCCAAAGCGGCCCCACTCACCCCTGTCTCACCCTCAAAACGGGGACGGACAAGACGATCATTGACGGCATCATAGCCGAAGCGGCCACGATCACAGAGAAAATGTCCATTGATTTTAGGGTGGAAACGGTTGATCACCCGCCGAACCACCCCTGCCCGCGCTCCCAGACTGAGATTGCAGCCGACGGCGCAATGTGGGCAAATGCCGGGAGCGTATTCCTGGTCCCATTTACGGGCATAGTGAGCACTGAAGGTTCGGTCGGTGAACACCCCGGTAGGGCAGACTTCGACCAGATTGCCACTGAACTCATTTTCCAGCGGGCCATCCCGGTGGCGACCGAAATAGACCCGGTGGCCACTGGAAAAGACTTGCAGATCCGTCCCACCCGCATAGTCACGGTAGAACCGTAGGCAACGGTAGCAGGCGATACAGCGGTTCATCTCGTGATTGATGAACGGCCCAAGGTGCTGATTGCGGTGGGTACGCTTGAAACCGCGATAACGGCGGCGAACGTGACCGGTCATTACAGTCATGTCCTGCAAGTGACACTCTCCCCCCTCCTCGCACACCGGGCAATCGTGGGGGTGATTGGTCATCAGGCATTCAATGATGGAGGCGCGGAAACGCTCGGCTTCCGGGTGCTCGAGACCAATCCGAAGCCCTTGGCGGACCGGGGTCATGCAAGCCATGACCAAGCGGCCCCGGACATCTTCCGCGTCTTTGTACTGAACCACCGCACATTGACGGCAGGCGCCGACCGAACCCAGGGCCGGGTGCCAGCAAAAGTAGGGCAGGCGCAGACCCAATTCCAGGCAGGTCGGAAGCAAGCTGGCGCCTTCCCTGACCTGATAAGTATGGCCATCGATTTCTATCTCAACCATCGCCTTTCCCCGCGTAACGCTCGAAATCCTCCCGGAAGTACCTCAGCGCACTCTGTAATGGCGCCATGGCACCCGGCGCCAAGGCACAGAAGGTGTTGCCCGGTGCCATCCATTGGATCATTTCCTGGAGCAACTCTAGATCCTCGTGACACCCCCTGCCTGCGACAAGATCCCGCAGCACAGTCTCGGTATAGGGGAGGCCATCACGGCAAGGCGTGCACCAACCACAAGATTCGCGGGCGAAGAAAGTTTCCAGATTGAGCACCATCTTCACCGGGCAAGTTTGCCGATCGAGGACAATCAGGCAACCGGTCCCGAGGCGGCTGCCAACAGCCATGACCGAATCGAAGTCCAGGGGGACATCCAGATGTTCCGGCAACAGGAAGTCGGTGGAGGCGCCGCCCGGCTGGAAGGCGCGCAGCTCGTGACCGGGGCGCATCCCGCCGGCCTGGATCTCGAGAATCTCGCGCGCCGTGGTACCCAGCTGCAGCTCCCACAGACCGGGACGGTTGACAGGACCGCTGACACCATAAAGCTTGGTGCCACCATCCTCGCAGCGTGACAGGGACAGATACCATTCCGGCCCCAGACGCATGATATGGGGCAGATTGCACACCGTTTCTAGATTGTTGACGACGGTGGGCTGGCCGAACAGTCCGGCGACCTGGGGAAAAGGAGGTTTGGCCCGGGGGATGGGCCGCTTGCCTTCCAGGGCATTGAGAAGGGCGGTCTCTTCGCCACAGATGTAACGGCCACCGCTGAGGTGCAGATGGATATCCAGAGCATAATCACGCCCCATGACCCGCTTACCCAGAATACCCTGGAGGTAGGCCTCGTCGAGTGCCTGCTGCAGACATTTTTCCGCGTAACGATATTCACCGCGGATGAAAATATAGGCCGTATGGGCACCGATGGCATAGGCACCGATGGCCGCGCCCTCGATCACCTGATGGGGATCGCGCTCCATCAACTCCCTGTCCTTGAACGTGCCCGGCTCCATTTCGTCGGCATTGACAATGAAGTATTTGTCGCCGGGAGTCCTGGGGACGAAGGACCATTTCAGACCGGTGGGGAAACCGGCGCCACCGCGGCCCCGCAGGCGCGCGTCCTGGACCCGTTTCTGCACGTTGTCGGGATGCATGGAGAGCGCCATCATCAGGCCGTCGTAGCCGCCGGCGGCATGATATTCCTTGAGCGATACCGCCCGGCCGTCCTCGCGGAAGCGTCCGGTCAAGGGCTTAGTTTCCATCGCCTTCCTCCAGCAACGTATCCGGATCGGCAGGATCCAGGCCGGTCAGCAGACGGTCGGCCACCATCGCCACCGGCGCTTGGTGACAGGCTCCCAGGCAGGGATGGGGGAGCAGGGTATAGGCGCCGTCGGAGGTGGTCTCCCCCTCCCCGATCCCCAGGCGCTCGCGCAGGGAGGCGGCCAGCCTGTCGGAACCCATCAGCCAGCAGCTGACGCTGTCGCAATAGCGGATCACCTTTCTGCCTACCGGTTTGCGGTGCAGCAGGGGATAAAAGGTGGCGAGGCTGTCGAGATAGGCCGGCGACAGACCCAGCACCCCGGCCACCGCCTCCAGCTTGGCGTCGTCGACCCAGCCGTGGCGCTGCTGGACGATATACAGGGCATCCACCGCGGCTGCCTCCGGCCACAGATAGGTATCCAGGGCCTTACGGATGGCGGTGATCTCGTCGGGGGTGAGAGAGCTCGTGCTCATCGGTCCACATCCGCCATGACATAATCGATACTGGCCAGGATGGCCACCAAGTCCGCGATCATCATACCGCGGGCCAGCCTGGGAATCATCTGCAAGTGAGCGAAGGAAGGCGTGCGGATACGGGTACGGTAGGACATCGTATTGCCGTCGGAGATCAGGTAATAGCCGTTCCACCCCTTGGTGGCCTCCACCACCGCGAAGGTCTCGCCCACCGGCATCACCGGCCCCCAGCTGACGCTCAAGAAATGCTGGATCAGGGTTTCGATGTCACGCAGGGTACGGGCTTTTGGGGGAGGAATCGCTAGAACATGATCGGCCTTGACCGGCCCTTCTGGCATATGATCGATACATTGACGGAGGATACGCAGACTCTGACGCATTTCTTCCACCCGCACCCGGCACCGGTCATAGCAGTCACCCCGCTGACCGCTGGGAATGTCGAATTCAAACTGATCATAGCCGCTGTAGGGCCTGGCCTTGCGAAGATCCAAAGCCAAACCAGTGGCCCTGAGACCCGGACCCGTCACGCCCCAATCGATCGCCTCTTCGGTGGTATAAGCTCCGATACCCCGCGTGCGGCGTTTGAGAATGGCGTTATCGAGTACCAGCCGGTCATATTCGTCCAGACGCTTGGGCAACCACGCAAGCAGCGCTTGCAAAACCTTCTGCCAACCCCTGGGCAGGTCGAGAGCCACGCCACCGATGCGAAAGTAGCTGGCGTGCATGCGCGCGCCGGTGATGGCCTGGGTGAAGTCGAAGACCTTCTCGCGGTCGACGAACATATAGAAAATGGGCGCAAGCTGGCCCAGATCCTGCGCGAAGGTCCCGTAAAACAACAGATGGCTGGCAATGCGATAGAGCTCGGAGAGCATCACCCGAATCACTTGGGCGCGAGGCGGCACTTCGATTCCGACGAGGCGCTCCAATGCCATCACGTAAGGCAAATTGTTGAGGGCTCCACCCAGATAGTCGATGCGGTCGGTGTAAGGGATGTAATTGTGCCAGCTCTGACGTTCCCCCATTTTCTCGGCACCACGGTGGTGATAACCAATGTCGGGCACCGCATCGACGATCACTTCTCCATCCAGTTGCAAGGCGATGCGGAATACCCCGTGGGTACTGGGGTGATTGGGCCCGACATTGAGAAACAGGTATTCGAAGTCGTCCTCCCGAGGTTGCTCGAATCCCCATTCGGCAGGATCGAAACGCAATGCCTGCTGTTCGTTCCACTGTTGTTGTTCGGACAAATGGAAAGGCCCCATTTCAGTGGCTCTGGCGGGATGATCCTTACGCAGGGGATGCCCTTCCCAGGTAGGGGGGAGCAGAATACGACGCAAGTTCGGATGACCTTGGAAACGTATTCCAAACAAGTCCCATACCTCGCGCTCATACCAGTTCGCCGACGGCCACAGGCCGGTGATCGAAGGCAATTGAAGATCCGCTTCCGGCAAAGGCACTTTGAGTCTGAGAAATTCGTTGCGCTCCAAGGAATAGAGCAGATACACGACGGTGAAATCCGACCCGGCGTGGTCGCCGCGGTGGCGGCGCCAACGCTCGTCCACCGCGGTCAAATCGAACAGCATTCGAAAGGGGGCCTGGAGTTCCCGCTTGAGAAAGTGCAGGACTTGCGGCAACCGCTCACGGCTCAACCACAAGGTGACGATTCCGTCGGCACACCCCTGGGGCGTGAATTCCGCTGTTCCAAAACGCGCCTGTAGTTCGGCCCAGGGATCGGCTTTCATTCCAGGCTGTCCGGATCGGGCAGATCGCGAACCCTGCGCCGGCGCGGCGTGTCGGCATCGCGGCGACAGACAGGCGGGGCTTTTTCCACCCCCTCCGGACCGACCACCCAACTGAGGGGGCGCCTTTCCCGGCCGATCGATTCCTGCAACAACATCAAGCCTTGCAACAAGGCATCAGGCCTGGGCGGACAACCCGAGACGTAGACATCCACTGGCAGAAAGCTGTCGACCCCCTGGACCACGCTGTAAATGTCGTACATGCCGCCGGAGTTGGCACACGACCCCATCGATATCACCCATTTGGGCTCCATCATCTGATCGTACAGATGTTTGAGCACCGGTGCCATTTTGCGGAACACGGTACCGGAAATCACGATCAGATCGGCCTGACGGGGACTGGCGCGAATCACTTCGGAACCAAAACGGGCGATATCGAAACGCGGGGTAAACACCGTGGCCATCTCCACATAACAGCAAGACAGCCCGAAATTGAACGGCCAGAGGGAGTTCTTACGCCCCCACGCAACCAGTTCTTCCAATTTGGCCATCACCAGACTGGGGCGAACCCACGCCTCTTGGCCATCCGCTTGCCCCGGTGCGGGAGCTGGATCGTCGGACACGGGAGTGATCGACCATCGCATCAGTTTTTCTCCACGATTTTCTGGCGCGGGGAACGCCAGTCCAAAGCGCCCGAACGCCATAGATAGAGCAATGCCGCCAACAGAACGAGAATGAAGACAGTCATCGCCACGAATCCATCCACACCGGTTTCTTTGAGCGCCACCGCCCAGGCAAACACGAATACCGCCTCGAGATCGAAGACCACGAAAAACACCGCCACACGATAGAAAGGCACATAAAGCCTGACGGGAGCTGCACCGGCCGGAAGGATACCGGATTCGAACGGAACCGCGGTCGCTTTGGTGCGCCTTCTGTCACCCAGCAACCAGGGCACGACCAACATGAAGAGAACCACGAAAAGGGAGAGACCGAAATAAATCAGCAAGGATTGAATGGCAGGCGCCAAAAAATCAGCAGACATGGGTTTCTCCAACTAGCAGCCGGCTCGGCGAGCCACTGCTTCTCAGCTTACCAAACTAGGATCGATACCACTAGACAATCCGTGGGTGACGGGCTCTGTTACCTATCAAGGTTGAGACGGGTGGTAGGCCCATGAACAAATGCGAATTAAGCGCGAGGGTTGATGCCAGCCCACCCTGCAGCCATGATGGCAAAACAACAACCAAGCCACGGAGGCGATCGGGATGGACTGGCAAGAACGATTGATAACACTGTATCTGTGGGT
>JALSIB010000034.1 GCA_026981855.1 Methylothermaceae bacterium | reverse complement strand
ATCTTTTACCACTGGTGGCGGCGACACCCCGCTCCTGGCATCACTGACCCTCCCATTGACGACCTTTTCAACGAATCCGGTGGCTTGTTGGCGGGAATCAGGTGAAAAAATGGGGAGACGCCAGCGGTCATGATGACTTGATATCTCATGCCCCCAGTCTAGCCCGCCACCATCCAACCGGCAAACAGCGCTTGACGAAACCTTCGCCTTTAGTCTATTCCGAAATTGCCGCCTCACAAGAGGCGGTCCGGTTCTGCCAAGCCGGAAAACCAAGGCGCAGCAACGCGCCTGTTCAGAGCGCGTTTTCTTTTGCTCAGTTCATGGTGGGTTGCGTGGTTTCCCTTCGGGGAGCAGATCGGCCAATCCATTCCGGCCCTGGAACAGTCGCCTCCTTCTCACCAGGCAGTAAGACTGATACACAATCCTGACTTGAATTCAGGCTCGCCTTCCACAACAATCCATCTCGCTCTCTCCCACTCCCAACACAATTTTCCTGGTGATTGACACGCTTTTGACGCACATTTGTCGCAATGGGTCTCACGTGTTTGGACCGTCAAGACCGCTTCATCGCTGATGTGAAGCTGAACATGAAAACTATGCCGCTCACAAACCCATTGCAGAGAATACTCATATTGATTGCAAACCCACAGATACAGTGTTATCAATCGCTCTTGCCAGTCCATCCTGACCGCCTCCGTGGTTTGGTTGTTCTTTTGCCATCATGGCTTCGCGGTGGGATGGCGTGCAACCCTCGTTCTTGATTCACATTTGAGGAGTTACCGGATGGACACCGAAATCATTTTTCTAGTGGAAGAATCCCCCGCAGGAGGCTACGAGGCCCGGGCACTGGGACACTCGATATTCACCGAGGCCGACAGCTTCGAAGCCTTGAAAAAACAAGTGAGGGAGGCCGTGCACTGCCATTTCGAGGAAGATGAGCGCCCCCACCTCATCCGCCTGCATCTCGTGCGGGACGAAGTGATCGCGGCATGAAGCTGCCCCGCAATCTGAGTGGTGATGAATTGGCCAGGCTTTTGAGCCGTTATGGCTACAGGGTGACCCGCCAGGTGGGCAGCCACCACCGATGGGTTCTGCTCCACATATGCACGCATCGCTGCATCACTGAAGTGGCCTCATACAACACACTCCGGGGTGGGTGCCAGGGCGATGTTTTCCAGATAGCAACAACGGCTGATGGTGGAGGATCTTCACTTTCCCGATCGTGTCATTCCCCACCTTCCTCCCGGTACCATTCCAGCAGATCCTTCACCGCCCGCCAGGCGGCGAAAAGGAGAACCGGCAAAATCAGCGCCTCCTGCCAACCCAGCCATCCCGGTGTCTCATCGCTGAGCACCATGAGAATCCAACTGGCCACCAGCAACAAAAGTGAACTCATCACTCTGATCATGTTTCACCTCCGGCCATCTGAGGTCGATCGGGGAAGAAAATAAAAAAACCGGCCCTGACACCATTTCGCTGCGACACATCCCCCACCCCATTCATCTCTGCCGCCACCCCACTTTTTCCCCAAGCCCCGAGGCGCGCTTGAGCCGGTTCCGGACGGCCTGGGCGAACACCTGGGTGTTCCCGGCCAGAGTGCAGTGCCGGCGGGCACGGGTGAGGCCGGTGTAGATCAGCTCGCGGCCGAGGACCGGGCAAGGTTCCGGCGGCAGCACCAGCAGCACCTGGTCGAATTCCGAGCCCTGGCTCTTGTGGACCGTCAGGGCCCAGGCGGGCTCCCAGTCGGGAAGGCTGCGGACCGGGAGTTTTCTGAGGGTGCCGTCCGCTTGCAGGAAACAGGCCTCCAGACCACCCTTTCCGTTCTCCCACATCAGGCCGGTGTCGCCGTTGAACAGCCCGGTTTCGTAATCGTTGCGGGTGATCATGAGGGGCAGGCCATGGTATTCCCGCCCGCCCCCGATCCGCCCCCGCCGCCGGAGCGCCTCACTGATGCGCCGGTTGAGTTCCTCCACGCCCCACGGCCCCTGCCGCAGGGCCGCCAGCACCCGCACCCGGTCGAAGCGTTCGATGGCCTCCTCCGCCCTGTCGCAACGCAGAAATTCCACATAGCGCGAAAGGGCCCAGTCGATCACCCGGTCATCGGGCCGGGGCCCGCTTTGGGGCAGCCATTTTACGTCTTCGAAACCGCCATCGAGACATTCCAGTGCCCGCGCCGCGTTCCCCCGGTTGACCGCCATCGCCAGCCGGCCGATACCGCCGGCCGCGTCGAAGCGCCAGCTTTTTCGCAGCAAGGCGACGGCATCGGCCACCGGCGGTACCGGTTCCTTCGCCCGGACGTCCTCTGGCAGTTGGATACCCACCGTTTCCAGCATCGCGGCCAGACCGTCGCTGTAACGGATTTCCAGGCCATGGCCGGTGAGGTCGCCCAGCACGCTGCCGGCATCCACCGAGGCCAGCTGGTCGCGGTCGCCGAGCAGAATCAGCCGGGCGGCGGGTGGCAGCGCCTCGGTGAGCCGGGCCATCAGAGTCTGATCCACCATCGAGGCCTCGTCCAGCACCAGGCAGTCCAGGGGCAGCGGATTGTCCGCGTCATGGATGAAACGGCCCCGCGAAACCCCCAGAAGCCGGTGGACGGTGACGGCCTGTTCGGGAATGGCGGCGGCCACGGAGGCTTCGACCCTGTCCTCAAGCCCTTTTTTCCCCCACCGGATGGACTCGCTCAGCCGCGCCGCCGCCTTGCCGGTGGGCGCGGCCAGCCGGATGCGCAGATCCGGCTCCAGACTCAGCAGCAGGGCCAGAATCTTGATCACAGTGGTGGTCTTTCCGGTGCCCGGCCCCCCGGAAATCACCGCGAAGCGGCGGGTCACCGCCATGGCGGCGGCCACCTTCTGCCAGTCGGTTTCTCCGGTCGCTGGAAACAGACGGTCCAGAAGCCCTTCAAGATCCGGCGATGGCGGCAGCGCTTCCAGGCGGCTCAGCACCGCCCCGGCCACCTGGCATTCGTCGCGCCAGTGGCGGGCCAGATAGAGCCGGGTGCCGTCCAGGATCAGCAGCTTTTCCCGCCCCGGTTCGCCCACGCACGGGGCCGCCCGCAACCGGGCCAGCCAGGTCTCCAGCGGCGGGCCGATCCAGGCGTCGTCCGCCTGCCATTGCGGAAACAGGGGCCTGCCGGCGTAACCGGCCAGATCCACGCACACGTCCCCCTCCAGATTGCGGGCGCTCACCAGGGCCGCCGCGCGGACGACCCAGTGATCCTCTTCCAGCTTCGCCTCGGCGGCCACGAAGCGGGCGAAATGAGCCGCCAGAGGGGGCAGGACGCCCTCCCGCGCCAGGGCTTCCAACTCGTGACTCATGGCGTTTCCTCACTGTGGGCGAACAGCTCCAGATCGAGCCTGCGGATCAAAACCGGGTCCGGCCGCCGAAACCAGACACCCTGACGTTTCTCTCCCCCACACCCCATGCCGCGCAAAAACAGGTAAAACACCCCGCCGAAGTGGGTCTCGTAGTCGTATCCGGGCAGTCTCTGGCGCAGATAACGGTGCAGCGCGACAGTGTAGAGCAGGTACTGGATGTCGTAACGCCGCGCCCCGATCTCCTCCTCCAGCTTTTCCGGGGCATAGTCCCCGCAAGTCCGCCCCAACAGGTTGCTCTTGTAATCGGCGAGATAATATCTGCCACCGGATTCGAACACCAGGTCAATCACCCCGGTGACCAGCCCCCGGAACCGCTGGCCGCCGATGGGCGGCAGATCCTCGCGGCCGCCGTGTTCGCGCGCCAGCGCGTCCAGGGTGGCGGGGTCCACCAGGCCGGTGGAAAAATCGAAGGCCAGTTCCCGCAGCTGCCTGGCGGGGTCGAGCCTCTCCAGGCACAGGCCGGATTCATCCAGGGCGGTACCCACCACCGTCTCCATCCAATGTCCCAAAAGGTCAAGCTCCTCCCCGATGTCGATCCCGAAACGCGGCGCGAGAACGGGGGCCAGCCGCCGCGTTTGCTCCGCCACGTCCTGGTGGAACGCCAGCTTTTCCAGCAGCAGGTGGAGGAAAGAGCCCACATGAGGGCCTGCGGGGAAACGGAAGGGAAAGGGGCTTTCGGAATCCGGCTTCGCCATCCCCGTGGGGGGCTGATGGAGATCCCGGGTCAGGGCGCTGTAGGACTGGATGCGCCAGTCGGTGGCGATGGCGCCGGTGAAAGCGGCGGCCTCCAGTGGCAGCGGAGCTTCCACCGTGGCGGTGACGGGCGCCCGATCCACCTGCGGCAGGGGCTCGACTCTGAAAATGGCGGAGCTGGCCCCTTCCAATCGCTCGAGAACCGCTTCGCGGCCGGGTGGGGAGGCGGCGTCGAAGACCTGGGGCCGTTCCACTTCCAGATCCTCCGGCGTCTGAAGAGGGTGCAACAGCCACGCCAGGGCAGTCTGGCCGGCGTGCCCCGCCTTGCTGCCGGCCCCGCCCCACACCAGCCACAGAGCGTTTCGGGCCCGGGTCAGGGCCACGTAGGCCAGACGCACGTCTTCCGCCAGCCGTTCCTTCTCGGCAGCCAGAAACTCAGGGCTGCCGGGGTTCCAGTCCGCAGTCACGCAGGCCCGTCCATCCCGGTGCCATTGCAGCAGCCCGTTTTTGTCCTTGTCCCGGGGACGGCAGCGCCACAGGTAGGGCACGAACACGACGGGATATTCCAGCCCCTTGCTGGCGTGAATGGTGACGATCCTGACCAGGTTTTCGTCGCTTTCCAGCCGCAGCTCGGCGGCGTCCTGTCCGCCCGCCTCGCGCTGATGGCGGAACCAGGCGATGAGGGCGTCGATGCCCGGATGGCTGCGCGAGGCCTGTTGCAGCAGTTCCGCCAGGTGGAGCAGGTTGGTGAGCCGCCGTTCTCCGTTTCCGCAGCGGGCCAGCATGGTGGGGAGATCCAGCCCATGCATGAGATGCTGGAAAGCGGCCATGAAGCCCTTTTTGAGCCACCGTTCCCGTACCGACATCAGGTGGTCCACCCATTCGATCCAGCCTTGCGCGTCCTCCAGCCGCCGGTGGAGCTCCCCCGCGTTCAGTTCCAGCACGCCCGCCGCCAGCGCCCGGCGGGCCAGCCCCCGGTCCTCGGGCGCGGCCACCGATTCCAACAGGGTGAGCAGGGAGGCGGCCTCGGGCGTCTCCCAGATCCGGTCGCGCAGCACCGCCACCGCATTGACGCCCCGCCGCTTCAAAGCCTTTTTCAAGCCGGCGGCTTCATGGCCGCTGCGCACCAGCACGGCGATGTCTCCCGGTTGCAGCCGTCCCGTTCCCAGCGTCACCCGCCCCTCCCCGGCCTCCCGCAGCAGCCGGGCGATTTCATCCGCCACGGCGGCATGGACATGGGCCTCGATTTTATCCAGACTCAGCGCCTTGCCCGTCTTTCCGTCGGCGGGCAGGGTCCACACCGTCAGGGCCGGGACCGGCCTGCCGCCTCGCACCAGGTGCTCATGCGCCTTGTTCGCGGCGGTGGCCTTGCGGTAGGGAATGTCCTTGAAAACGAAGGGATCGCCGCGGGCGAAGATGCGGTTGACCGCCTCGACGACCTGCGGGGTGGAGCGCCAGTTGGTGTCCAGGGTCCAGATACCCGCTTCCCCCACGTCCCGGCGCGCCTCGAGATAGGTGAAGATGTCGCCGCCGCGAAAGCTGTAGATGGCCTGTTTGGGATCGCCGATCATCACCAGGCTGGTATCGGACGCCTCGCGATAGATCCGGCGGAAGATATGGTACTGGATGGCGTCGGTGTCCTGAAACTCGTCAATCAGGGCGACGGGATGGCGCTTTCCCAAATGCCCGGCGAGCTCCGCGCCGTTGTCCCCTCTCAGGGCGTCGTGAAGCCGGGTCAGAAGATCATCGAAGGTCAACAACCCCACCTTCGATTTCCGTTCGGCCAGCCGGTGCCTCACCTCCCGGGCGGCATCGGCCAACAGGTGGCGTTTCAGGGCCTTGCGGTAATCCTCAAGCCGCTGCCAGACGGATTGGGCCTCATGAAAGAAAACATGGTCGGGCGGCGCATCGCGCCCCGTTTTTTTCAGGCTCTGGCGAATATGCGCCATGGTGAGAATCCTGAAAGGAACAGGTGGCACAAAACCCTCCGAGGCAAAAAAGCGGTCGAGATCCTCCAATCCGCAAGCCAACTCGTCAGGATGGTAACCTTTCCCCTTCGCGCGGCTGAGGCGGTCGTTACGTTCGAGAATCCCGCCGATTTCTTCCCTGTGTCCGGCCCACTTGTCACGCAACGAGGCTATGGAGCGCGCCAGCGCCAGTCGCTGCTTTTCGATCGTCTCGGGGTCCGGAACCGGAGGCATCCAGGTTTTGGGCGTGGGCGCCAGCAGGGGACGCAACAAACGGTTAAAGCCGTCGAACCCGCCCAAAAGCCGCCATACCAGTTCCACCTCACCCTCCGGCAGGGGATAAAGCGTCCTCCGCCACCAGTCGGCGATGGCCTGCCGGCGCAGATCCTCATCCTCGCCCAGTTCGGCCTCGAAGGGCTGGCCACCGAGGAAAGCAAACTCGCGCAGGGCCCGCTGGCAGAATCCATGGATGGTGTGGATGGCCGCCTGATCCATGCTGCGCACCGCCAACGTCAAACGGTCCCCGACAGGCGTCCCCTTTTCCACGAGACGGCGAAAAAGGCGGCGCAGGAATTCGTCCCGGCCCAGGATTTCCAGGACCTCCGCCAGAAAAGAATCGATACGGTCCGCCTGGTCACCGAACACATCGGCCCAGTGTCTTTCCCCCAGGGCCGCCCAGACGGAATCGCCATCGGGAATTTCCAACAGCTGCCGCAGCAAACCGGCCGCGGGTCCGGACTCCAGACATTCGGCGACCCGCTGCGCCTGGTACAGGCGGGCGCGGATGCGCCCGCGCAGTTCGTCGGTGGCGGCGTTGGTGAAGGTGACCACCAGGATCTCGCCCACCTCCCGCCCCGCCAGCACATGGCGAAGATAGAGGTTGGCGATGGTGTAGGTCTTGCCGGTGCCGGCGCCGGCCTCGATGAGCTGGCAGCCTGTGAGGGGAAAATCGAGCAGGGCGCCGCTATCGAGGGGCTTCATGCCAGCCGCTCCCGGTGTTCGAACACCGGCCGGTAGAGCCTTGCCGCCAGCTCCGTGAAATCGGGGGTCGTCAGCGGCTCTCCGGAGGTTCCCCGAATCAGCAATTGAACATAGGGATCGTCCCTGTCTCCGGGAATCTTCCGGTGGGCATCGCCCTGCCAGGCCTGCCGGGCGGCTGTCATGGCCTTCCCGTCGTCGTTCCGCTGGCCGAACCGGGAGGATGCCCAGGCCCAGCTCGCCCCCTCGAACAGGGGCAACGGACTGTGCAACCCTTCCCAATAGAGCGCGAGCAGATCCGAAAGAAAGGCCCGGGCACGATCGGGGCCGAAAGCGGTCTTCAGCACGAAATCGCCGTCGGCGCCGATGTGACGGCTACAGCGCTCCTCTTCCCTCCCCCCGGCCAAAATCCACAACAGATGTTCGATCCACAGCCCCAGCACGTCCCTGCCCTTGATTTTGGCCGGGCGGAAACGGATCAGGCCGTGCCCCGGCCAAAGATGCCGGATTCTTCCCTGCACGTTCCACTCCCCGCCCCCCCTGCGAGGCAGGGTCAAAGCGACATCCAGGAAGCGGGGTGAGGTGTCCCGCAGCCCGAGAGGGTCGAGCTTTTTCACCAATCCTTCCACTGCACGCCGCTGATCGGCATGAATCTTGTCACCGGGCGCCCCGTGGGGCAACAATCCTTCGGCTCTCAATCCCTCCGCCGAAGTCTGCCGCCGCGCCAGCCAGTCGGCGATCAACCGTTGTTGCAACCGATAGGCCTCGAGGGAATCGAGGTCGAACGGCTCACTGTCCGGCTCCCACTCCTCGTCCTCGAGATAGAGCCGCAGGCGGGTCCGGACGAAGCCCCGGGAAGGGTGGCTCAGGAAACCGATGAGCTGCGGCGGCGCGACGTTCCCGGCCTCCGGTTCCATTTCCGGCAGTTTCAGGCGCGGCCATGGCGGTTGTGGCGCCGCCTCTTTCTCCAGCCGCACCGCTCTGGCAGCCTCCAACCACCAACGGTCGAAGCTCACAGGCCCGCCCGCTTCGAAGTTGCGGAGGCTGAAAGGCTGGAGCGGATGACGACGGGTGATCGCCCCGCTGACGGCCTTTCCTTCGTGGGTGACATAACAGCGGTCCAGATAATCCAGCAGTTCCCGCACCAGCACCGAGGGCTGGAGCTCACTGTCGTCCTTCGCCGCCCGGCCGGTATAGCTGATGTAGAGCCTCTCCCTCGCCGCCAGCAAGGTCTCCAGGAACAGGGCGCGGTCCTCGTCGCCGCAGTGGGGATCGCCGTGGAGGTGACGTTCCCGCATCCGGTCGAATTCGGCCGGCACGTCCCGGCGGGGAAAATCACCATCCTGCATTCCCAGCAGGCAGATCACCCGGAAGGGCACGCCCCGAAGGGGTTGCAGACCACAGAAGGTGACGCCCCCCGAATAGGCGCGCCCCCCCTGGACGCCGACCGCCAGCCGGCGGCTCAGCCAGTGACGGACGAGCGGCAGGGAAAGCGTCTCGGCCAGTTCCCCGGCATTTTCCGCCAGCCCCGCCACCTCGTCGCGGATTTTCTGCAGCCTGCCATCCTCGTCGTCGAGGGATACGAAGAAGGTTTCCAGCAATTGATTGAGCGTCCGCTGCCACTGGTCGACGCCGCGGGACGGCTTCAACCTCCCGGCCCAGGACTTGAGTGTCTCGAACAGCTGCCAGAAGCGCCCCAGCACGGCGGCGTTCACGCCTTCCACCCCCGCCACCGGGACGATGCCGTCGTGATGCCCGCCCCCACCCAGGGCGTAACCGCAAAACAGGCGGCGGCAGGCCTGCCGCCAGGTGTTTTCCTCGATGGCGGGAAGGCCCAGCTCGCGCTTGTGCCCCCCATCCAGACCCCAATAGACGCGGGACTGCGCCAGCCAGTCGCGCACCAGGGCGCCGTCCCCGACCGTCAGCCCGAAACGGCCGGCCACCTCGGGCACGTCCAGATAGCCCAGCACCTCGGGCAGGGTGAAGCGGCTCTCGGGCAGTTCCAGGAGCTGCAGGAAAATCCGGATCAGAGGGTGCTCGTCGGCCAGGGAGATATCCGACAGGTTCCAGGGGAGAAACGGCGAGCCGTCGCGGGCGTCTTTCTGGAACACCGCCTCGATGAAAGGCGCGTAGCGGCTGATTTCAGGCACCAGCACCAGAATATCTTCGGGCTTGAGGGTGGCGTCCCGTTGCATCATGGCCAGCAACCGGTCGTGAAGCACCTGACACTCGCGCAGGGGGCTGTGGCAGACATGCAACTGGAGGCTGTCATCGGGCTCGATGGCGAGCGGCGCGGCACCCGGCCGTCCATCGCCCCGTAATTCGAACAGGTCGGCCTGCACGTGATGCAGCAGGGTATCCCGTTCCGGCGACTGGTGATGATCGATGACATCGCTGTCGGACTGTTCCAGCAAAAGATCCTGGAAAACCTGTCCCTGACGGCCCCAGGAAGCCAGAAGCAGGTTTCCGGTCTCCCACAACGCCGCTTCCTGGGGATTTTCCATGCGTTTCCGGATCACCGCCTTTTCCGGCTTCAGATCGCCCCAGTAGTGTTCGGTGGGGCTGAGCAGCCACAGATGAATTTCGCTGTGGCGGGACAGGGCGCCCAGCACCTCCACCAGCGTCGGCGGCAAGGTCTGAACGGCGAACCAGTGACTTTGGCCGGGCAGAGCGGCGGGCCGCTCTGCCCGCCTGCAGGATTCGGCGAGGCGGCGGGCGATGGCCACCCGGTGAAGTCCATCGCCGGGAGAGATGGCGCGCCACAATGCCGCCTGCCAGTCCGGCCCGCCTTCCGACCGCTCCCATTCGAGAATCAGTTCGGGGCGGTAATACTGGTAACGGTCGAAGACATCGGCGATCTTCCCGGCAAGCTGCCAGCGGCGGATGCCGTCCCCGTCGCCGGCCAGATATCGGCGAAGGATCTCAAAATCCGGCCCGTCCACCAGCGCCGGCAAGGCCCCGAAGATTTTCCACGTCATGGCTTCCCGCGACAGGGGATCTTCATCGGGAACCCCTTCCAGGCATCGCCCGGCCAGGCTCCAGATCCAGGCCGCGGGCAACGGATAGTCGATGTGGGCGGCCACGCCGTTGTGACGGCACAGCTGCAGATGCAGCCAGCGGGCCATGGCGGGCCCCGCCGTCACCACCACCTGGGGCTCGAACACCGGCGCAGGTTCCTCGCGCAAACTGGCGGCCAGGCAGCGGGCCAGAAACTCCAGGCGGTTGGAGGCGTGGATATGGAGCATCGGCTGCTCAGCCCGCCTCAATGTTGATGCAGAACCCCCTGCACCGGCTCGATGCCAAGGCGCCGCAAGCGGTTGGCCGCTCTCTGGCTGCCCGTTCGCAACCAGACTTCGTACAGCCGCATGACGTCGCTGGAGGAGGTCAGATTGGCCTGCTCGCTGACTTCGCCCAGCACCTCCACGAAGCCGGCGAACTTGAGGGAGAGTTCCTCGAAGATCCCTCCCAACGCCTGCCCCCGCAAGGTGTCCCGGATCAGATCCGAGAGATAGCCGTAGGCGCTCCCGCCCATGGCGATGTAATAGTCCACATCCACCAGTTTGCGATTGAGGCTGTCGGAAAAGATGCCGGAAATCAGCAGCGCCACATCACCGAGGCGCCGCAACAGACGCGCCCGTTCGTCGACGGAAGAGGCCGTGGCGGCGGCGGTGTACAGCTCCACCAAAGGTTGCAAGGCCGGCCCTTCACCGGTGTCGGCGAACAAATGTTCGGAACGAACGAAATGGGACAGCAGATTGACCACGTAAAAAACCGTCTCTTCTTCCGTTTCCAGGCTTTGCCTGGCCAATGCGTCGCTCAGCGCGTCACGAAAGTATTCAGTCAGATTGACCTGGGTAATCACGCGTTCACCAGCCATCTCTTCACTCCTTCGTTGTCCACACGGGCAGTATAGCAATTCGTCATCGGGCCAAAAATCATCCCGCCGGTTTCCACCCTCTGAAAGAATGTGCACAAGGTGGAACCGGAATCCGCCGCCGATGTCTTGGGGACGGTTGAAATTTTTCCCGGCAGCCTGCCTCCGATTCCTTACAATGTTGCCACGGCTCAATCAACAAGAAGAGGTCACCATGCTGCAAATCATCAAACGACTGTTCAAGTATTTCATCATCGGCGTGCTGGCGGTCATCCCACTGGTTCTGACCATTCAGATCGTGGTGTTCACCAAGGAATTGCTGACCGACGTCATCGTCAGCCTGTACGGCTATTCCGCCAGCTATTCCTTCACCACGACGTTGCTGGTACTCAGCATCGCCCTGCTCACATACATCGGTTATTCCCTGGCCAAATACCAACGCTCGATCATCATTTCCGCCTTTGACACCATCATCGAAAGAATCCCTCTCCTGAACACCATCTACCGCGTCATCAAGAAGGTGGTCACGATGTTCACCACCGAGGGAGAAACGGCCAAACGGGAGGTCGTCTATGTGGAATACCCGAAGGAGAACGTCTGGGTTCCCGCTTACGTCACCAACAAGGTCGGGGACATGTACGTGCTCTTCGTTCCCACCTCCCCCAACCCCACCTCGGGCTTCACGGTGGTGGTGCATGAATCCAAGGTGGTCAAGTCGGAGATGTCCATCGAGGAGGCGGCCAGTTTCATCATCAGCATCGGCGCCGAATACCCCAAACCGGAAGAAGCCGCCAAGCTGAAAAATTGATACGATTACCTTCCCGAATGGAAGGGTTTCAACAGGCGGCCCCGGGCCGCCACCAACCATCCCGGTACAGCAAGACAATGAACCAGGAAAACGCTTCAGCCGAAATCAGCCTTATCCTGCCAGCGAAAAACGAGGCGAAGGCACTGAAAACCCTGCTGCCGGCATTGCGGAGGATTCTTCCCGATGCCGAAATCATCGTGGTGGACGACGGTTCCGGCGACGGTACCGGCGATGTCGCCGCATCCCTGGGTGCCCGGGTCATCCGCCACCCCTACAGCATGGGCAACGGCGCCGCCATCAAAAGCGGCGCCCGGGCCGCCCGGGGGAAAACCCTGGTGTTCATGGACGCCGACGGTCAGCACGATCCCGACGACATTCCCAGGTTGCTGGCCAGGTTTCGCCGCGGCTACAAAATGGTCGTCGGCGCCCGCCACCCCGGTTCCCACGCCTCGTGGCCGCGGCGCTTCGCCAATCATTTCTACAACCGCCTGGCCTCCAGGATGACCGGTTTCAACATCGAAGACCTGACTTCCGGCTTCCGCGCCGCCGACGCGGAATGTTTCCGCAAGTTTCTCTATCTGCTGCCCAACGGATTTTCCTATCCCACCACCAGTACCATGGCTTTCTTCCGCGCCGGCTTTCCGGTGGCCTATGAGCCCATCCACGCAGGCAAACGGGAAAAGGGAAGCAGCAGCCACATCCGGCTGCTGCGCGACGGGCTGCGGTTTTTCCTCATCATCCTCAAGATCGGCACCCTGTTCTCCCCCATGCGCCTGTTTCTGCCCGTCAGCGCCCTGATCTTCGCCACCGGCCTGGCCTATTACGGTTATACTTACTGGATGTGGCACAAGCTGACCAACATGTCGGTGATCCTGTTCCTCGGCAGCCTGTTCGTGTTCATGATGGGCATCGTCTCGGAACAGATCTCCTCGCTGCACTACCGCTTCCATGAATGACACGCTTGGCCGTTCGATGGCAAATTCACAAGCCGATGATTTCCTCATGGGTGACGGCTGATGTCTTCCTCCGTGCTCGAACTCTACGACCGCCTTCGGACGGCCCCCAACGACGAGGCCCGCGCCCGCATCATCGCCGAGGCGTTCGAAGCCCTCGAAGAACGTTACCCCCATCTGGGGGACATGGCCACCCGCGCCCATCTGCGGGAAACCGAACTGCGCCTGCTGAAAGAAATCGAACAGGTGCGGGCCGATCTGAAAGTGGAAATCGAGCAGGTGCGGGCCGAATTAACCAAGGAAATCGAGCAGCTCCGGGCCGACCTCACCAAGGAGATCGAAAAGACCCGCGCCGATCTGAAGGTGGAAATTGCCCAGACCCACACCGCCTGGCTGAAATGGAGCTTCCTGTTCTGGCTTTCCCAGTTCGGCGCCATCCTTCTGATCCTGTGGCGGGTGTGGCCACAATAGGGGGGCGATGAAAGTCCTCTGGCTCACTTCCAGCTTCCCACGCCATCCCCGCGACAGCGCCTCGGTCTTCCTCCGCCACCTGGCCCTGGCGCTGCAGCGGGAAGACGTGGAAATCCATGTCCTGATGCCGGATCATCCCGACATCGCCCCCGACGATGCTCCCATCCACCACCACCCGTTCCGTTACGCTTTCCCCCGCCGCCGGCAGCGGCTGGCCTACGGTTCCGGCATCCTCCCCAATCTGCGCGAGAATCCCTGGCTGTATGCTCAAATTCCCGCCTTTCTGGCCGCCATGACCTGGAAAGCCCGACGTCTGTGCCGGCAGCTGCGCCCCGACCTCGTCCACGCCCACTGGATCGTGCCCCAGGGCAGCATCGCCGTGCTGGTCGGTAGCCGTTTCGACGTGCCGGCCCTGGTCACCGCCCACGGCGGCGACGCCTTCGCCCTCCAGGGCGGCGTGCTGCCGGCACTCAAACGCTGGACTTTGAGCCGGGCTGATGCCTGGACCAGCAACACCGGCGCCACCGCGACCGCCGCCGGCGCCTCCCGGCCGGTGCTCGTCATCCCGATGGGCGTTGATTTTGAACATTTCGCCGGCGGGGATCCCGGCGACCTGACTCCGCTGAAAGCCGGACGGCCGCTGATCCTGTTCGTCGGCCGCCTGGTGGAAAAGAAAGGGGTGGGCGACCTGCTCGATGCCTTCGCTCGCCTGGACCCGGCGCTCGACTGCCGGCTGTGGATCGTCGGCGACGGTGAGCAGCGGCCCGCGCTGGAGGAGAAATCCCGGCGGCTGGGCCTCGGCGATAAGGTCCGTTTCTGGGGACGGCGGCCCCATCACGAACTGCCCGCCTTCTACGCCGCCGCCGATGTGTTCGTCGCCCCTTCGGTCACCGACCGCCGCGGCGACACCGAAGGCCAGGGGGTGGTGTTCCTGGAAGCGATGGCCAGCGCCACCGCCGTCATCGCCACCCGCACCGGGGGCATCGAGGAAGTGATCGAGGACGGCCGCCACGGCCTGCTCGTCGAACCGGGCGATCCCCATGCCCTGACCGCCGCCATGACCCGTCTGCTGCGCGACGAAAACCTGCGCCGCCGCCTGGCCCGAGAGGGGCGATGTCAAGCCCGCAACTATGAGTGGTCAGTGATCGGCCGCCGCTTCGCCGAACTGTACCGACAATTGGTCGAACGGAAACGGTGCTAGCTCTCGTCCCTATCTTCGGCTCCCGCCTGGACGACAGTGCCAAACGCCCTTTACTTCATTGAAGTATAATTGAACCTCAAACCAGCCAATTTATTCCGGAGGCGCCCCATGTCCTCTTCCGTCCTCGACCTGTACGACAAACTGCGCACCGCCCCCAACGACGAAGCCCGCGCCCGCATCATCGCCGAGGCATTCGAAGCCCTGGAAGAACGCTATCCCCACCTTGCCGACATGGCCACCCGCACCCACCTGGGCGAGACCGAACTGCGGCTGATCAAGGAAATCGAGCAGGTAAGGGCCGACCTCACCAAGGAAATCGAGCAGGTAAGGGCCGACCTCACCAAGGAAATCGAGCAGGTAAGGGCCGACCTCACCAAGGAAATCGAGCAGGTAAGGGCCGAC
>JALSIB010000033.1 GCA_026981855.1 Methylothermaceae bacterium | reverse complement strand
GGTTCAATGGGTTATTGCTATACACATTTTACCCGATCAGGAACCCCGATCCTCTCGTTTTGAACCCCTTTTTATCCGTATATCAATGCCTTGCGCTGACCGCTTGGGAAAATTGGGGAGACACTAGGAACAGGGAGCGCCTGCCTGAATCGGCATGAGCACGGGCTCTCTGGATTTCCCTTTCCATGAGGAGACGAACTTTTCGGTCACAATATGCAGTTTTGTGACAACCCGGCCTTTAAGCATAGAATGATTTTGCCAAGTCGTACTCAGAAGGCCGCTTAAGGAGGAACCCCCATGGATTCGTGGCATACATTCATCGAAGAACAACTGCAAACCCTCAACCGCGGGCCGGAAACTTGCTTCCTCACCCCCCTGCCACCGACAGGCATCCTGAGGATTTCCGGTGCCGATGCCGCGGTATTCCTGCAGGGACAGGCGACCTGCGATGTTCGGACGATCACCCGGCAGCATGCCGCACTCGGCGCTTTCTGCAACCCGGAAGGCAGGGTGATCGCCAATTTCAGAATGGTGCGGAGGGAAGAAGACTATCTGATCCTTCTGCCTGGCGATCTCCTGCAGCCGGTCATGCAACGCCTCAAACGGTACGTGCTCAGGTCGAAAGTCCAAATCCTGGAGGAACCCGGCGTGCTGTTCGGACTCATAACCGATGCCGATCGCCCGCCCGAGATAGCCGCCACGCTTCCGGAACAGGCCGGAGGCGTCGGCAAAATCGGGGGGCTGCTTTGTATCCGCATGCCGGAGCCGGGAATGCGCTGGTTGCTGCTGGGCACCGAAGATGCAGCGCGGGAAATCTGGCACCAATGGAGAAAGGAACTGCCTGCCGGCTGTCTCCCCGCCACGCATTGGCGACTGCGGGAAATCCGCAGCGGGATTCCCTGGGTGAATCAGGCGACATCCGAAGCCTTTCTGCCACAGATGCTCAATCTCGATCTGCTCGGCGCCATCGGCTTCGACAAGGGATGCTACACCGGCCAGGAGATCATCGCCCGTACCCATTACCGCGGTCAGGTCAAAAGGCGTACCTACCGGGCCGAAGTCCATCCCAGCGTTTCCCTTGCCCCAGGCGACAAACTGCTGTGCGGCGATGAAGCGGCGGGGACGGTCATCGATGCGGCCACCTGCGAAGCAGGACAGGAACTGCTGGCGGTGGTGAGATGTGACCGGGCTCAAAGTCCTGAAGTTTTTGTCGAAGGGTGCCCGAAGGCCCGGCTGGAGTGGCTGGATCTTGCCTATACTTTGCCGTAGAGGCTTTTTTCATCCCCCAACCGAAAGGAATCCACCACCATGCAATTTGCCAATGAACAGCAATTTCTCGATCACCTGCTGGATGAAATAGAAAAAGACCGGATCGTTTTGCCCTCCCTGCCGGAAGTGGCGCTCAAGGTGCGGGAAGCGGTCGATCAGGGAAATACCACCGCCTCTCAACTGGCAAGCCTGATCGCCGAAGACGCCGCCTTGACCGCACGGTTGCTTCAGGTGGCCAACAGCCCCCTCTACCGGGCCAGAACCGAAATCACCAACCTTCAGATGGCGGTCATGCGCCTGGGTTACGAAACCGTCCGGACACTCATGATGGGGCTGGCCCTGAAGCAGGTCTTTCAACCCGACTCCAAACTGTTGGCCAACTATTTCAACGATACTTGGCAAACCAGCGTCGATGTCGCGGCCATCAGCCGCGCCATGGCCACTCTGTGCCAGGATCTGGATACGGAGCAGGCCCTGTTGGCCGGTTTGATCCACCAGATCGGCAAACTGCCGATTTTGTCCCTGGCCAACAAATCACCGGAGATTTCCAAGGATCCACAAGTTCTGGATCAGCTGCTCGACTCGCTCCACACCACAATCGGTGAAGTGATCATGTTCAAATGGAACTTTCCAAAATCCTTGAGCCAGGTGGTCTCCCAGTACAATCGATGGGACCGGGAAACGGAAGATGGAAAGGCGGACTACACCGACGTGGTGCAAGTCGCATACCTGGAGCACATTGCGGCACAGGGCGAAGAGCCCCCTGTCGAGCCGACGAAAATCGCGGCTTTCTCGCGCCTGGGGCTGGCGCCTGATATCGAAGTGGTGGAAATCGAGGGAATAGACGAAACCCGGATGCTGTTCAGTTAGGCATGTCTCTGGTTCGGCCGCCATTAACTAGTGTCTCCCCAATTTTCCCAAGCGGTCAGCGCAAGGCATTGATATACGGATAAAAAGGGGTTCAAAACGAGAGGATCGGGGTTCCTGATCGGGTAAAATGTGTATAGCAATAACCCATTGAA
>JALSIB010000032.1 GCA_026981855.1 Methylothermaceae bacterium | reverse complement strand
TCAATGGGTTATTGCTATACACATTTTACCCGATCAGGAACCCCGATCCTCTCGTTTTGAACCCCTTTTTATCCGTATATCAATGCCTTGCGCTGACCGCTTGGGAAAATTGGGGAGACACTAGTGTGACCTCCTGGCAAATCCGGTATAGTATCCGTCCGGGCACCGTGGCCACCCTGTCTCGCGCTCCGGAACGGCAGTTCAACCCCACAGACGCAAGGTCCAAATCCCATGAGCAATCTCTGGAACAGGTGTATCCAAAAACTTGAACACGAAATCCCGCCGCAACAGTTCAACACCTGGATCCGCCCTTTGCAGGCAGAGGAAAACGGATCGGAACTGCGCCTTCTGGCGCCCAATCAGTTCGTGTTGGAATGGGTGCGGAAAAATTTCATGGAGCGGATCGAAGCCGCCCTGCCAAACAGCGGGAGCCAGGCGCCCCATGTCGTCCTGGAGGTCGGAAACCGGAAAAAAACCTCTGAAGAGGCCGCGGCCAGGCCCGATTTCGGCGCCAAAACGGCGAAACCGCGCAAAAAGAAGCCCGGCGCCAACAATCTGAACCCCGCTTTCACCTTCGCCACCTTCGTCGAAGGCAAATCCAACCAGTTCGCCAAGGCCGCCGCCGCCCAGGTGGCCGAAAACGTCGGCCTGGCCTACAACCCCTTGTTCATCTATGGCGGTGTCGGGCTCGGCAAGACCCATCTGATGCACGCCATCGGCAATCTGATCGTGGAACGCAACCCCGGCGCCAACGTGGTGTATCTGCATTCCGAACGTTTCGTCTCGGACATGGTCACCGCGCTGCAACACAACGCCATCAACGCCTTCAAGGAGTATTACCGCACCGTGGACGCCCTCCTGGTCGACGACATCCAGTTCTTCGCCGGCAAGGAACGTTCCCAGGAGGAATTCTTCCACACCTTCAACACCCTGCTGGAGAACAAGCATCAGGTGGTCCTGACCTGCGACCGTTATCCGAAGGAGATCGAAGGTCTCGAGGAAAGGCTCAAATCCCGCTTCGGCTGGGGGCTGCCGGTGGCCATCGAGCCGCCGGACCTGGAAACCCGGGTCGCCATTCTGATGAGCAAGGCCCAGCACTGGGGGGTGGATCTTCCCGAGGAAGTGGCTTTTTTCATCGGCAAACGCATCCGCTCCAACGTCCGCGAACTGGAGGGGGCGTTGCGCCGGGTCACGGCCCGGGCCCAGTTCACCGGGGAACCGATCACGCTGATGTTCGCCAAGGAGGCGCTGCGGGATCTGATTGCCGTCCAGGACAAGCTGATCAACGTGGAAAACATCCAGAAGACCGTCGCCGATTATTACAAGATCCGGGTCGCCGACATTCTGTCCAGCAGGCGCACCCGTTCGATCACCCGCCCCCGCCAGATCGCCATGGCGCTGGCCAAGGAACTCACCAATCACAGCCTGCCCGAAATCGGCGAATATTTCGGCGGCCGCGATCACACCACGGTTCTCCACGCCTGCCGCAAGGTGGAGGAACTGAAGGAATCCGACAGCAAGATCGCCGAGGATTACGCCACCCTGCTACACCTGCTCACCAACTGAGTTTCATCATCCATGCAATTCACCACCACCCGAGACATTCTGCTCGAAGCCTTGCAAAAAGTGGCCGGCGTGATCGAACGCCGCTCCACCATGCCCATTCTGGCGAACGTTCTGTTGCGCGTTCACGATGATTACCTGACGATTGTCGGCACCGACCTGGAAATCGAGTTGATCACCCGCACCAGGATAGAAGGCACGGAGGGAGAGACCACGGTGCCCGCCAGAAAGCTGCTGGACATCTGCCGGCTGTTACCGGCCGGAACCCAGGTTCACTGCTCGCTGAAAAGCGAAGGCGCCCTGACGCTCAAGGCGGGACGCAGTCGTTTCTCCCTGGCCACTCTCCCCAGCGACGGCTTTCCCGAGTTCCAGCTGAAAGGGGAAGAAACGGAAGCCCGCATCGGCGGCGAATCCCTGCGCAAATTACTGGGCAAAACCCTCTACGCCATGGCGCAGCAGGATGTCCGTTACTATCTCAACGGCTTGTTGCTGGAGCTGGAAGGAGACACCATACGCGCCATCGCTTCGGACGGGCACCGGCTGGCCTGGTGCCAGCAGCCCCTGGAGCAACCGGTGGAGGCGCTGAAGCAACCCATCGTTCCCCGCAAAGGCGTCCAGGAGCTTTCCCGTCTGCTGGAAAGCGACGAGCACTCCCTGGCCCTGCACCTCACGGACAACGCCATCCGCCTGGTATTGCCGGACGTCGTCTTCTCCGCCAAGCTGATAGACGGGCGTTATCCCAACTACCAGCGGGTTTTTCCCCAGCAGGTCGCCGGCACGATCACCTGTGACCGCCAGGCACTGAAAGACGCCATTTCCCGGGTCTCCATCCTTTCCAACGAGCAATACCGCGGCATCCGTTTCGACGTCGACGGGAATCTGCTCAAACTGTCGGCCCACAACCCGGAACAGGAAGAGGCGGAGGAAGAACTGGAGGTGCTGTATGAGGGGCCGCGTTTCAGCGCCGGCTTCAACGCCTCCTACATGGCCGATGCCGTTTCCCACCTGGAAGCGGACACGATCACCCTGTCCTTCGCCGAACAAAACCTGACCTGCCTGCTCCAGGATCCGGAGGATCCAGGCGTCCGCCACATCGTCATGCCGATGCGGTTGTAGACGGGGGCGGGGCGCAACCACCCCCATCCAACCGCCCGTTCAATCCGCCTGACGGCGCAGGAAGGCGGGAATGTCCAGATAATCCAGATCCTCCTCCTGAGCGGGCAATCCGTTCGCCACCCTGGCGGGCCGTTTGACGGTCTTCTCCGGTCGCTGGCGGATCACCGTGGGACGGTCCAGGCGGTCATAGTCCACTTCACCGTCGTTCTTCTTCTCCACCAGCCTGACCGGGGGTTCCGCCGCATCGCCCACCGCGGCGACCCGATTGGCGTCCTCCAGACCCGTGGCCACCACCGTCACCCGGATCTCGTCCTGCAACTCGGGATCGATGACGGTTCCCACCACCACCACGGCTTCCTCCGAAGCAAATTCCTTGACGGTATCGCCCACCACGTTGAATTCGCCGATGGACAAATCCAGACCGCCGGTGATGTTGACCAGAATGCCGCGGGCGCCCTGCAGGTTGACGTCTTCCAGCAGTTTGCTGGCGATCGCGTCCTTGGCCGCTTCCGAGGCCCGGTTTTCCCCGGTGGCCGAACCCGTCCCCATCATCGCCATGCCCATCTCCGACATCACCGTGCGCACGTCGGCGAAATCCACGTTGATCAGCCCCGGCCGGGTGATCAGTTCGGCGATCCCCTGCACCGCGCCCAGCAACACATCGTTGGCCGAAGCGAAAGCCTGAAGCAGGCTGGCATCGCTTCCCAACACCTGCAACAGCTTTTCGTTGGGGATGGTAATCAGGGAATCCACGTACTGCCCCAGCTCCGCGATGCCCTGTTCGGCGACTTTCTGCCGTTTGATCCCTTCGAAAGGAAACGGCTTGGTCACCACCGCCACCGTCAGTACCCCCAGTTCCTTGGCGATCTCGGCAAACACCGGCGCCGCGCCGGTGCCGGTGCCGCCACCCATTCCGGCGGTCAAAAACACCATGTCCGAGCCTTCGATCATCTCGTGAATCCGGTCCCGGTCGTCCATGGCCGCCTGTTTGCCCACTTCGGGGTTGGCACCGGCCCCCAGTCCCTTGGTCAACTCGCCACCTATCTGCAACACCTTGCTGGCGGACGCCTTGCGCAAGGCCTGGGCATCGGTATTGGCGCAGATGAACTCCACCCCTTCGATGTTGCTGTTGACCATATGGTCCACGGCATTGCTTCCGCCGCCGCCGATCCCGATCACCTTGATTACCGCATTCTGGTTGTAATCATTTACCATTTCGAAAGTCATCGTCTTATCTCCTCACCTCAGATTGACAAAAACACCATCATCCAAACAACGAAAACTCAAAAATTCCCCTGAAACCAGCTGCACATCCGTCTCCATAAGGCACGGAGCCCCGACTCGTCGTCGCTCATACCCAGCGATACCTGATTTTCCTGACCGAACAGCAACAATCCCACACCGGTGGCATAGGCCGGATTGCAGATCACGTCGGTCAGCCCGGTGACATGCCTGGGCATCCCCAGCCGCACCGGCATGTGGAAGATTTCTTCGGCCAGTTCCACCAACCCCTCCAACTTCGAGCAGCCTCCGGTCAGCACCACCCCGCCGGCGATCAGATCGTCGAAACCGCTGCGCCGCAGTTCCGCCTGAATCAGCAGCAACAACTCCTCGCAACGCGGTTCGACGATCTCAGCCAGATTCTGCCGCGATATCCTGCGGGGGGGACGCTCTCCAATGCTGGGCACCTCGACCATGTCGTCGATGTCCGCCAGTTGGGTCAAGGCGCAACCGTGCTCGATCTTGATCCGCTCCGCGTGCAGAATCGGCGTTCGCAGAGCGACCGCGATATCGTTGGTGATCTGATCCCCGGCGATGGGGATGACGGCCGTATGCCGGATGGCCCCGTCGGTGAAGACGGCGATATCGGTGGTTCCGCCGCCGATGTCCACCAGACAGACCCCCAGATTCCTCTCGTCTTCACTCAATACCGCATGGGAAGAAGCCAATTGCTCCAGGATGATGTCCTCCACTTCCAGCCCGCAGCGGCGGATGCACTTGACGATGTTCTGGGCCGCGCTGACCGCCCCGGTCACGATGTGTACCTTGGCTTCCAGCCGGATACCGGCCATGCCCACCGGTTCCTTGATGCCGGTCTGACTGTCGATGATGTATTCCTGCGGCAGCACGTGGAGAAGCCTCTGATCGGCCGGAATGGCCACCGCCTTGGCGGAATCCAGCACCCTGTCCACGTCGGCCTGGGAAACCTCCTTGTCCTTGATGGCGACGATCCCGTGGGAATTGAGGCTGCGGATATGGCTGCCGGCGATCCCCACGTAGACCGCGTGAATCTGAAACCCCGCCATCAATTCCGCTTCCTCGACCGCGCGCTGGATCGATTGCACGGTGGATTCCAGGTTGACCACCACGCCTTTCTTCAATCCCCGAGAAGGATTGGTGCCGATCCCGACGATCTCGATCTCGTTTTCCTCGGCATTGTATTCGCCAACGATAGCGGCCACCTTGGAGGTGCCGATATCCAGCCCGACGATGATATTGCGGTTCTTACGTTTAGCCATGTCGTTCCAGTTTCAAAGTTCTCCCTCCCCGGGTCGCCCCCTGCCGTTGCCAGCGAACTGCGAATCCATGCTCGTAACGGCCATCCAGCCGCTCGATCCGCCGGCATTCGTCCTTTCCCAGGCGCGTCATCGCGCGCACCAGCCGGGCGAAAACAGCCTCCGGCGAGACCCTTCCCAGCTGAATCTCCATCCCTCCGTCCAGTTTCATCCGCCAGCTCCGCCGCGAGTCCACTTCCAGTTCCAGAATTCTCATCTCCAAGGGCCGCAGCGCCTCGTTCATGCTGTGATAGGCCCGAAACAACCGCCGGCGGTAATTCGCAGGCCCCGTCAATCCGGGAAGGTGACGGTACCCCTGGAGGGTTTCAGGCTTGAACGCCTCTCCACGCCTGTTCAACAAGGCATCCCGCCCCCACCTGAGCACAGGTTCCTGCTCCCGGACGACCAGCTCCAGCACGTCGGGCCAAACCCGCCGGACGACGACCGCCTCGACCCAGGGAATTCGCCTGACGGCATCCGCCACCCGATCCAGATCGATCGACCAATACCCCTGCGACAGCGGCCGCAACGCCTGCTCCACCTCCCTCAACCGCAAGTGCTGCAAACTTCCCTGCACCCGCACGAAGCGAATCGGAAACAACCGGGTATCCAGGCGCCAGATCCCTGCCGCCATCACCATCGCACTTGCCAATCCAACCCCCCAGAGCAACGCTTTACGTCCCGACACTGGTTTCCAGAATCCGCCACACCAAATCGTCGAAGGCGATCCCGGCGGCGGCCGCCGCCATCGGCACCAGGCTGTGGTCCGTCATCCCCGGCACCGTATTGACCTCGATCAACCACGGCCGCCCCGCGGCATCGCAAAACAAATCCACTCTTCCCCATCCCGACACCCCGATCACTTCACATGCGCGCCGGGCCAACGACTGAAGGGCGCTTTCCCGCTCCGCCGGCAAACCGCAGGGACACAGATAACGGGTGCTGTCCGCCCGATACTTGGCCTCGTAATCGTAGAAGCTGCGGGGGGTTTCGAGGCGGATCAGGGGCAGCATCCGCTGCTGCAGCAAGGCGGCGGTATATTCCGTCCCTTCGACCCAGCGCTCGGCCATCACCGGGCAGTCGAACTCCCGCGCCGATTCCCAGGCGGCGCGTAACTGCCGCCGGTCATCGGCCCTGGCCATACCGATACTCGACCCTTCCAGAACCGGCTTGACGATCACGGGGAACCCCAGAGTCTCGATGCACCGATCGAGATCGGCCGGGGAGTCGAGCAGCCGCCAGTCCGGCGTCGGCAGACCGGCCCCGCGCCAACACAGCTTGGTCCGCAGCTTGTCCATGCTCAACGCCGATCCCAGCACCCCACTGCCGGTATAAGGGATTCCCAAAGATTCCAACAAACCCTGGAACACGCCATCTTCCCCGCCCCGGCCGTGGAGCATGTTGAAAACCCGGTCGCATGCCTTCCGCCGCAAATCGTCCAGCGGCCGATCTCCCACCACCAAAGCCTCCGCATCGACCCCCGATCGCTCCAGCGCGTCCAGGACCGCGCGGCCACCGATCAGGGAAATCTCCCGCTCGGCGCTGGCGCCGCCCATGGCCACCAGCACCTTGCCGAAACGGGCCGGATCGCCCAACGTCATGCCGCCACCCCTATGATCCTGACTTCCAGTTCCAGCCCGATCCCGAAGCGTTCCAGCACCGCCTGCCGGGCCAGCGCGATCAGGCGCTCGATGTCGGACGCCCTGGCGCCACCGGTGTTGATGATGAAATTGGCGTGCAATTGCGAGATTTTCGCCCCGCCGATCCGCCTGCCTTTCAAGCCGCACGCCTCTATCAGACGGGCGGCGGAATCCCCGGAGGGGTTCTTGAACACCGAACCGCAATTGGGCCAGCGGGTCGGCTGGGTTCGGTTGCGGCGGGCCAGCAGTTCCCGTATCCGCTGCTGGCCGGATTGAATCTCCCCCGGCTGCAGCCGCAACCAGGCGGCGAGGAAATATTCCCCTTCCGGCCCCTCCACCCGCCGATATCCAACCCGGTAATCATCGGGCTTGCGGCGTCTGACGACGCCATAGCGGTCCACGGTTTCCACCTCGTCCACCCAGGTCCAGGTCTCACCGCCGAACGCCCCCGCGTTCATGGCCAGGGCGCCCCCCATGGTACCGGGAATCCCGGCCAGGAACTCGGCCCCTCCGAAACCGTGCAGGCTGCAAAAACGGGCCACATGGGCACAGGGCACACCGGCCTCTACATGAATGCGTCCATCCTTTTCCAGAGACATGGAACGCAGGCGGCCGGCGGTGACGATCACCACCCCCGGCACCCCGCCGTCACGCACCAGTACGTTGCTTCCCAGTCCCAGCCAGGTCACGGGTTCGCGGGGGGAAAGCGCCGCCAGAAAATCGATCAGATCCTCCCGCCCTTCGGGGCGAAACAGGCACCTGGCGGGACCGCCCACCCGCCAGGTGGTGAAACCGGCCAGCGGGGCGTCGTACAAGAGCTCGCCTTTCACCGCCGGGGCGTTCATAAGTCGTTGCGCCATGCTCATTCAAACACCTCATGCAAGCGGGCGGCCAGACGGCCGATACTGCCGGCCCCCAGGAGCAGAACGATATCGTCCTCGTTCACCCTTTCCTCCATGGCCCGGGGAACCTCGTCCAGAGAGGTCAGCAAGGTCACGTTCCGCCCGGACTCTTTCAAACAGCGCGCCAGCGCCTTGCTGTCCGCGCCCGGAATGGGCGCCTCGCCGGCGGCATAGACCGGGAGCAGCAACAATTCATCCACTTCGCCCAATACCCGGAGAAATTCATCGAACAGTTCCCTGGTGCGGGTATAGCGGTGCGGCTGGAACACCAGCACCTGGCGCCTGCCCGGCCATGCCTGGCGCGCCGCCGCCAGGGTCGTCTCCAATTCGCGGGGATGATGCCCATAGTCGTCCACCAGGGTGATCTCCCCCGCCCGCCACGGCAGCCTGCCGACCTGGAACCGGCGCCCGATACCGGCGAAACCGGCCAGGGCCGATCGAACCGCCTCGCCACCGACGCCCAATTCCAGGGCGATGGCGATGGCGGCCAGGGCGTTGAGCAGGTTGTGACGCCCCGGCAGATTGAGTTCGACCGCCAGCGGGCGTTCCAACCCTCTCCCCTCGACGACGAAATGGGTCTTCAGTCCCATCTGCCTCACTTCACGGGCCCTGAGATCCGCTTCGGGGTTGAGCCCGTAGGTCCGCACCGGCTTGTTGATCCGGGGAAGAATCTCAGCCGCCCCCGGATCGTCCAGGCAGACCACGGCCAGGCCGTAAAAGGGTAAGTGATGAAGGAATTCGACGAAGGTCTCTTTCAATCGTCCCCAGTCCCCCCCATAGGTGCTCAGGTGGTCGCGGTCCACATTGGTGATCACCGCCATGATCGGGGCCAGATGGAGAAAGGACGCGTCGCTTTCGTCGGCCTCGGCCACCAGATAAGGCCCCCGCCCCAGTGCCGCGTGGCTGCCGATACTGTTGAGACGACCGCCGATCACGAAAGTGGGATCCAGCCCCCCCTCGGCAAGAATGCTGGCCACCAGGCTGGTGGTCGTGGTCTTGCCGTGGGTGCCCGCGACGGCGATACCGAAGCGGAAACGCATCAGCTCCGCCAGCATCTCCGCCCGGGAAATCACCGGAATCCGCTCGTCCTTCGCCCGCCTCCACTCGGGGTTGTCGGGGGTGATGGCGCTGGAAACCACCACCACGTCCGCCCCCGAGACGCGGCCGCCATCGTGCCCCACCACCACGTCGACCCCCATGCTGCGCAGCCGTTGCAAATTCAGGCTTTCCCGCAAATCCGATCCCGAGACCCGGTAACCCAGGTTGGCGAGCACCTCGGCGATGCCGCTCATCCCCACCCCGCCGATGCCGATGAAATGGATTCGCCCGATGCCGGCCATCCGCCGGCGCACGGGCTCGCTTCCCGCCCGCAGGGGAAAATCCATCTCCACATCGTCTTTACGCTTAGGCACCATCCACTTCCTCCAGACAAATCCGCGCCACCGTTTCCGTCGCATCCAGGCGCGCCGCTCTGCGCGCCGCCACGCCCATCTCCCGCAGCCGCTCCGGCCGGGTGATCAGTCGCTGGATTTCATCCACCAGGGTTTCCTCGCTCAACCGGCTCTGCGGCAGCAGAACCGCGGCGCCACGTCGTACCAGATACTCCGCGTTACGGGTCTGGTGATCGTCGATGGCAAAGGGATAGGGTACCAGAATCGCCGGCACGCCCGCGGCCGCCAATTCGCTGACCGTCATGGCGCCGCTGCGGCAGATCGCCAGATCGGCCCACTGCCAGACAGCCGCCATGTCGTCGATGAATTCCGTCACCCTGGCTTCGACGCCCGCCTCGCGATAGGCCGATTCCACGGCCTCTTTGTTGCCGCGCCCGCATTGATGCCTCACTTTGATCCGCTTCTCCATGCCGCCCAGGGAACGGGGGACGATGTCGTTGAGCACCGCCGCCCCCTGACTCCCCCCCAGAACCAGCAACCTCAGCACCGGGCCCGGCAGCAGATCCCTGGGGCCCAGGCGTTGAATTTCCCGGCGCAAGGGGTTGCCGGTCCAGCAGGGATGGAGGCCGTCGGCGAAGGTGTCCGGGAAGCCCTCCAGCACCCGCCTGGCCCACGGCGCCAGCCAGCGATTGGTGGTACCGGGAACACGATTCTGTTCGTGAATCACCAGCGGGATACGCCGCAGACAGGCCATCGCCCCCCCCGGCCCCGCCGCGAACCCGCCCATGCCCAGCACCACCTGGGGAGACCGCCGGCGCAAGATTCTGTCCGCCTGCCACAAGGCTCTCGACAGCATCAGCGGCGCGCCCGGCAACGAGGCGAAGCCTTTCCCCCGCACCCCCCGGACGCTGATCTTGTCCAGGGTGAAGCCGGCGGCCGGAACGACCCGCGACTCCATGCCCCAGGGGGTTCCCATCCAACTCACGTCGTGACCCTGTTCCCGCAGCCACTGCGCCACCGCCATGGCCGGAAACACGTGCCCGCCGGTGCCACCGGCCATGATCATCACCCTCGCCACGGTTTCCTCCCCGGTCGCCCGGCCAGCACCTCCCGGGCCTCCCGATACACCCGCTGCACCAGCGCCAGCGCCATGCAGTCCACCACCAGACTTCCACCTCCGTAACTCATCAGAGGGAGTGTCAGCCCCTTGGTCGGCAACACCCCCAGATTGACCCCGATATTGATCACCACCGACAACCCCAGCCACAACCCGATTCCATAGGCCAGCCAGGCGCCAAAAGCCAGCTCCGCCGCTTCGGCCAGCCTCGCGATCAGGAAAATCCGCCACAGCAAGACGGCGAAGGCCGCGATCACCACGGTCACGCCGATCCATCCCAGCTCCTCGCCGATCACCGCGAGGATGAAATCGGTATGGCCTTCCGGCAGGTAAAACATCTTCTGCACACTGTTTCCCAGCCCCGATCCGAACCAGCCGCCCCGGCCGAAGGCGATCAACGCTTGAATCAACTGATAACCCGAGTCCTGGGCGTGGGTCCAGGGATCGAGAAAGGCGACCAGCCGCCGCATCCGGTAAGGCTCAAAGACCACCAACATCACGGCGGCGGCGGCCAGGGCGGAGAAAAGCGCCAGCAGGGGCAGCAGCCTGGCGCCGGCCAGAAACAGCAGCAGGGTGGCCGTCGCCATCAACACCGCGGCCGCGCCGAAATCCGGTTCCCACAGCAACAGTCCCGCTCCCAGCCCCAGCAGCGCCAGGGGCCGGAACAAGGCGACGGCCTGCCGCTGCAACGCCGGCCGGTGGCGAACGATATAGCCTGCCAGATAAATCACCGCGATCCATTTGAAAGGCTCCGACACCTGAATCCGCACCCCCGGCAGATCGAGCCAGCGGGTGCTTCCCTTGACCGTCGCCCCGAGCCCTGGCACCTTGACCGCCACCAGCAGCGCCAGCCCCAGCAGCAACAGCGCGGGCCCCAGCCGTTGCCACCCCTGAAGCGGCACTCGCCAGACGACGGCCGCCGCCACCAGCCCCACCAGCAGATGCAGGGCCTGGCGGCGGGCGAAATAAAATTCGTCCGGATGCAGGTGAACGGAGGCCGAGGTCATCATCACGAAGCCCAGCGCCACCAGACCCGCCGCGACGGCCAGCAACCAGCCGTCGAAGGGCGAAACGCCTCTTCCGCGAACACCTTGAACCGCTAATCCATCGACTGCCATCGTCTCACCACGGATTCGAACAGGTTGCCACGGGCCTGATAGTCCTCGAACTGGTCCAGACTGGCGCAAGCCGGCGACAACAACACCGTCTCGTCCGGTTTGGCGTTTCGCCGCGCCACCACCATCGCCGTCTCCAGATCCTCCACTTCGACGACGCGGGTGGCCGGCGCCAGCGCCTCGGCCAGAAGGCGGCGGTCGCTGCCGAACAGGATGGCCATCCTGACCTTGGCCTCCACCGCCGGTCGCAGAGAGGAGAAATCGGCCCCCTTGCCCACGCCCCCCGCCAGCAACACGACAGGCCCCTCCAGGCCGGAAATGGCCGCCTCGGTGGCGCCGACATTGGTCCCCTTGGAATCGTTGATCCACACCACCCCGTCGATTTCTCCCGCCCGCTGCATCCTGTGGGGCAGGCCGCCAAACCGGCGCAGGGCTTCCAGAGCCGGTTCCAGGGGAATGCCGCCGGCTTCGGCCAGGGCCAGCGCGGCCAGGGCGTTGGCCAAGTTGTGGCGACCGGAAAGCGCGACCCCGGCCGCCTCGAGCAGCGGCTCTCCCCTGCGGGCCAGCCACGGTTCACCGTGGACATCGAGCAGGCCATAATCGGCGCCGGGATCCTCCAGGCTGAACCAAAGCGCCGGGGTTTGGCAACGGTCCGGATTCCGCCCCCTCCCGGCTCCCGGTTCCGAATCGGCCGCCGCAGAGGCGTTTTCCGCCAGCCCGGCCACCAGCGGGTCGTCCCGGTTGGCCACCCGGCAGTGGCTCCACGCAAACAGTTTGCCCTTGATGGCGGCATAGGCCTCCACGCTTGGATGGCGGTCGAGATGATCGGGGCTGACATTCAGCACCGCGCCGGCATCGGGACGGAGCTTTCGGCTCCGCTCAAGTTGAAAACTGGACAGTTCGAGCACGTACAAATCGCATTCGGGACAAAGCAGATCGAGCGCCGGCGTTCCCAGATTGCCGCCGGCCCGGACCCGCATTCCCGCCACTCTGGCCATTTCCGCCACCAGAGAGGTGACCGTGCTCTTGCCGTTGGAACCTGTCACCGCAATGACCGGCGCCCGCGCCAGCGCTGCGAACAGGTCGATATCACTGATCAGCGCCACGCCCCTTTCGAGGGCGAAGCGTATCACAGGTTCGTCCAGAGGCAGTCCGGGGCTCACCAAAATATGCGTGGCCCGGGCCAATACGTCACCACGAAGCGCCCCGGCAAACACCGCGACCCCTTCGTATTGCCGTACCGCTTCCAGCCCCGGCGGCCGGGGGCGGCTGTCCATCGCCACACATTCGACCCCCAGGCGGTGCAGGAAACCGACCGCCGACACGCCGGTGCGCCCCAGCCCGACCACCGCCACCCGCGGATCGTTTCCCAGAAAGGCGGGAACGGAAAATGTGCGTTCATCGACCACAGACGTCACGGCTCACCTCAACTTCAAGGTCGCAAGGCCAATCAGGACCAGGATCACGGTGATGATCCAGAACCTGACGATCACCCTGGGCTCCGGCCAGCCATTCAGCTCGAAGTGATGGTGTAACGGCGCCATCCTGAACAGGCGCTTGCCGGTGAGCTTGAAAGACGCCACCTGCAGGATCACCGAAACCGTCTCCATCACGAACACGCCCCCCATGATCATCAGCACGATTTCCTGCCGCACCACCACCGCCACGATTCCCAGCGCCGCCCCCAGCGCCAGGGCGCCGATATCTCCCATGAACACCTGGGCGGGGTAGGCGTTGAACCACAAAAAACCCAGCCCGGCGCCCACCAGCGAGCCGCAGAATATCACCAGTTCCCCCGCGCCGGGAATGTGGGGAACCGCCAGATAGCCGGCGAAATGGAGGTGGCCGGAAGTGTAGGCGAACACCCCCAGGGCGCCGCCCACCAGAACCGAAGGCAGGATCGCCAGCCCGTCGAGACCGTCGGTCAGATTGACCGCGTTGCTGGTGCCGACGATGACCAGGCAGGTGACGGGAACGAACCCCCAACCCAGATCGATCACGATATCCTTGAAGAACGGCACGATATAGAGGGTTTCCGCGGGGACGGCGGCGGTGCGATAGAGAAACAGCGCCGCCGCCAGCGAGATGGCGGTCTGCCAGAACAGTTTCTGCCGCGCCGAGATCCCCTTGCTGTTTTGCAGCACCAGCTTCTTGTAGTCGTCGACGAAACCAATCACCCCGAACCCCAACGTCACCGCCAACACCACTATCACGAAACGGTTGTCCAGGTCGGACCAGAGCAGGGTCGTCGTCACCAGGGCGATCAATATCAACAGCCCTCCCATGGTGGGCGTACCGGCCTTGGAGAAATGGCTCTCCGGGCCATCGTCGCGAATCGGCTGACCATAACGCCCCAGCCAGCGGATCAACGGGGGGCCGATGACGAACGAAATCACCAGGGCGGTCAGGACGCTGACAATGGCGCGCAAGGTCAGATACTGAAACACCCGGAAAGGGGAATACCAGTCGGCCAGCCAATCGGTCAGACAGTAAAACACCTCAATGCTCCCTCAACGCTTCGACGACCGTTTCCAGCCGCTGACTCCGCGATCCCTTGATCAGGATACAGATCCCCTCACCCATGTTCGCCGCCACGGTCTCGATCAACGCTTCCCGCGAAGGAAACCATTCACCTTCCCGCCCGAACGCCGTCGCCGCGGGCCGGCTCGCCTCACCCACCGCCAACAATCTCCGCACCCCCTTTTGTCTGGCCAATTCACCCGCCCGGCGATGCCAGGCCGCACTTTCCGGGCCCAGCTCGCCAAAGGCTCCCAGGATGACCCAACGCTCGCCCTCGATGGCCCGCAAGGCTTCCAGCCCGGCGGCGAAAGAAGCCGGATTGGCGTTGTAGCAATCATCCAGTATCCACGCACCCCCGCCGGCGGGCAGCGGCCGCAACCTGCCGGGAACCGGCGCCAGCGACGCCAGCCCGCGCCGGATTCCCGCCTTCCCGCATCCCGCCGCCACGGCACAGGCCATGGCCGCCAGGGCATTGGCGACGTTGTGGCGGCCGGCCAGCTGAATTTCCATTTCCAACCGCTCACCGAACACCTCGGCCTCGAAACGGTTATGGAACCTGCCATCCCGGAAGGCCAAAGGTTCGACCCGCAGCCCCCGCACGTCCGCCTCACCGAAACCGAAGCTCACCACCCGGCGGCGGCCCGCAAGATCGCGGTGGTAGCCATAGAACCGATCGTCGGCATTGAGGACGGCGATCCCCGTCTCCGGCAGCGCGGCGACGATTTCCCCCTTGGCCCTGGCGACGCCTTCGATGGAGCCGAAACCTTCCAGATGGGCCGGCCCCACGTTGTTCAGGACGCTGATGGCGGGTTCGGCCAGGCTGGCGCACCAGGCGATCTCGCCTTCATGATTGGCCCCCATCTCGACCACCGCGAAACGGTGACCGGCATCGAGTTCGAGCAAGGTCAGGGGCACGCCGATGTCGTTGTTGAGGTTGCCGCGGGTCTTCAACACCCCCGGCTCCCCGCCGAGACAGGCGGCGGTCATTTCCTTGAGTGTGGTCTTGCCGTTGCTGCCGGTGATGCCGATCACGGTTCCGCGAAAACGGCTGCGGCGCCAGTGGCGGGCCAAAAGCCCCAAGGCCCTGCGGGTATCGGACACCACCACTTGGGGCATCGCCACCCCGGCGGGCTCTTCCACCAATGCCGCCACCGCGCCGGCCTGCCGGGCGCGATCGAGAAAACCGTGGCCATCGAAGCGTTCGCCCCGCAGGGCGACGAACAAACGGCCGCTCAAGTCCTCCCGGGTGTCGGTTCCCACTCCTGAAAATTCGATGTCGGCGCCCCGCAATCCACCCTCCAGCACCCCGGCAATCTCGCTCAGACGCATGGCGCGGCCTCCCGCCCCAGCAGGGCGGCCACCAGATCGCGGTCGCAAAGGGCGCTCCGCTCACCGGCGGCTTCCTGATAAGCCTCGTGCCCCTTGCCGGCCACCAGAACGATGTCATTCGCGTTCGCCGACCCGATCGCGGTTTCCACCGCCAGCGCCCGGTCATGGATCACCTCGGGCGCATGCCCCATGCCGGCCACGATATCGCCGGCGATCGCCGCCGGATCCTCCCCCCGGGGGTTGTCGTCGGTGACGATGATCCGGTCGGCCAGTTTTTCCGCCACCTGCCCCATCTGGGGACGTTTCCCCCGGTCGCGGTCACCGCCGCAGCCGAACACCAGCCACAACCGGCCGTTCACATGACGGCGGAGGCTGCGAAGCGCCGCCTCCAGCGCCGCCGGCGTGTGGGCGTAATCGACCACCACCAGCGGGCACCCCGGCCGCTGAAAACGTTCCATGCGCCCTGGCACCGGACGCAGGGTGGAGACGGCGGCCGCCGCCGCGGCGAGATCGGCGCCCCTGGCCACCAGCACTGTCATGACGGCCAGGGCGTTGGCCAGATTGCACTCCCCCAGCAGAGGCAACCGTACCCGCTCGCGCGCCTTGCCCAGGCGGACCTGGAATTCGATGCGGTCCGGTAAAAAGCGGATGTCGCCCGCCGCCAGATGCGGAAACGTCACCCGCCCGTCATGGCGCCAACCAAAACCGAAAAGCGGCGCGCGTACCCCTTGGGCAAACCACTCCCAGCGGGGATCGTCCAGGTTGACCACCACCGCCTTAAGACCGGGCCACAGCAGAAGCTTGCGCTTGCTGGCCGCGTAGGCTTCCATCGAGCCGTGATAATCGAGGTGATCGCGGCTCAGGTTGGTCCACAGCGCCAGATCGAAATCGACGGCATTCACCCGGCCTTGCGCCAGGGCATGGGAGGAGACCTCCATCGCCACGGTTTCGATACCGCGTAAGGCCAAGGCATGAAGGCGCCTTTGGGTCTCGATGGCAGGCGCCGTGGTGTGGACGGTCGATTCGAGGCGCGGCCAGCGCCCCCACCCGAGGGTGCCCGAAACCGCCCCGTCCAGAATCTGGGCGAGGAAGAAACTGCAACTGGTCTTGCCGTTGGTGCCGGTAATGCCGATGACCTCCAGTTTGCGCGAAGGATGGCCGTAGAAGCGGGCGGCGATCCCGGCCACCTTGGTGGCAAGCCCTTCCACGCCGATGCAGGGGATGGCCAGCCCCTCGGGAGGGGATCCCTCTTTCGGATCATAAACGACCGCCACCGCCCCGTTGTCCCGGGCCTGCGGGGAAAAATCCAAACCGTGACGGCGCGCCCCCGCCAGGGCGAAAAACAGGTTTCCGCCGCGGACGTGGGCCGAATCGTCGCTGAGGCCGGTCACCTCGTCCCGCAATTCGCATTCGGGCAGCAAATCGCACAAGCGCATCACCCCAGCCCTCCGCCGGCCTTCACCAGCACCGCCGATCCCGTGCCCGGAATGTCGTCCGGCGGCACCCCCAACAGCCGCAGAGCCAGCCCCATCACCCGGGAAAACACCGGCGCCGCCACCTGGCCGCCGTAATACAGTTTTCCGCCGGGCTCCTCGATCACCACCGCCATCACCAGGCGCGGCGCGCTGGCCGGCGCCATGCCGACAAACAATGCCCGGTAACGGTGTCTGGCGTAGCCTCCGGCGACCGCCACCTTGACCGTTCCGGTCTTGCCGGCCACCCGGTAGCCCGGGATGCGGGCGCGCCAGGCGGTTCCCTTGCGACTGACCACCCCCTCCAGCATGGCGCGGACGTTGCGTGCCACGGTGGCCGGCAACACCCTGACCTGCTTGTCGTCGTGATCACGAGGCAGCAAGGTCACGCTGTGCAGCACGCCATCGTCGGCGAACACGGTGTATGCCCGGGCCAGCTGGAGGGCGGAAACCGTCAGGCCATAACCGAAAGACAGGGTGGCCTGTTCGAACCGGCCCCAGCCGGCGGGGGGATCCAACTTTCCCCTGGCTTCGCCGGGAAACTCGATTCCCGTCGGTGCGGCGATCCCCAATTCGCGGAGACAAGCGTGAAAAGTCTCCGGACTCATTCGCAGCGCCACCTGGGTGATGCCCACGTTGCTGGAAAACTTCAGCACCCCCCCCAGATCGAGCACGCCGTAGTTGCGGTGGTCCCGGACCCGCTGGCGCCCCACCCGCATCCAGCCGGGGCGGGTATCGACGATCTGCCGCGGCCGGACGGCACCCGACTTCAACGCGCAGGCCATGGAAAGCGGCTTGAGGGTCGAACCCGGCTCGAAACTGTCCACCACCACGCGGTTGCGATAGCCTCCAGATCGCAATCGGTGGGGACGGACATTGGGGTTGAAGGTCGGTTGATTGGCCATGGCCAGGATCTCGCCGCTATGGGCATCGAGCAACACCAGCATTCCACCCTTCGCCCGGTGCTCGGAAACCGCCCGTTTGAGTTCCAGGTAGGCGCGGTACTGCAACCGCCGGTCGATGCTCAAGCGGATGTCATGACCGGGCCTCGGGGGTTGCAGGGTGTCGAGACGCTCGATCACCCGGCCACGGCGGTCCTGGATCACCTTGACCTTACCGGGAAGCCCCAGCAACCGGGCCTCGAAACGCCGTTCCAGGCCTTCCTGACCATGCTGGTCGATATCGGTGAACCCCAGCAGGTGGGCAGTGACCTCGGCCATCGGATAATAGCGCCTGAATTCGCGGCGGAAGAACAACCCTTCCAGATTCAGCCGCGCGATTTCGCCGGCGACGCCCGGCGGCACCTGGCGCTTGAGATAAAGAAAGGCCGAGCGGCGATGGGATTCGATCTGGCGCGCCAGTTTCCCCGGCGATTTGCCCAACAGCCGCGCCAGCCGGCGCAATTGCGCCTCGTCGGGGCGGAATTCACGCGGATTGATGCATACCGCCTGGACCGGGGCGCTGATCGCCAGCGGCGTTCCCTCGCGGTCCAGCAACCGGCCACGGTGCGCCGGGAGCGTCACCATCCGGGTCTGCTGGCGCTCACCCCGCCGGTGAAGGAAATCACTGGCCCATACCTGAATGTAGAAGGCGCGCAGCATCAGGGCGGACAGCAGCACGCCGAACAGGGCCACCAGAAAGCGCCTCCGCCAGGGGGAAGTCATGTCGGCCGGCTGTCGATCCCGATGATTCATTGTGCTTGCGACACGGTCAAATAGACGATTTCTTCGGTCCTGGGAACCACCATATCCAAACGTCGGCGGGCCACTCGTTCAATCAAGGCCGGATCCGCCAATGCGTGCTCCTCGATCAGCAATTGCTCCCACTCCACCTCCAGCGCATCCAGTGCCCGTTCCAGCCGTTGCTGCTCGTTGACCAGCATGCGGTGGCGGTATTTCCCGTAAACCACGGCCAGCGCGGTCGTGGTCACCGCTATCAGCAACCCCGCAACCACCACCGCTTCCCTGTTCACAGACGTTCGGCCACACGCAGGACTGCACTGCGGGCGCGGGGATTGCGGGCGACCTCCAGAGCGCCGGGGCGCTTCCTGCCCTTTGCCGCCAGGCGCAGATTCCTTTCCCCGTCCGGCACCGGCAGGCCTTTGGGCAAGGGCTCGCCCCTGGCCTCACGGCGGATGAAGCGTTTGACGATCCGGTCTTCCAGCGAATGGAAGGCGATGACGACCAGCCGCCCCCCGGGAGACAGGATCTCCACCGCCTGCCGCAAGGCCTGCTCCAACGCTTCGAGTTCGCGGTTCACGTGAATTCGCAAGGCCTGAAAGGTACGGGTGGCGGGGTGTTTGTGGCGATCCCGCCAGGGCACGGCCGTTTCGATCAATTCCACCAGCTGCCGGGTGGTACGCAACGGGGTGGCGCTCCGGGTCGCGACGATCGCCCTGGCGATACGCCGGGAAAAACGCTCCTCCCCGTAACGCCAGATCACATCGGCGATCTCGCTTTCCCCGGCCCCGGCCAGCCACTCCGCCGCCGAGGGGCCCTCGGCGGGATTCATCCGCATATCCAAAGGCCCCTCGTGAAGAAAGGCGAACCCCCGCCGCGGATCGTCCAGTTGCGGCGAAGAAACCCCCAGATCCATCAGGATACCGTCCACTTCACCCGCCACGCCCGACGCATGAGCGACTTCGGCGAGCGCTCTGAAATTGGCGTGGACCAGTTGGAAACGCGGATCGCGGCCCAATGCCCGGGCCTCCTCCGAAGCAACCGCTCCCGGATCGCGGTCCAGAGCAATCAGGCGTCCACCGGGCCCCAAACGCTCCAGCAGCGCCCGGCTGTGCCCGCCACGGCCGAAAGTGCAATCGATGTACCTGCCATCGCCACGCACATCCAAGGCGGCGATCACTTCTTCCAACATGACAGGCAAATGTACCATGGCATCCATCGTCAAAGTCTCAATGCGCCCAGATCAGGCAAGTCGTCCAGATCCTCGAGGACTTCTTCTTCGACCCAGAGATTGCGGCGAATCTCCCAGCTTTCCTCATCCCAGATTTCGAATTTCTCCCCCACGCCGATCATCACCACATTTTTCTCGATGCCGGCGAATTTGCGCAGCGGCGCACTCAACAAAATCCGCCCCTGCCCGTCCAACTGGCACTCGCTGGCGTGCCCGATCAGAAGACGCTGCAGGCGCCTGGCTTTTTTATTCAGACTGGGAAGTGCCAATAATTGCCGCTCGAGAGTTTGCCAATGCGACAAGGGGTAGAACCACAGACAGCGGTTGTCGATCCCGATGGTGACGACCACTTGGCCATCGTGCTCGGCCTGGAGGGATTCCCGGTACCGGGAAGGCACGGCCAAGCGGCCCTTGCCATCCAGATTCAGCGAATGAACGCCGCGAAACAGACTCCCCACTTTTCCCCACTCATCCCCACATCTGCCCTTGAACTATAGGTAGGGAATTCCCATGCGTCAAGGGTGCTTTTCAGCCACAAAAAATGGCTAACAAACCACACCCAAGCACTTGGACACCCCTACCCCGCGACATCGGGATTCAGAAGAGACGAAACGGGCGGATTCAGCCGTTTCGCTGGGCGCGGTAAGCCGCCACCACAATGGTGAAGGCGGCTAGGTCGTAGACTGAGTGTACGATGATGGGAACGAGCAGATTGCGTTCCCCACCGACCCCCATTATCCACCCGAGATAGATCCCGGTGAGGGCGGCCAGAACGGAATAGAGGGGAGTAATGGAATGGGCCAACCCGAACAGGATGTTACTGAGCAGCAGGCCGGGCCACCAACCCCAAAGTGACTCGATCCATGGCTGCAAGACGCCACGAAACAGGATTTCCTCGCTGACACCTGCCAGAAAAGCGATATAAAGGAGTTCGTACCAGCGACAGGAAGCCAGAAGCGGCCCCAGGGTATCGACCAAAAGGCGCCTGATGTCCTGCAATTGGGGAATGGACAGACGATAGGTCACGCCGAAGAACATCAACAGCGGCAAAGTCCCCAAAAGCCCCAGCGCCAGGGACTCCCCTTTCCAGTCCAGCAGCGCCAAAGGGTCGATTTCCGTCACCCAGCCGATCACATAGGCAATCACGATCAAGCCACCCTCGAAAACGGTGGCCATCCACACGAACCTGGACCTGTTCATCGGTCTCCCCGCCCCGGCACTGAAACGAATTCGATTTTCATTTTTTCAATCTACCTCACAAGACCCGCCGGGGCAATCGCAGGGCCGCCACAAACGGCTTGGACGATGCCCTATATAATGAAGCGTTTGACACTCGATATTTCCAGCCGTGAAACAAAATTTCAAAGGGGGCGTGGCCGCGGGCCACCCCAAGACCGTCGAAGCCGCCACATTGATCCTCGAAGAGGGGGGCAACGCCTTCGATGCGGTCGTCGCCGCCCACCTGGCCGCTTGCGTGACCGAGCCGGTGTTGGCGTCACTGGGTGGCGGCGGATATCTTTTGATCCATGATGGAGATTCGGAGCGGTTGTACGACTTCTTCGTCCAGACCCCCAAACGGCGGCCCGCCGGGAACAGCCTCGATTTTTTCCCCATCACCGCCGATTTCGGCACCACCTGCCAGGAATTTCACATCGGCCTCGGATCGATCGCAACGCCGGGCGTGGTCAAGGGTCTGTGGCGCATTCACCGGCAACTGGGCCGGCTGCCGCTCGCCACGGTGGCGCAACCGGCCGTGGAGATTGCCCGCGAAGGGGTGGTGGTCAATGCGTTCCAGGCTTACATCTTCGACATCGTCGCCCCCATCTACCGGGCCAGAAAAGAAACCTTCCACCTCTACCGGAGCCCGGCCGACCCCCGCCAGCTGGTCCGGGAAGGAGATCTCCTGCGCCAGCCGCAACTGGCGGACACCATAGAGGCTCTGACCCGGGAAGGTGAGGCCCTGTTCTACCAGGGGGAAATAGCCGCCGAAATCGCCCGCCTTTGCGCCGGCGGCGGGTTGCTGACCCGCGAAGATCTGGCGGCTTACCGGGTGGAATCGCGCAAGCCCCTGGAGATTCGCTATCGCGGCAACCGCATCGTGACCAACCCGCCTCCCAGCTCCGGCGGAATCCTGATCGCCTTCGCCCTCAAATTACTGGAACATTGCGACCTGCCCCCTGACGGATTCGGCACGCTCGGGCACTTGCAATGCCTCACCCGGATCCAGCAAATCACCCAACAGGCCAGGCAAAACGCCCATCTGGACGAAACCCATGAAGGCGCACTCCCGCCCCTGCTCTCGGCCGGCACTCTGCAACATTATCTGGAGGCGCTGGATCACCCTCTGTGCCGCCGCGGCACCACTCATATCAGCGTCATCGACGCGGAAGGCAACTGCGCCAGCCTCACCACCAGCAACGGGGAAGGATGCGGCCATGTAATCCCGGGAACCGGCATCATGCTCAACAACATGCTGGGGGAGGAAGATCTCAACCCCCGGGGATTCAACCTCTGGCCTTCCGACACCCGCATGACCTCGATGATGGCGCCCACCCTGGCGTTCCAGAAGGACAAGGTGATCGCCCTGGGCTCGGGAGGCTCGAACCGGCTGCGTACCGCCATCCTTCAGACCCTGATCAACTTGCTGGATTTCTCCATGCCGCTGGAACAGGCCATCACCGCCCCCAGGCTGCACTTCGAAAAAGACACGCTGAACCTGGAGGCGGGATTCCCCGACGACGTTTTGCGGCAACTGCTGCCCCACTACCCCACCCACCACCTGTGGCCCGGCATCAACCTGTTTTTCGGCGGCGTCCACGCCGTGGCCGGAAGCGCCGGCGGCATGGAGGGATTCGGCGATCCGCGCCGGGGTGGATGCGGGGCGGTCGCATGACGCAACACTGCCGGCGCGATGAAGAAGGAAGGACACGACGCGCCCGCCCGAAAATACCGCTATAATTGCCCCTCCCAACGACACGGCCCGATATTCATGACCGACAGAACTCACAAAGCCGTCGCCCTGATCTCCGGCGGCCTGGATTCCATGCTCGCCGCCAAGGTGATCCTGGATCAGGGCATCCACGTGGAAGGCATCAACTTTTTCACCGGCTTCTGCGTCGAAGGCCACACCCACGCCATCCGCAAGCGGGATCAGGCCAAGCCCAAGCGCAACAACGCGCTCTGGGTGGCGGAGCGACTGGGGATCAAACTCCACATCATCGATATCATCGAAGAGTACAAGGATGTGGTGATCAACCCCAGGCATGGCTACGGCGCCAACCTCAACCCCTGCCTCGACTGCAAGATCTTCATGGTGGGGAAGGCCCGGCAGTGGATGATGGAAAACGGTTTCGACTTCATCATCACCGGCGAAGTGATCGGCCAACGGCCAAAGTCCCAGCGCAAGGACACCATGCCGGTGGTGGCCAGGGAATCGGGCGCCGACGACCGGCTGCTGCGCCCCCTCTGCGCCAGGAACCTGCCCCCGACCCTGCCCGAAAGGGAAGGCTGGGTGGACCGGGAAAGGCTCCACGGCTTCTCCGGCCGCACCCGCAAACCACAGATGGAACTGGCGAAACGGCTGGGACTGGAGGACTACGCCCAACCGGCGGGTGGCTGCTGCTTTCTCACCGACGAGAACTATTCCCGCAAACTGGCGGACCTGTGGCGGGCCCGGGGAGAGAAACGATATGAACTGGACGACATCATGCTGCTCAAAGTCGGCCGCCATATCCGCCCCCGCCCCCACTTCAAACTGATCGTGGCGCGCGAGGAAGGGGAAGGCCGCTTCCTCCAGGGATATAAAAACCGCTACCCCCACCTGCAGACGGTCAGCCATGGCGGCCCACTGACCCTGGTGGACGGCCGCCCGTCGCCTCAGGACATGGAGCTGGCGGCCCGCATCGTCGCCCGTTACAGCCAGGGACGGAATGCGGAAACCGTGGAAGTGAAGACGGTTTACGGCGGAGAAGAAGGCTTGCTCGCCGTTACCCCCCTCAAACCCCACGAAATCCCACCGGAATGGATGCTGTGAGCCGGATCGTGGTCGACGCCAGGGGGTTGCTGTGCCCGCTTCCGGTGATCCGGCTTCAGGACGCGGTGAAAAACCTGCCGCCCGACACCGAGGTGGAGCTGATCGGCACCGATCCCGGCGTCATGCAGGACATCCCGGCCTGGTGCCGGATCAATGGCCACCGGATATTGGAAAGCCGAAGCGACGGCAACCAATATCACATCAAACTCAAGACGGGCCGGTGAACGCCGATTCGATCCGGATCGAACAGACGCGTGCGAAGCAACGGGTCACCCTGATAGGCGGGCTGATCAACCTGATCCTGGCCATCGGCAAGGTGGTGGCGGGATTCTACGGCCATTCCCAGGCGCTGATCGTCGATGGCGTCCATTCTTTCTCCGATCTGGCCACCGATCTGCTGGTCATGGTGATTTTCAAGGTCGCCGGCCACGGCGCCGACGAAACCCACCCCTATGGCCATGGCAGGTTCGAAACCATCGCCACCGTGGTTTTGGGTTTGTTCCTCGCCACCGTGGCTGGCGGCATCATCTGGGACGCGGCCCAGCGGCTGCAGGGGGAGGCCCCCCTGTTGACACCCCACCGATGGGTTCTGATCGCCGCCGCCCTCTCCATCGTGGCCAAGGAAGCGATGTACCAATACACCATCCATGTGGCCCGCCGCACCCGCTCCAAACTGCTCCAGGCCAACGCCTGGCATCATCGCAGCGACGCCGTTTCCTCCATCGTGGTGCTGATCGGGGTGGTCGGCGCCCTGTATGGCTATCAATTCGCCGACGCGGTGGCCGCCATCGTGGTGGGGTTGATGATCGCCAGAATCGGCCTGGGACTGGTGATCGAAAGCACCCGCGAACTGGTGGACACGGCCCTGCCCGCCCATCACGTCAAACGCATCGAACACACCATCCTCGACACCGAGGGGGTGGAATCCCTGCATTCGCTGCGGACCCGGAAAATGGCGGGCGAGGCGCTGGTGGACGTCCATATCCAGGTGCACCCGGAAATCTCGGTTTCCGAAGGGCATGCCATCGCCGACAAAGTCCGCGACCGGCTGCTGGACGAGTTCGAAGAAGTGACCGACGTGACCGTCCACATCGATGCCGAGCGCGACATCGATCAAACCAGCCCCGCCCTGCCCCTGCGCTCCCAGGTGATCGAACACCTGACCCGGGCTTGGCGCCACCTTCCCTATGCGCGCAAGATCAACCGGATCACCCTGCACTACCTGAAGGGCAAGATCGACGTGGAGGTCTATCTGCCTCTGGAAGTGATATCCGAAGCAATGCCGGCAAAAAAAATCGTCCGCCAATTGCGCGATGCCGCCAAACCGTTTAACTTTATCCGTTCGGTTCAGGTTTATTTTACCGCTGACGAATCCAGGCGCACCCATGAGGGGCATCATGCGCAATAATGGTGCATTCGGTTCTCCTTTCAGGACGGCAGATTTGCGCCTGAAACCGGCACGATATGTGCTTAACTGGGCAATGAAAATTTGTTTTTGACCATCAACGAGGTGACAGAATGTCCGCTGACAAGGTACTAGAAATAATAAAAGACAAGGAAATCGAATTCGTCGATCTGCGCTTTGCCGACACCAAGGGCAAGGAACAACACGTGACCGTCCCGGCCCATACTATCGACGAGGACTTCTTCGAGAACGGCAAGATGTTCGACGGTTCCTCGATCGCCGGCTGGAAAGGCATCCAGGAATCGGACATGATCCTGATGCCGGATCCGGAAACCGCGGTGGAAGACCCCTTCTTCGAAGCCCCCACCCTGATCCTGCGTTGCGACATCGTGGAGCCGGCCACCATGGAAGGCTACGAACGCTGCCCCCGCTCCCTGGCCCACCGCGCCGAGGCCTACATGAAATCCACCGGCATCGCCGATACCGCCCTGTTCGGCCCGGAAAACGAATTCTTCGTCTTCGACGACGCCCGCTGGGCCGCCGACATCCACCGCTGCTTCTACCAAGTGGATTCCGAGGAAGCCAGCTGGAACGCCGAGAAAGTCTACGAAGACGGCAACATCGGCCATCGCCCCGGTCCTAAAGGGGGGTACTTCCCGGTGCCGCCGGTCGATTCGCTGCAGGACATCCGCTCGGCCATGTGCGAAACCCTGGAGGAAATGGGCCTGAAGACCGAAGTCCATCACCACGAGGTGGCCACCGCCGGCCAGTGCGAAATCGGCGTCGGCTGCAACACCCTGGTAAAAAAGGCCGACGAGGTGTTGATCCTCAAATACGTGGTGCAAAACGTGGCCCACGCCTTCGGCAAGACCGCCACCTTCATGCCCAAGCCCCTGGTGGGTGACAACGGCAACGGCATGCATGTGCACCAATCGTTGGCCAAGGACGGACAGAACATCTTCACCGGCGACCTCTACGGCGGCCTGTCGGAAACCGCCCTCTACTATATCGGCGGCATCCTCAAGCACGCCCGCGCCATCAACGCCTTCACCAACGCTTCCACCAACAGCTACAAGCGTCTGGTACCGGGCTTCGAGGCACCGGTGATGCTGGCCTACTCGGCCCGCAACCGCTCCGCCTCCGTCCGCGTGCCCTTCATCGCCAACCCCAAGGCGCGCCGGATCGAGGTGCGTTTCCCCGATTCCACCGCCAACCCCTACTTCGCCTTCGCTTCCATGCTGATGGCGGGTCTCGACGGCATTCTCAACAAGATCCATCCGGGCGACCCGATGGACAAGAACCTGTACGACCTGCCTCCGGAAGAGGAAGCCAACATCCCCAAGGTGGCCTTCTCCTTCGACGAAGCCCTCAAGGCGCTCGACGAGGACCGCGAATTCCTCAAGGCCGGCGGCGTGTTCACCGACGACATGATCGACGCCTATATCGAACTGAAGATGGAAGAAGTCACCCGCCTGCGGATGAGCACCCATCCGGTCGAATTCGACATGTACTACAGCCTGTAAGCCGACTCTTCCCGGCCTGCAAACAAGCGCCCCGGCATATTGCCGGGGCGTTTTCATTTCATTCGTCCAACACCGAGCCGCAACGCTTGCAGCGATCCAGACCGAACAGGAAAAACCGCCCTTCCCTGAGCGGCGTCCGGCACAGCGGGCAGACGAGGGAATCAATCCTGCGGGAAGACCAGAACAGGGTGAAGTGGCAGGTCGGCGTGTGATGATGGAACTTTGATACACTTCCAGGATTCCTCTTGCTCCCGAAGAAGTGAACATGACCCAAGGCGTGAAACGCTCCGCTCCCTGCAAGCATCTGTTCGAGCTTTCCCGACGACTGGCGGCTTCCCTGGCCGGACGGATGCCAGCCGGACAATATCTGGTCAATCTGTGCGAAAACCGCTTGTTTTTCGCCTTGGGGCTGGCCATGGCCGCCATCGGCGGGAGGAAAGTCCTGCTGCCCCCCAGCCAGTCGCCCGGAGAGATGGCAGGATTGATAAACGCCCATCCCGGCGCTTTCGTGCTGACGGACGAATGGATCGGCGGCCGCGAGCTTCCTGCCCCCCTCACGACGAACGAGCACACGGGGGAAACCGGGAAGATTCCATGGAACAGACTGGAAGTGACCGCCTTCACCTCCGGCAGCACCGGCACCCCCCAACCCTGGTCCCGATCCTGGCAGGTATTGAGTCGTTGCGCCTCGGCGGCTCTGGCATCCCTGGATCTGGCGGAAAAACGCCATGCGGTGATCTCCACCACCCCGCCCCAACACATGTACGGGCTGGAAACCGCCGTCGTCTGGCCCCTGGTTTCCTCCCTGACCCTGACCGCCGAAAGGCCCTTCTATCCCGAGGATATCCGCCGCGCCACCGCCGTTTGTCCGCTGCCGGTGGTTCTGGCCTCCACCCCACTGCACCTCAAGGCCTGCCTGGACAGCCCGGGAAAGTGGCGGAACCTGGCGCTCATCCTCTCTTCCACCGCCCCCCTCGATCACGCGCTGGCCGGCGAACTGGAGCAGGCGATGGGGGCGCCGCTGGTGGAATTGTATGGAAGTACGGAAACCCTGTCTTTCGCCTGGCGCCGCCCCACACGATGCCAGGGGTGGCGGCCTTACGAAGGGGTGACGCTGGCCTGCCGAGACGACCGGACGCGGGTGACCGCCCCCTGGCTGCCCGCTCCGGTCGAGCTGCCCGACAGGTTCCAGCCGCTGGGCGAAGGTTTGTACCAGGCATTGGGCCGCGGCGGGGATCTGGTCAAGATCGGCGGCAAACGGCACTCCCTGGCGGAGTTGAACCGCATCCTGCTGTCTCTGGAAGGGGTGCGCGACGGCTGTTTTTACCGTACCGCCCATGGCCGGCTGGGCGCTCTGGTGGTCACCCGGCGGCAGCGGGGTGAAATACGCGCGGCGCTGCGCCGGCGGCTTGATGAAGTTTTCCTGCCCCGACCGCTGCTGATCGTGGACCGCATCCCCCGCAACGCCACCGGCAAGGTGGTCAAGGCGGAGCTGGCGTCGCTGGTGGAGAAGCTGACCCGCGCTCCTTGATCTGGCGCCAGAGCGCCTCCTGGGAGGAAATGCCGGCGACCGCCCCGGCGGCCTCGATACCCGACAAGGCGGCGCCATAGACGCCTCCGCCGGGAGCGCTCCAATGCCCGGCCAGATACAGCCCTTTCAGCGGGGTTCTGGCGCCAGGCCTCCCGGGCCCGATCTGCCTGGGTTTCGCCGCCCAGCCGTAAGCCGCCCCCTGATGATTGAGGGTATAACGCTCCATGGTCCGGGGCGTCCCGGCCTCGCTGAAGAGCACGCCCTCTTCCAGACCGGGGAACCATCGCCGGGCCTGATCCAGCAGCCTTTCCTTGAACCCTTCCTTGCGCTCACGCCACGAAACCGGGCCGTCATTGCCCGCCAGGGTGGTCAACATCACCCCATGGACCGCTTCCGCCGCCAGGCCCGGGTCGGTGTGCGTGGGAACGGTCAGGGAAAGCCAACGAGGCTGGCCGGCGCGGGCATCCTGGTAAAGACGTTCATGATCGTAATGGGGAAAACAGAAGGTTTCATGACCGCATGCTTCCAGCGCCTCCCGGGACACCACGGCGTAGGTGACGAATACCGAAAGCGACGGCTGCATCCGCTCCAGCCGGGTCAGATACCGGGAAGGCACCTGACCGGAGGGCAGCAGATGAAGAAAGGTTTGCAGCAAATCCCCGCCGGAAATCACCACCGGGGCCTGAATCCGCTGGCCGTTGTCGGTCATCACGCCGGTCACCGCATCGCCCTTCAGGGTAATGGTCCGCACCCCCATCCGGTAGAGCATCTCCCCGCCGCCTTCCTCGACGACGCTTGCCAGCGCGTCCGCCAGACACTGGAACGATCCCCGGCAATACCCCGCGCCATGGCTGACATAGCCGGTGAACATCAGGGACCAGTAGACGAAGGACAAACGGCCGGGCGGCAGCCCCAGATACGGCCACAGCCCGCCCACCACGGCCAGTGCCCGCTCATCACCCAGGCGTTCGCGCGCCGCCTCGGCGAGGGTCGCGTGCCGGTAGCGGGCGAACAATTCGTAATCGCCGGCCAGACCGCAGGCCATTCTCGAAACCTCGTCCGCCAGTTGCTCGGCCAGCCGGAAAAAATCGCCCAACCCGGCCCGCGCGCGGGGAAAGGCCCGGGACAATTCTTGCAGCAGCGACGGCATTCCCTGGCGGATCTCCAATTCCAGGTCGGGAAAGCGGAGCCTGGCGATGGGATCGAGGGGCAAAAACCGCACTTGCGCCGCCAGCCCCAGGCGCTCCACCAACACCCCCAGGGCGCGGCGGTGGAACGGCCCGTCGCCCGAGCATCCGCCCACCGAATGCACCGCGCAATCGAACGTCACCCCCCGGCGGCTGAATGCGTGCAAGTAACCGCCGGGACGGTCGTGGCGTTCGACGACCAGCACCCGGTATCCCAGCCGGGTCAAAAGCGCGGCGGCCGTCAGCCCCCCCACTCCCGCGCCGATGACGATGGCGTCGTACGCTTCCCGGCGCGATTCCAGATGGAGTCTCACCCTCAGTCGGCGTAGCCGTCCTCATTGGGATCGTAGATCACTTCATGGACCCTGTACACCCCGGTGCCGAAAGTGCTGCTGGGTGTGAAAACGATCCGTCCCATCCCCTTGTAAAGCGCCTCCTTGCGATGGGTGTCGGGCCCGAAATAAAAAGGAATCCATGACTTGCCGGTCAGGTAAGTCTTGACCTCGTTGGGATGACCGATCATATCGTAAACCCGCCCTTCGCTCATGCCGACTTTGACCTTGGCGAACGGACTGCCCGGGGGAATGGCCCGGGTCGCCGCGATCGGTCCACTGCTCCGTTTGACGGGGGAGGCGGCGGCCGCCTTCCGCTTCGCAGTCTCCGCCGCCGGTTCGGGCGATACCGCGGCTGCGGTTTTGTCCCCCGCGGTTTGCTGACTGGCACACCCTGCCAGCAGCCCTCCGATCAGCCCAACGACCAAAAGTTCTTTTCGCCATGGTATCGTCATTCCAGGTCTCCTCCGATTCAGGTGATTGCGTTCATAGCCCAAAAAACCAAAGACATCTTTTTCTCAAAATCGCATCCCGGCGTCAAAACGGCCGGTAGCCTCCTTCTCGATCATGTCTATGGTATCTTTAACCCTATCAGAAAAACAGGAAAAGAAAATGTCCGACATCCGCCCCAGATTGCGTGCCTTCGTGCTGGAGGAACTGATCTACTGCGAAAACCCGGATGTTTTTTCCAACGAGCAGGATCTTCTGGAGGCCGGCCTCGACAGCCTGGGCATCATGCGGCTCATCATGTTCGCGGAACGGGAATTCGGGGTCACCCTGCCGGATACCGAAATCGAACCCGAAATGGTCAGGAATTTCAACGCCCTGACCCGCTGGATCGAGTCCCATCGCCAATGAAGGGATTCGCTCCCCTCAATCCTTCGGACCATGTCCTGCTGGTCATGGACCGGGAGATTCGCCGGGAGGGGCTTCCAGGCGCCTGGTGCGCTTTCGCCCTGGAACTGGGGGGGCGGCCCGACGAAGCCGCATTGAGCGGGGGACTGGATGCCGCGGCCGCAGCCTTTCCCACCCTGACGGCCAGACTGAGACAGCGTGGCCGCCGGTTTGGATGGCAGAGGGGTGGCGGCACGATCCCGCTGGTCCGGCACACCTGCCCCCCCGGCCTGGACGCCGCCGGGTTCTGGCAAAAGCGGCTGGAGGCGCTGATGCACGACCCCGGCGAAGCGGCGGCGGACGACGCCTCCCCGCTGTCTTTTCACCTCCTGTACGCGGAAGACGGCACCCTCCTGCTGGCCCGTTGGCTGCATCCATTGATGGACGCAGGTGGCGTCAAAAGATTGTTCGATTTCATCATGAGCCCCCCGGAAGAACGCGGGCGCTACCTGGAAGACGCCCCTTCCCTGGTCGATCGCAGGCTCGGGTCGTGGTCATGGGGGCGCCGTCTGACGCTGATGTGGCGCGGAAAACGCCACAACGACCGGATCGACCGGATCGAAAGCAGCCATCCCGCCACGACCGTGGAAAGGGGGCGGCGGTCGCTGCGGATCCGCCAGCTGATCCTCGATCCGGAGCAAACCGCCCGGATTCTGTCCAACCTCCGGCGCCGGGTCGGCCTGGGCGGGCAATCGCTTTATTTCATCGCCTGCCTGATGCGCGCCCTGGAACAGATAAAACCGGCTTCAAGGGGGGCGGGCTGGTGCATCCCCTACGCTTTCGATCTGAGGCCGGGAAACGCCCCGGTCCCGGTGACCGGCAACCAGGTCGGCGTCCTGTTCGCCCAGGCGTCCCATGCCGTCGCCCGTGACCGGGACGCATTGTTCCAACATTTGAAAACCCAACACGCCGAAGCCATCCGCCAGGAACTGGACATGGCCTACCTGCCCTTGATGTGGCTGGGACGCTGGCTTTCCCTGTCCAAATACGCCCGCATCCTGCGGCGGCAGAAAACCGGGGGTGAACGCAGCTCCGCCTGGTTCTCCGACATCGGGGAAATCCGCTTCAGCCGGCCCGATTTCCTCGGCGCGTCCATCGTGGGGGTGCGCCATGGCTGCTTCGTCACCTCACCGCCGTCTCTGGCCGTTCTGTTCAGCCGTTTCGGCGGCAGGCTTTCCCTCTCCATCAACCATCTCCTGCCCGACCTGCCGGCGGAATGGATCGAAAGATTCCAAACCCACCTGGTTTCGGAACTGCTGGCGGATTGAAGATGTCGTTGCTGGAAGGATTCTCGCGCAACCTCGAAGCCCACCCCCTCGCCCCCTGCCTGGCGGAAGGGGAACGGCGGTTGAATTATCGGCAGGTCGCCGAGGCTGCAGGGGGAATCGCCGGGAAACTGCGGCGGCTCGGGCTGCCTCGGGAACGGCCCATCGCCGTGGCGCTGCCGAAGGGAATCGATGCCGCCTGCGCGGTACTGGCCGTTCTGGCGGCGGGACACTGCTACCTTCCCCTTGATCTCAAAGCGCCACGGCAACGGCTGCGGTGGATTCTGGAAGACGCCGGAGCCTCGGCGGTCATCGCGCACCAACCCTGGGAAGGCGCAAACGCCTGGATCGATCCGCGTCCCCTGCCGCCGGCTCCGCTCCCTCCCCTTCCCCGGGGGGAGGAGGACTTGGCGGCCATTCTCTATACCTCGGGCTCCACCGGCCACCCCAAAGGGGTGGCGTTGAGCCACCGCGCCATCCGCGCCTTCTGCGACTGGGCGGGGGAATTGGTGGCCCTGGGGCCGCAGGACCGCATCGCCGCCATCGCTCCGCTGCATTTCGACCTGTCCACCTTCGACCTGTTCTCCACCCTGTCGGCGGGCGCCGGCGTCCATTTCCTGCCCGAAACCCTGCTGATCGCGCCCAGCCGCCTCACCGGCTGGCTGGCCACAGAAGGCGTCACGGGGCTGTACACGGTCCCTTCCCTGCTGTCGTTCTGGGCCTGGAAAGGCAATCTGAAAACCGGCATATTGCCCGATCTGCGCTTCATCCTGTTCGCCGGCGAGGTCTTCCCCACCCCCAGGCTGCGACGGTTGGCCGACCGCCTTCCCCAAACCCGCCTGTACAACCTCTACGGCCCGACCGAAACCAACGTCTGTTGCCACTGGCCGGTCGACCGCGGCCGGCTCGAAGACGACCAGCCCATTCCCATCGGCACCCCCGCCTGCGGCGACCGGCTCCATATCGCGCCCGGCGACGGAGAGTTGTGGGTGCGCGGCCCCACGCTTGCGAGCGGTTATTGGCGACAAGGAAAACTCTCCCCCCTGGTCAACGCCCGGGGATGGTATCAAACGGGCGACCGGGCCGGCAGGAACGCGGCGGGAGAATACATTTATCTGGGACGGCTGGACCGGATGCTCAAGGTTTCCGGCCACCGGGTCGAGCCCGCCGAAATCGAGGCGGCGCTGCTTTCCTTTCCCCAGGTGACGGACTGCGCGGTGGTCGGTGTCGAGGACTGGCAGGGCATCCGCCCCGCGGCCGCGGTGGTCATGGAAGAAGATGTCTCCCCGGCGAGGATCCGTGGCTGGCTCGCCCAAAGGCTGCCCGCCTACATGCTCCCCGCCTTCGTCAGAAGGTTGGATTCACTGCCCCGCCTCAGCAACGGCAAGCCGGACCTGGCCGCGGTACAGCGTTTATTGCACCAACGAACTTCCATGCGGGCCCCCTCATGACCGCGAGCGCCCCCGACCCGCGCCGGCTGCTGCGGCAATGTGGCCGTCAGGGACTGTTCCGTCACGCCGTTGCAACAGAATGGGGCGGGCGGGGGGATCGCTTCGGCGACCTGCTCGAAGCGCACATCCAAAAGGGACGGGAATGCCTCGACGCCGGCTTGATCCTGGCCCTCAACGCCCACCTGTGGGGCGCGATCTTCCCACTGCTGCGTTTCGGCAGCGCGGAGCAGAAAGCACGCTGGCTCCCGGGGCTGATCGCAGGCGACCTCATCGGCGGGCACGCCATCACCGAACCCCACGCCGGCTCCGATCCCGCCTCGATGCGGGCCAGCGCCGGGGCCCACCCGGAAGGGTTCGTCCTCAATGGCGAAAAACGCTACATCACCAACGCTCCGGTGGCCGATGTCATGGTGGTCTATGCCCGGCTGGAGACAAAACCGAGCGCCTTCGTTCTCACCTCCCAAGACCCCGGATTCAGCGTGAGCGAAAACCATCCCACGCAGGCCTGCCAAGCAGCCGCCATGGGGGAAATCCACCTCGACGATTGCCGGATTCCCGCAGATCGCCTTCTGGGGAAAGTCGGGGCGGGGCTCAACATGATCCAGAGCGCGCTCGAATGGGAACGCGCCTTCATCTTCGCCGGCATCGCGGGCATGATGGAATGGCAACTGGAGCGGGTGATCGATTTCAGCCGCCGGCGCGATTCCGGGCCGGCCCACCTCGGCAGGCACCAGGCCATCGCCCATCGAATCGCCGACATGCGGATCCGCCTCGACACCCTTCATCTGTGGCTGAAAGAATGCGCCCGCCTGGCCGACGCGGGGAAACGCATCACCCTGGCCTCGGCGCAAACCAAGGTGATCGCTTCGGAAGCCTTCCTCCAGTCCACCCTGGACGCCATTCACATCCTGGGCGCCAGAGGATTGGAAGAGGAGAACGGCATGGCCGGATGGCTCAACGACGGCGCAGCCGGCCGGCTGTTTTCCGGCTCGACGGAAATTCAGAAAAACCTCATTGCGGCACTCCTGGGCACCGGAGAAGGCTACAAACCCAAAAGACAGCCGCCGGGCACATGAACGCGCAACCGTCAGCAAAATTTCCAGCCTGGAAGTTTCCCACAGTTTCTGTGGATAACTTTGTGAACAACTTGCTGACAGCCGCCCGCAAAGGGCATGATTTCTACCCCTTCATCAAATTGTAAAATTTTTGGCCAACCCCTATATTTTATTGTCATTCAATGACTTACAAATAATCACTTGACAAGGCAATGCACCGGAAAACACTTGACAAAGTGATTCCGACCGGAAACCCGTTCTGTGCATAACTCCAGGGCGACGCCTCACGACAGCCGGGGCAACCACCTGCCCGCTTTACGGCAATACTGGCGGTAGGATCTTCCGAATCGGCGCCGAAGCGCGGGTTCCTCGTAGAAGAGGATGACGAGATTGAAAACGACGAAGCACACGGCCGAATAAACCGCCAGGGGAATGGAGCAGAAAACCAGCGACTCGCCCAGCAAGATCGCCATGACAGCCAGATACATGGGGTTTCGGACGTAGCGGTACATTCCCCCGGTCACCAAACGCCTGGGCGCATCCAGCGGCGACAGGGTGCCTTCGCCAACGACCGCGAATCTGCCTATGCAGCTGAACAGGAGGATGACACCGAGGGCGATCGGGAGAACACCCGCCAGGCGCGCGCCATGACAGGAAAATTCCTCCCGGGCCGGATACCAGTCAGTCACGATGCGCCAGGGCAGATAGACCGTCACCGTCCCCGGCGCCAGCAGCGTCCACAACAGGTTCCTGATCAGGATGCCCGCCTTCATGCGCACAGCCGTATCCCCGTCCACCCGGTCATAACAGTAACCGGGGCAGCCGCCTGGCCCTGTCTGCCATTTTCCTGCCGGCCAACCCGGAAGCTTCGATCAGGCGCCGGAAATTCCGGCTTCTGTGGGTGATATGGGCCGCCGCCAGCATCAATTCCAACTCTCGTGGCGGAACCGAGCGCATGAATCGCCTGACCAGATCGAAATCCACCCCGTTGACGCCGATGTCCCCCAGGGCCAGCGCCCGGGAAAAACTGTAGAACTGATGAATGCGGTGCGCGCACAGGGCGGCGTAACGCCCGCTGTGGGCGGGTCGGCGCAGGGATTCGGCGATGGCGATCGCGGCGACCGAAGCGCCGTAGAATGCGTTGAGCACCCCGTGGGAAAAAATGGGATCAACGAACCCACAGGCATCGCCGATGAGATAGCAATTGTCCCGCGCCACCGTCTCCACGTAGTAGGAAAAATCGGGCCTTCCCGCCAGCGACCCTTCGATAAAGCGGGCCTTTTGCAGCAGCGCCGCCAGACAAGGCACCGAAGCGCAGGTCTGGAGAAAATAACGCTCCCGCCCGGCGGCATTCATCGAAGCCGCCAGATGCCGGTAGATCACCAGGCCCACGCTGGTAACCCGGCGCAGGGGAATGTGCCAGATCCAGCCGTCGGGATAGGAAAGCACGAAGGTGACGGGCCTGATTTCCCCGATCCGGTCGAAGTCGTGGCCGCGTCCCTCCCCGTCGATGAAGCGGGCGTTTTCGAAGTATCCCCAGAAGGAGAGGAACTGATGCGACGCATTCACCTGCCGCCGCAGTCCGAACTGCCGCGCCAGCAAGGTGGTGGCGCCGCTGGCGTCGATCAGATAACGGCAGCGCAGCGTCCCTTTTCGTCCTCCCTGCCGCCGGTCCTGAAACCTCACCAGCGGCCGGTCGGCGGCGGGATCGACGGCGGTGACGGCCACCTGCTCGAACACCCGGGCGCCACATTCCCCGGCGTGCCGAAACAGAAGATGATCGAAACGGTCGCGCTCGACGTGCAGGGCCGGCCGCTCGAAGCCGAAATCGGCGAAGGCGATGCGATGGATCTCCCCGTTCCAGACCGTGATGCCGCCGGCCTTGGCGATGAACCCTTCCCGTTCGATCAGCCCGGTCGCCCCGCTGAGATCGGTATATTTCCAGAAGTGGGGAATCAGACTCTCGCCCACCATGGGACGGGGGTGCCGGCTCCGCTCCAGCAGCACCACGTCGAAACCTTCCCGGGCGAGCAGGGCGGCCGCGCTGCTGCCGGCGGGGCCGCCGCCTATGACGGCGACATCACATCGCGGCGGAACGTCCGTCATTTCGTCTCCAGGGCGAAGCGTCCGCGCAACAGGGTGCCCTGCCACGGATTGTCACCGCTCCAAAGGTTCCCCGCCAGCAGTTCGCTGATGGCGCGCTTGATGGCGGCATCACGATGGGCCTCGAAGAAAACGTTGTGGATCAGGTCGGACTGATAGAAACGTTCGACGAAGGCGTACATGGTATTGAAACCGATGGCGTGGGCGGCTTCGTCCCGGCGATGAAGCGCCGGGTCCGCCTCGCACCCCTCCACCAGCCCCTGGTGAATCCTGTCGGCGGCGCGGGCGGCCCCGGTCAGGGCGAGGAAGACGCCGGAGGAAAACACCGGGTCGAGAAAGCCGGCGGCGTCGCCGATGCTGATGTAACGCTGTCCGTAGCGCTTGCGGTTGAGATAGCTGAAATTGGCCTCGCGGCGCACCGGCCACAGTTGCCGCGCCCCTTCCAGCAATTCGACGAGTCTGGGAGAGGCGGAAAGATAACGCCGGAACAGGGTTTCCGCATCGACGCCTCCAGGTTTCCGCTGACGCACCACCAGACCGATGCTGGCCCGGCGGCCGGGCAGGGGAATCACCCACAGCCAACCGATGTCCACCATCAGGATCCAGATATTGCCGGTGGCATACAGTTCGTCCGCCAGATCCCCGCGCAGCGGGCCGAAGTGGCTGTAAAGCGCGAAACGGCCCAGGGTTTCAATGCGCCGGAGATTGCGCGACCGCCGCCCCATCATGGCGCTCCTGCCGGTGGCATCGACGAGATACCGGGCCTGATAATGCCGGCCTTCGGTCACCACGTTCACCCCGCCGCGGCCGTATTCCACCTCCGTCACCGGACTGTCCATACGGGTATCGACACCGTGGGCGGCGGCGTTTTCGAACAGCCGGGTATCGAATTCGGCCCGCTCGACCTGATAGGCCCGCAGCTTTTCCCCGCTCAAGGGGAAAAACATCTCCTGCCGCGTTTTTTCATCGATGAAGACCGCTCCCGCCTTGAACACGCCCCCTTCGCTCCAATCCAGGCCCAGACGGCGGATGACCGGCTCGCTGTAGGGCAACATGGATTCCCCGATGTGAAACCGGGGATGCCGCCCCTTTTCCAACAGCAGCACGCCGTGTCCATATTGGGCCAGCAAAGTCGCGGCGGTGCTGCCGGCAGGCCCGCCGCCGGCGACGATGACATCGAAATCGTACTTCATTCCACTCCTTCCGGTTTCATCCCCCTCTCCTCTCCCGGCGTCACCGTGACGGCTCCCGCCCGCCCCCACCGTTTCAACAGCGGCAGCGCGGCGAGCACCGGGGCCTGGCGGACCAGTCGCGCCAATCCGGCGGGCATGGCGGCCTCCGGATCGCGCCACGAAGGGCCGGCGCCTCCGCCGCCCCCTTCCAGCACCATGGCCACGGCGACGGGGACGGTTCCCATGCCGGGCTGCAGATAGGCCGGCCAACGCTCATCGTAACAGACCAGCAGAATCCGGCTGTTTTCCGTCATCATCCGGCAACAGGCCTCCAGCCAGGCCATGGCCACCGTCTCACCGGCGGCCCCCATGGCGGTCGTGGCCCGGGTGGAGCCGGTGGCGATGCTCCAGTAGCCGGCGGCGGTGTTATGGACCGAATTGTGGAACCGGGTCGGCGAGATCCAGCCATCGGGTTTGGCCAACTCGATACACAGCTGGTCGGTGACCTGCATTTCCCCGCCCACACTGGCGAACACGGCCGGAATCTCCACCGGATCGACCCCGGCCCGCTCGCAGGCGGAAAGCCCCGCGCACAGAGCGAGCCGGGTCGCCTGGCTGGTGCGGCGGCGGATGGCCGCCGGCAGCCGCCCGGAATCCGGAGCCTCGATCTCGACGGTGCAATCCGGCGGCAACGCCAGCCCGGTCGCGCAGACCGCGTGGCCGCGCAGGGAAACGGTTTCTCCCTCGTGAAGCCGGCGGCCGGCTGGGGCGGGGCCGGTCTTGAGATCCGCGCCCGAACGGGCCAGCAGCACGCTGGCGTTGCTGCCGCCGAAACCGAAAGCGTTGCAGAGGGCGAAGCGGACGTCTGCGGTTTCGGGCCTGCGCAAGACTTCGACCGGACACTCGGGGTCCGGCCGGCGCAACCCGCAGGTGCCGGGAAGCTCGCCGCCGCGCAGCGCCTCCAGGGTCACGATGGTTTCCAGGGCGCCCGATGCGCCCAGGGTGTGGCCGAAGATTCCCTTGACGCCGCTGCACGGCGCTTCGCCGACCACCCTCGCCACGGCCCTGGCCTCGGCCAGATCGTTGAGCCGGGTCGCGGTGGCATGGAGGCTGACGTAGCCGACATCGCCGGCATCCAGCCCGGCAAGCCGCAGGGCCGCGCGCATGGCCGCCTCCGCCCCCCTGCCCTGGGGCTCGGGGGCCGACATGTGATGGGCGTCCGAGGATTCCCCCACGGCCAGCAGACGGGGGCTGCGGCGGTTGCCGGGAGCGGCCTTCTCCAGCAGCAACAGGGCGGCCGCCTCGCCGATACTGATGCCCTCCCTTTCGGCATCCATGGGTCTGCAAGGAGTGGCGGAGACCAGTTCAAGGCTGTGAAACCCCCGCAGGGTCAAACGGCACAAGGTGTCCACCCCGGCCACCACAGCCGCGTCACAGACGCCGCCCAGAAGCATGCGCTGGGCGCTACCCAACGCCTTGGCGCTCGACGAGCAGGCCGTGGAGATGGCATAGACGGGCCCCTTCAGTCCCAGCTCCAGGGCCAGAAAACCGGCCGTGGCCTGGATGGCGTGCTGGTGGAGAAAATCGAAATCCGGCGGCATTTCCCCCTGGGCGAGAAAATGGGTATAGGCCCTTTCGGAATCGTAGATTCCGGAAGTGCTGGTGCCCAGTATCACCGCGACCCGGTCCCTGCCATGGCGGGTGACGGCTTCCTCCAGCCGGGCCCGGAAGTCCCCCGTGTTCAACGCCAGCAGGGCCAGGCGGGCATTCCGGCAGGCGTAGGCGGACAGTTGCGGGGCGATGGCGGGAAATTCCCGGTCGTATTCCCCCACCACGGTTTCGTAAGGAAGCGGAAACAGCCTGATGGGGGCCAGGCAAGGCACGTTGGCGGACAAGGCGGCGCGAAGGGAATCGACGCCGCATCCCGCGGAAGTCACGCATTGCCAGGCGGTGATGGCGACAGGCGCTAACCCTTCGGCCATCTCAGTCCTTCATTCCGGGCGCGGTCATGACGTAGCCCTGGTTGCGCCAGCGATGCATGTGCCCTTCCAGCAGCCGCACGTCGGTACATCCCAGCGCGCGCAGCTTCGGCGCCGCGTAGGCGGCCCGGGGACCATGCTCGCAGGTCACCACCACGGTTTCGCGCTTGCAGGCTTCGATCACCTGCGCCGGCGCGCTGGAGACATCCATGAAGGGCACATGAACGGCGCCCGGAATATGGCCCTTGAGATATTCCGATTCCGAGCGCACGTCGATGATCAGCGGCGCCTTTCCGCTTTCCAGTTGATGGCTGACGACAGAGGGCGCCACCACAGGCTCCGTGCCCGCGCATCCGGCCAGCGCCAGGGAAAGAAACAGGATTCGTTTGCTCATGGTTTCACCTTTTCATGTTCCGGCCCGCATGCTTCTGATCCAGCCGTCCGTCTGGAAGAATCACCGGGCAAAGCAGGAATCCGACCAGCACCCCGCCCGCCACGGCGACCGACAGCGCTTTCAGCGCCGGGTTGTCCGCCAGTCCGAGGGCTGCGAACGCCACCACCGTGGTCATCATCGAAGCCCCCATCGCCCGGAACGTATCGCCGGCATCCCCGGCCCGCCTTTCGAAGTAGAAAATACCGTAATCGACGCAAATTGCAACGGCCAGCATGGCGGCGATGAGATGGAAAAAGCTGACCGGCTGATCCAAAAGGGCAAAACAGGCGAAGGTGAAGACCAACCCGCTCATTCCCGGCAGAAGCACCCTCAGGGCCCCCAGCGGCGACCGGTAACGGAGCGACAACAGCAACACAATCACGCCCACGCCGGCGCCCAGGGCGAGAACGGCCCGCTGGCGGTAGCGGACCGCCAGGGCGTTGATCCGCTCCCGTTGACTGTAATAGCCGATTCCGTCGAGACCGGACAAGGCGCCGGAAACCGCCGCCGGGTCATGGGGCCCCAGCCACAGGGCCAGGCGCACCCGGCCCGCCCCGATATCCACCTGCCCGGGGAGTATTTCCACGACTTTCGATTCCAGCACCCGCGCCGGTTCGAGCCAGCGCGGCGGCCCGCCATCCGGAATCCGCAGGGAAAGGGCCTCGGCCGCCAGCCCGGCGCCAGCCAGCGCCTCCCGCCAGGCGGCGGCGAACGCCGGGGTGAGGTGACGGCGATAATTCACCCAATTGGCATGCTGCAAACGCCGGGAAACCAGCCACGGATAGATCGGTTGAAAGGCGTCCAGATCCCCCCGCTTCTTGAGTTCCCGCAAAATTGCGGTCGCCGCCTCGCCCCGTTGCAAGGCCGTCTCCAGATCGCCGGCCTCCACCAGAACCGCCCGCCCCGGCTCGATCCCGCCCAGCCGCTGGCGCAGCGTCCTGTCCTGCTGCCGCAAGCCGGCGTCGATACCGGCCAGGCGCTCCAGGTCGTCCAGCCATTGCAGGCGGGGCAGCAGCAACGACGAGCCCGCCAGCACCGCCCCCCACGCCAGCAGCAGCGGCCGTCTGTGCCGCACCAGCCAGCCATGCAGGGCGGCGAATCCGCCCTGCGGGAGGGAAGCACCCGGGGAATCGCCCACCGCCCAGGAAGGGACCACGAACAAGGTGGCCAGCAGAGCCGCCACGATACCGGCCATGGCGAACACCGACGTCTGCTGGAAACCCGGATAGCCGGTCGCCGCCAGAGCCAGATAACCGACCACCGTGGTGACCGCTCCCAGGGTCAGGACGGGCCAGAGCCTTCCGGCGATCCGGGCAGGCGGCGTTCCTCCCCGGCAATGGGCCAGCAGGTGAATGGGATAATCGACGCACACCCCGAGCAGGGTCGCCCCCAGCGCCAGCGTCAGGGCGTGAACGTTCCCGAACACCCATTGGGTCGCCAGCCCTCCCGCGGCGCAGGCGAAGCCGAGCACCAGGGCGATCACCGGCAGCGTTCTCCAGCAGCGGAACAGCAGCCACAACACCCCCATGACGCCCACGGTGGAAGCGACGGTCACCCGGCTCACGTCCTCCCTGACCCGTTTCTGGGCGGAAACGGCGAAAATGGGAACACCGGTCATCCGCAACCGGAAGCCGCCACCATGCTCCCCGTCCAGCCGGGAGAAAACCCGCCTCAACCGCTGCTGCAACGAGCGCTGCCTGTCGATATCGAAAGGCTGGTCACCGGTTTCGAGGACGATGGGATAGAAATCCTCGGGCACGCCCGCCCCCGCCCGGAATCTTTCCCGCCAGTCGGAGAATGCGTGGAGAGTGAGCAGCAGCGGGTCGTGGGGGGCAATCTTTTGCACCAGATCCCCGAAAGGGGACAGCAGGGCCTTTTTCAGCCTCTCGGCCCGCCGGGGCAACGCAGCCACGGCGAAGAGATCCGCCGCTTCCCCGGCCGGATCCAGACTGTAGATCAAAGGGCCATAGGGGGCATAGCCTGAAATCAGGTCGGGCAGCGAAAAGGGCGGCCGGAAGGCCGGCCAGACGGCGGACACGCCCGGCAGAGCGGACACTTCGGCGATGAACCTGCGGGAAAACCCCGGCAGATCGCGGCGCTTTTCCGCTTCCGCCTCGATCGCCAGCAGATATCTGCGGGCGAACACCGAACGCTGAAATCGCTCGACCAACAGCCCTGCCGTGTCGCTGTGCCCCAAAAAGAACACCGACAACCGGGTCTCGAGCCGCAACTGCCACCCCAACACCCCCAGCATTCCCGCCAGCACGAGCACGGCAGCGAGGCGGCGCTTCATTCCCCCGCAGCTTCCCGGAGCAGGCGGGCGATGGTATACGCCAACCCGGCGCCCCGGTCGTCCAGAGTCATTTCGGTGATCGTCGTGTCACCATCGCGTTCCGTCATTTCCAGCGCTTGCCGACGGCCCTCCAGATCCCCGCTCAGGGAAACCTCCTTGAAGGCGGCGGAATCGGGGGTTTTGGGAACGAGCTTCAGCTTCCATCCCCGGCCGTCCTCCTGAAACCCGATCCGGTAATCACGCCGGACCGGCTCCAGATCCCCCCCAAGCAGATGTTGCAGCAGCACGATGCCCTCGGCCTGCGGCAGAGGGGCCGGCAGTGAAACGCGATGCCGCTCGCCGGTGGAAGCGTCGTAATAGAGCAACCGGTCGGGCGTCGCGATCATGATCACCCGCCGGGGAGACAATTGAAGCTTGACCAGGGTTCCGGCGGGATCGGCCAAAAGATAGCCGGTGCCTTGCCACGGCTGTGAAAGCAGCGCCAGCCGCCTCGTTTCCCGATAGCGCATTTGCACCGGTTCCGACAGTTTCAGCCGGCTGGCGGGATCGGCGGCCCAAAGCGCCGCACCCCATCCCAGCAGACAGCACCACAGGACTATTCTTCCCACAGCCGCCTTCCTTCCCGGACGATGGCGAGAAAGGTCTCATGAGGGAGCGGCATCTCCCCCAGCTCGCTGAAACGCCGGCGCCGGTAGAGAAATTCCCCCATCAGCAAAACGATCATCGCCCCATAGATGCCGACGGCATGAAACCAGAACCAGCCCGTTTCCGTTCCCCACAGGCCCAGGGCCGCGGAAATACAGGCCAGCAGCAGGAAAAACACGGTCCACAGCCAGGTCAGACGCCGCAGGTAAGCGAGGAGATAGTCCGGAATATCCCGGTATTGCAGGCGCACCATCCGTTCGATCAACGGCGGCGGATGGATCAGAGTGCGGCCAAACCCCCAGGCCACGAACAGGAAAGCCACCGCCGGCACCCAACGCGAAACCTCCGGGCCCAACCACCAGGCGCCGGCGGCCAATGCGCCCCCCAACCCCGCCAGCAGCCAGCGCATCGCCCCCCGGGCTCTGCCCGCCCGCCATATCAACACCGGGGCGATGACGAAGGGAGCAGCTCCGGCCGTGCCGCCTTCGCCCCCCCGAAGCAGAAAAGGGTAGGCCAGAAACAGAGCCGCAAATACGGTTCCAGGCAACCACCCCGCCATGTCAGTCCTTTCTGTGGCTGGCCACGAACTCGGCCAGGGACTTGAGCGAGGCGAAAATCTTGTTGTTCCGTTCGTCGTTGGAAACCAGCTTGATACCATACTTGCGATCGAGCATCACCCCGATCTCCAGGGCGTCGATCGAGTCCAGCCCCAACCCCTCTCCAAACAAGGGGGCATCCGGATCGATGTCCTCCGGCGACACATCCTCCAAATGCAACCCCTGGATCAACAGGAGCTTCAATTCATCAATCATTTCGCTCAAGGGAGTCTCCGTCATGGGCGGTATCGCCTAGTTGATGATCTGCTTGACCCTGCCGTTGCTGAAACGCACGATGAAGGTATCGAAGCGCGAGGCCCAGTAACGCCATTCATTCATGTCCAGGGTCGGCGTCTGGGTGATGGGAGGATAGCCGATCGCCGCGATGACCGCTTTCCTCGACATCCCCGGCGCCACCTTGCCTTCCTTGATCAGCCCGCGCTCCCTGCGGGTGAACTGTTTCAGATTCAACGGCCGGCGCGCCAGCATCTTGTGGAAGGCCTGTTCAATGGTATCCCCGGTATGCTTTTGCACGTTCTCGATTTCGATATCCGGCCCGTTGGGAAGCACCCGGATCATGAAACCCTTTCTCCCCCAACTCAGCAGCTCCACCGGGGTGTTGACCGGCACCAGGAATCCCTTGCGGTAATTGGTGGTCCGGTGACGGTTCTTTTCATACTGAAAAGAGTATTGGGTGTAGTACTTCCCCCCCAGTTCCACACCGGGTGGAAGGCTGGATTCCCCCCCCTTGAAAGCCTTGGGGCACCCCGTCAGGCCAACCAGCAGCAAAACGAGCAGAAGCGAACGAAACAACGCGCGGGAAACGGAAATACGTTCTGTCATGATCCCCTCCAACTGACCACTTGCGGTAAATCCGCCCTAAATCTAGCACATTTGCGGGGGAATCCGTAATCGGTCCCCCACGATTCGGAAGAAGCCCCGAAAAAGCAAACCGGCAGGTGTTGAGATCGACGACCCGACCCGGTTCAGCCGGAGCATCACATCGGCTAAACTGAGGGCTTCTTGAAAACGACACCAACGCGCACGCCATGGATTATTCGACACTGGGAACGACCGATATTCAAGTCAGCCGCATCTGTCTCGGCACCATGACTTTCGGGGAACAGAACAGCGAGCGGGAGAGCCATGCCCAACTGGACCTGGCATTCGAGCGCGGGGTGAATTTCATCGACACCGCCGAGATGTATCCCATCCCGCCCAAAGCGGAAACCCAGGGGCGCACCGAAACCTATATCGGCAACTGGCTGGCCCGTAGCGGCAGGCGGGACAAAATCGTTCTGGCCACCAAGGTCGCCGGACCGGGAGACTGGATCGCCCATATCCGGGGCGGCCCGAGGCTCGACGCGGCCCATATCCGCCAGGCGCTCGAAGACAGCCTCAAGCGTCTTCGCACCGATTACATCGACCTCTACCAGGTTCATTGGCCCCAGCGGCACACCAATTACTTCGGCCGCCTCGGATACCGGCACCGGCCCGAAGACGACGGCATTCCCATCGCCGAAACCCTGGAGGCCCTGGCGAAACTGGTGGAGGAAGGCAAGGTCAAGGCGATCGGCGTTTCCAATGAAACACCCTGGGGCACGATGCAATATCTGAATCTGGCCCGGGAGCATGGCTGGCCCCGCATCCTCAGCATCCAGAACCCCTACAACCTGCTCAACCGCAGCTTCGAAATCGGACTGGCGGAGATCAGCCACCGGGAGAACGTGGGGTTGTTGGCCTATTCGCCCCTGGCCTTCGGGGTCCTGAGCGGGAAATACCTGGGGGGCAAACGCCCCGCCGGTGCCCGTCTGACCCGCTTCCCCCATTACGCCCGCTACAGCGGCCCGCATGTGGAAACAGTGGTGCAACGTTACGTCGAGCTGGCGGAAAAACACGGGCTGCGCCCCGCCCAGATGGCGCTGGCCTATGTCAACAGCCGCCCCTTCCTGAGCGTCAACATCATCGGCGCCACCTGCCTCGAACAGTTGGCCGAGAATATCGACAGCATCGATATGCCCCTGTCCGAAGAAGTCATCGAGGGCATAGAAAGCATCCACGCCAGCTGCCCGAACGTGGCGCCTTGATCCCGGGGCGCCCCAGTCTGTCGCCCGCTCAATAATAGCGAAGCCGATACCACCAGCGTCCGACGATCTCGTGGATCAACAGGCGGTTGCGCTGGAACGCGCGCTGCTCCGGCAGCCAGTCCAGGAAGGCATATTCGCTGCCGAAGGTGCAGAAATAGACCGTGGCGGCCGGCGTCACTTCGAGTCCCATATGCTCGAAGGCTTCCCGCGCCCGTGGCATGTGATAGGCGTGGGTGACCAGTAAAACACGCCGGATGCCCGCCTGCTTCAGAATGGCGGCGCTGTAAAGGGCGTTTTCGTATGTATTGTGGCTCCGCTCCTCGATCCAGGCGACCCGCGCCCCGAATTCGTTTTCCAGAATGTCCTGCATGATCCTGGCCTCGGAGCGTTCCCCGGGCGCCCGGTAACCCCGGCCACTGACCAGAATCGGCAACCCCACCCGCTGCTGCAGCCAGGCCCCGTAACGCACCCGCTCCACCCCCAGGCCGGCCATGTTGTCCCGCCCCCCGTACTCCGGCGCCCGGGAATAGCGATGGGTGCCCAGAATCACGATGGCCTGCTCCCGGCCCTTCGGGCCGGCCGGATCGAACGGCTCTGGAATCTCCATCCACCGCCACAGGGTTTCCGTGGTCACCGGAAGGGAAACCAGCCAAAGCAGCCATGCGGCCAGCACCGCCGGCCACCAGATCCCCTTGGCCCACCAGAGCGCCATCCCAATGAAAAGGAGCAGAATGGGACCGCCGGGCAACAGGGCCATACGCTCCAAAACCTGGAGAAGAAGGGGGTTCAACATGTCCGCGCCGCAGGCTCCCCTATATCATTCACACACAGTGACCGCATGAGTGTTTCATGATTCAGGTGTTTGATCAAAATCATAGCGCCGCACCATTCGCGCAGCGCGCATACAGAAACGCCCCAAGATTGTCAGAAAAATTTACACATTTCAGTATACCCAAACAATGGATTAAAAAATTTAAAATAAAATCAATGCACTAGAAAAATGGCATCATATATGCCTCGTATGAAATTGCCTAACCGCCTTTCGAAGGCATCCCTCAATGAATAAACTCAAGATTGGAGGAAAAAATGAAAAAACCTATTCTTTTCGGACTGGCAGCTTTGCTGTCCATGTCTTTTGGAGGGGCGCAGGCGATTCCGGTAGATGTGGAACTGGCATTGCTGGTGGACGTTTCTGGAAGCGTGGACAGCACTGAATATGCTTTACAGAAACAGGGTTACGTCAACGCCTTCAATGACCCTGCAATCCAGGGTTTGATCGGTGGATTGCCCAATGGCATCGCGGTCACCTATATCGAATGGTCCGGGTCATTGGAGCAGTCTCAGCTTGTGCCTTGGACCCTGATTACGGATGCCGCAAGCGCCAGCACTTTTGCCACGGCTATAAACGGCACGACCCGGGCTTTCAGTGGCTTCACTGCACCAGGCAGTGCCATCAACTATACCGCCCCGTTGTTTTCCGGCAATGGTTATGAAGGCGCCCGCTGGGTGATTGATGTATCCGGCGACGGTCAGGAAAATAGTGGCGCCACGACATCGACCGCGCGCGATGCATTTTTGACGACGATTACCGCCGGCGAGGGACTCACGAAATTGATCAACGGTCTCCCCATCGGCACCAACACACTGCTTACCTGGTACCAAAACAACGTCCAGGGCGGCCCCGGTTCATTTTCGATTTTGGCAAACAACTTCACTGATTTTGGAAATGCGGTAAAGACGAAAATCCAGCGTGAAATCACCACCGTCCCGGAACCCGCCACCGCGGCCCTGTTCAGCCTTGGCTTGGCCGGCCTCGGCTTCAGACAACGCAAAACCCGGGTGTAAAGATTTCTGACATCCCGGCGAGAACGCCCGCCTCGTGCGGGCGTTCTTCAAATGATGCCCCAAACAAACCCCGCCTTTCGACGACGGCCCCATCCCGCCAGGAGATGCACGCTGAAACGCAGGCTGGCGGGGGTCAATGCCTGCCAACCCGTCCATATCCTGCGCCACTGGCCTTGTACCGCCGCCTCTCCTCCCGCCTCGAACCGCTGAAGGTAAACGATGATCGCATCCCTGGCCAGCGCCGCGTGGCCGCAGGCCAGGTTGTCGATGGATTGATGGAGGCGGACGATGGTGCTGTCGAGCCCCACCGCCTCCATCCCTTCGGCCAGGGCTCGATAGCGCCCGCCAAGGCCGCTCAGTTCGATGGCGAGATTGAGGCCCAGAATTTCCGGCAGATACCGCCCCGGCGACTGTCCGATGGCCAGCAGAAACGCGGGCAGATCGAAGGCGCCGGTGACAAACCCGCGATGGCGGATGAACGCTTCGGAATCGAAAGGAGGCAGCGCCACCCCCGCCGTTTCCAGAAGGCGCCGATAGATGTTTCCGTGATGCCGTGACAGCCGGCCGTCTCCCAGCTCATCGCGCCAGATCCGCCACAACCTTTCCCCCACATCGGGCATCTCCCGGGCGAGCGGCAGACTCTCCGCCAGCCAGCAGCCGTCCACCAGAATCGCCGGGGCGAACTGTTCGATTCCCCAGACCCAGGCGCCACGCGACAACCTGAGACGCGCCGGGCGGGGGCGCCGCCGGCTGGCCCGCTCGTGCAAGGTGTCGATATAACGGCAGAACGCTTCGGGCGAGTAGGGGAAAAAACCTTTCCCGAGCCACCTGGCTCTTGCCAGGATCTTGTCCACCCATCGCCTGGCGGCGGGCATCGCGGCCCCGGGATCGCGCCCGCTGACCAGATAATGGTAGAGCAGCGGGGGATCCATTTTCTTGGGCGCCTGAAACCGCCCGACACCCTTGGAGACGGGCCGCTCAGGGGGGGCTTCCGGGCAATACCCGCCCACCGGCCCCCTGCCTGCCCCGGCGGTGGGAGCGGCCCGGGAACGGACCCAACGCCGCAGCAACGCCAGCTCGCCGGGTTCGAAAACGCCGAACATGGGGCCGCCGAAAGCCGTCGAATGGCGAAAGAACCGGCAGGCGTGGGGGCGCCGCCAATCGAGGTAGGGGGAGCCTGGGAAAACACGGAGGAACGCCTCTCCCTTCCCTTCCGCCAGCGACTCGAGCCATTCATCCAGGCTCCGATCGCCGATCCGGATGTTTCCGTGATAGCCCAGACCATACTTCGCCTTGGCCCGGAACATGGCCAGAACCCGCGCCTCCAATGACGTTCCGGCGAGCCAGCGGCGGCACCACCCCAGGGTCATCCGGCGGTACCGCGAACCGGCGGCCATGGCCTGGCGCCGTTCTCCGCTCTCCACGGGCCAGATCCCCAGCAAGCGATCGGCCAGCGAAAGGATCTTCCGGTAATCCCGCGCCCGATCCACGGCGAACAGCCCGCCGCCCAACCGGGCATGGGCGGCGGTGACCCCCAACACGGCGGCCGGGAACGCCGCCCCTTCCCGCCCCAATGCCTCCAGCCAGCGGATGTCTTCGGTGAATGTCCGTTCTCTCGGAACCGGATGCGGCAAGCCGGGATGGCCCGACTGATGAAAAAACACCCGCTGTAATTCGAGCAGCCCCGAACCCAGCCGGGTATGGGCATTCCGGATCGTCACCGCCCCCCTCAGCCAGCAACCTTCCAGCCGCGCCAACGGCGCGAACCAATTTTGCCATGCCGCCCGAAGCCCCGGTTCCCCAAGACTGTGCCGCACCTGCCCGATGGCCTGTCCGACTTCACTCTCTGCCGCATCCTGCCTGCTTGCGAAAAGTCCCGCAAGCAGCTCCCGGTCCTCCACGGCGGCAGAGGGAATCTCCCGCTCAAAGGGGGGCTTTCGTGAATACATGATCTTCGATCACCAAAAGATCCAGGCCCGAGGTCATGAAAAGCGCCACAGCGTCTTCCACCGATTGGACGATGGGCCGCCCCATCCGGTTCAAACTGGTATTGAGCAGAACCGGCACGCCGGTCAGTTCATGGAAAGCCTCGAGTAGATCATAAAACGCCGGATTCCAGTCGCGGCGCACGCTCTGCACCCGGCCGCTGCCATCCACATGCACCACCGCGGGCACCCGCTTCGCCGGCCCGCTCTTGAACCGAAGGGCCCGTTCCATGTAGGGGGAGAACTGATAATCGTGGAAGTATTCCCCACCGCAGCGGTCCAGAATCGCCGGGGCGAACGGCCTGAAGGGTTCCCGGAATTTGACCTGGGCGTTGATCCGGTCTTTCATCGCCGGGTCGCGGGGGTCGGCCAGGATCGAGCGATTACCCAGTGCCCTGGGGCCGAATTCCGCCCGGCCCCGCATCCATCCCACCAGTTTGCCGCGGGCCAGCGCCGTGGCCACGACCCGGGCCAGGTCGTCCGGGTGGCGGGAAACCCGCAATCCCCCGTGGCGAACCAGCGCCTTCAGGCGGGGGAAGTCGATTCCGCTGCCCAGATAAGGCGTCAATTGCCCGGCGGGCCAGGCCTTCTCCGGATGATCCCGGCGCCAAGCCAGCCATGCCGCCCCCAGCGCCGTGCCATCGTCCGCCGGCGCCGGGGGCACATGAAGGCGGGAAAAGGGCGTGGCGGCCGACAACTGCCCGTTACAGGCGGAATTGAGCGCGCAACCACCGCCCAGCACCAGATGCTCTGAGCGACAGACGCCATGGAGCGCGATGCACAATTTCCTCACCAACGTGGAAAAATAGTGCTGGCCGGTGAAAGCGAGATCGGCGGCCTTTTCCGGCGGATCGCCAGGGCCGCACCCCAGCCGCCGCAAGCGCTCCACCCCCTGCCGGATGGCGCCGGTATCCTGGCGCACTTCAAGCCCTTCCACCCACAGCATCGCCCGCATCAGGTCGTGAATCTCCTGATTCAACCGGCCATAGGCGGCCAGCCCCATGACCTTCCATTCCTCTCCCGAAAGCCAGTCGAAACCACACAACTCGGTCAGCAGCATGTAAAAAAAACCCAGGCTGGCGATTCCTTTGGGAACATGGATCGTGGACAGACGCCCCCCCTCGTAACGGTATGCCCCCAGAGAGCCCCGTTCCCCGAAAGAATCGATCACCAGGCAGGCGGCTTGTTCGAACGGACTGCTGCCGCAGGCCACAGCAGCGTGACACAGATGGTGATCGAAATGGCGAAATCGCAGCTTCACCCCGGGATAGCGTTCGCTCACCCGGCGCACCAGATTGACGCCGCCCAAGGGCAGGCTGGCGCTCTGGCAGGCAAGCATATGGAACAGCTTGTATTTTTCCAGAAAGGTGGAAAAATCCCGGTAACCCGGGGCGATGAGACCTTTGGGGCTGAAGTGCCCCAGCCAGCGGCTCACCGGCTCATACCACGGACGCCGGCGGCGCCAGTTGAAGGCGATCACCCATTCCGCCGCCGGATCACAATGGCGCGCCAGCCAGTCGAGCACATGGGAGGAGGGATCGGGGGGACAATTAAGACCCCGCTTGTACTGAAGGCAACGTTCGGTCGCTTCGGCGAACAGCACCCGCCCCGAATCGTCGACGATGGCGATTGCCGGATCGTGATAGGTAACCCCCAACCCGATGTAGACTTTCGCTGGCATCCTGGCAACCTGTTCTCATGCTCGTCCGGTTCATGTTACCGTGAAAGCGATCGATCGAGGAAATGACGCTCAATCTCATGCTTGGCCTGTCCCCCCTGATCCTCCCTCTCTGGAGCACCGGCTTTCTCCTGACAGGACCCCACCTGTGGTGGCAGGCGCTGTTGTGGGTGCTGCCGATGGGGCTACCGGTGCTGGCCGATTATGCCGGCTGGCGCGGCGGGCCACCCGTCCATGCTCCGCCGCGATATCTGGCCTCGGCGGTGATCGGCGCCGTCGCCGGTTTGTTCTTGATCGACCTGGGGCTGCTGCTGGAAATGAGCACCCGCTGGCGCTGGAGCCTGGAGGCGGGCCTTGAAAACACCCTCTCCGACCTGCTGGCGGTGAAATTGCTGCTGGGCAGCCATGGCGCCCATTCCAGCCTGCTGACGGGGCACGAGCTGATCCACCGCCGCAGCCGGGTGGCAAATTCCCTGGGACGTTTGTTGCTCGCCCTGAGCTGTTATCACCACTTCTCCATCGAACACCTCCAAGGCCACCACCGGCGGGTGGGAAGAGAGGAAGACCCCGCCACGGCGCGTTTCGGCGAAACCTATGAGGCGTTTTTCCGCCGCAGCGTCACAGGTCAGTTCAAGAGCGCCTGGAAACTGGAAAGCCAAAGAGTGCACCGGCGCCCGGCCGCCAGGCTTCCATGGCTGGGGAACAAGGTGTTGCGGGGAATGATATTCGAGTCCTGCTGGCTGGTGTCGATCCTGTGGATCTTCGGGCCGGCGGCTTTGTTGGCCTATGCCGTGCAGACATTCATGGCGGTTCGCAATCTGGAAGCGATCAACTACGTCCAGCATTGGGGATTGGTGCGGAACAACCGCCCCCCCGGCGCCGCCGATGCCTGGCGTACCGACACTTGGTGTTCGACTCATATGCTGCTGGGAATGGCCCATCACGCCCGGCATCACCAGGAACCGGCGCGACCCTATTTTCGCCTGCGACCGCTCGCCGGGAGTCCGAAACTGCCTCATGGCTACTTCGCCCTGATGTTTTTGATCGCCTACCGGAACGAGCGTTTCCAGACGCTGGCCACGGCCGAGCTCGGCAGGCTCGGCCTGGGGCCGTTCTCAGGTCATGGCCACGCCCACGATCAGATACATTCCCAACGCCAGCCCGGCCCCCAACAGGGCATAGGGAAACTGGTGACGGATGTGGTCGATGGGTTCGACCCCGGCCGACAGGGAAGCGATCATGGTGGTATCGGACACCGGCGAGCAATGGTCACCGAACAGGCCGCCGCTCAGCGCCGCGCCCACCAGCAACGCCGGTGACAGCTGAAACACTTCGGAAAGCGGCACCACGATGGGAATCAAAATGGCGAAGGTGCCCCAGGAAGTTCCGGTGGCGAAGGAAATCAGGCAGCCGATGCCGAAGACCAGGAACGGCAACCACATGGGGTCGAGTTCCCCCTGGAGCGCATTGGCCAGATAGAAGCCGGTGCCCAGTTCGTGGGTGGTCACCCCGACGGAAAAGGCGAATATCAGCAGGTACATCAAGGGCAGAATCACCCGCACCCCCTGGACGATGGGGGCCGCCATGGTTTCCAGCCGCATCACCCCTTCCCGGCGATAATAATAGACCGTTCCCGCCAGGGTCATGACCACCGCGGTGAAGATCGCCACCGGCGCATCGCGAAGGACCACAAGCAGCACCAATGCGCTGCCGACGAGACCTGCGATCGGCCACCACAGGTGTCTTGGGTGACCCGGGGCATCGGCATGGGGCACGATGGAAGTGCCGAAGTGGGGAAGCTCGCCCACCACGCGGCTGGAAAGCGGCAGCTTCCATGGCAGCTCGATCCCGGTCAGAGTGACCACGAACACCAGGATTAGGGCGATCCAACCATAGAAGATGAAGCCCAGCGACTGCACCAGCACCGTGATGGGATTGTCCACCCCCTGGTCGGCCAGCAGGCTGATGATATAGGCGCCCCAGGCGTTGACGGGGATCATCAGACACTTGGGCGAGCAGGTGGTGTCAAGGATATAGCTGAGCCGCAGCCGCGACAGCTTGTAGCGGTCGAACAGCGGCAAGGCGATCAGGCCTGCGATCAACACCCCGAAATAGGTTTCGATGAACAGCGCCATGCTCGTGACCAGGGCCAACAGAGCCGGCTTGCGCTGGTTGTCCAGAGCCAGGTGCTCTTCCGTCCAGCGGACGAATCCGTCGGTGGCGCCGGATTTCTGGATCAGCCCGATGAGTCCCCCGATCAACAGGCTGAAGACGATGATGAGGATATTGTCGCGGTCCGTGACCACCTTGCCGACGATTTGCAACAATCGCGGCAACGTATCCGGCAACCACCCCTGGGCGAGGATGGTGGAACCTATCAGTACGTAGAGTCCCAACGCCAAAAGCACGCGCCGGGTGACCATCGCCACTGGAATGGCAACCAGGGCGGGCAGCAAAGACAACCAGGTTGACATGATTCGATCCGGTCCTTGTTGTGATTGAAGAATGTTGAATCCATCGTGAAGCGGCGGAAAACGGCCACCTGCGGGAATCGGCGCGGCCTCCCCGTCCACCTGCCTTCTCAGGGCACAAACGTACCATAAATCGGGCCGGTTCTGTATCCTCGCCGCAGGCGGAAACTATCACCCCCGAAGGCCGGTGACCACCCCGTCTTTCAGCCAGCGCCGCAACCAGAGGGCGATCTGCCGGGCGGCATCGGTGGGAAGGTCGCAACCGGAAAGGCCGGCGCACACCTCACCGAACGCCGCGCCCGATTCGAGCCGAACCAAACATTCGGCTTCGGCTTCGCTGAGGGAACGGAAGAACTGACGCAAACCCTGCCGCCATACCATCCAGGCAGTTGGCGTTGACAGCACCCTGCACCGGGGCGGATCTTCCCCCGCCTGCAACGCTTTCCAGACATGAGGAACCGAGGTACGCAGCCTCAGCAACGAAAAGCCGGGGCAGACGGTGAACCTCAACCGCGGCCAGTCTTGGGGCGGAATACCGGCCAATGTCTCCGGCGCCAGAGGTTTCGAATCGGCGCAATCGAACGCCAGACTCAGGGCCCACTCGAACCTGGCCATCTCGGCCCATTCCAGGGGGCCTTGACGCTCCAGATATTCCGGCAGGGCGCGGCCGAACCAGCGGATTGAGAAATGCCTGGAAGGATGCGCCTCCAGATAATCGCGGGCCAGCTCATCGAACCGCGCCCCGCCCAGCCAGCGACGCAGAACCGGATAATCGGCGGCCAAGGCCTCCGTCAGGCGCAACCGGTAGGCGCTGCGGTAAATATCGAGGCCGGGCAGCGCCGTTCCACCCTGCCCCAGAATGGCCGCCTGAACATCCGCCTGAAGGGTCGCCAGACCGGTGCTCATGCGGCCTCTTTCCACAAAGGCAGAGCGATTCGGCGGGCCTGTTCCAGTTCACACAACAAGTCCGCCAGGGGCGGAATCCGGTCGTCACGTTCGATCATCGTGGCAACCGGCCCGAAGCGCCCGGCCGCTTCACGGTAGAGATCCCACACTTCCATGCGCACGGGATGGTCATGAGTATCGATGACCCACTCTCCGTCGTCCGTGTGGCCGGCGAGATGGAACTGCCACACCCGTTCTGGCGGGATGGCCCGCAGGTAAGCGACAGGATCGAAACCGTGATTGCGGGCGCTGACGTAGATGTTGTTGATGTCGAGCAGAATCAGGCAATCGGCTTTTTCGGCCACTCCCGCCAGAAACGCCCACTCCGGCATCTCCGAGTGCGGATAATGCATGTAGCTCGACACGTTTTCCAGCAGGATCCGCCGCCCCAGGAAATCCTGCACCTGCTCCACCCTGGACACGACGTGGGACAAGGCTTCGCCGGTATAGGGAAGCGGCAGCAGGTCGTGCAGATTGACGCCCCCGGCACCGGTCCAGCACAGATGATCGGACACCCACAGGGGCTGCAGCCGGTCGATCAACCTCTTGAGCCGCTCCAGATAGCGGCGGTCGAGCGGATCGGTGCTCCCGATCGACAACGACACCCCGTGCATGGCCATGGGATAGTCGCGGCGGATGCGATCCAGATAATGCAGGGGTTTGCCACCGTCAACCAGATAATTCTCGCTCAGGATTTCGAACCAGTCCACGGCGGGCCTTTCCGTCAACACGGCCTCATAGTGCTCTTTGCGCAGCCCCAACCCGAATCCCGGAAACGGCCGCTTGGAAAGATCCGGCCCCGCCGCCATCGGCTCAACCATCGCCGGGGAGGAAGATCACGCCCGCCGCCTCACATCTGCGGCGTGATCACCTTGCCGCCCTGGACCTCGCATTCCTTGAGGCTGACGTACAGATAGCCCTTCCCCTTGCAGCTGTTCATGCCCTTGCAGGCGTTCTCCGGCGTGGCGCACTCGGACTGGCCCTTGCACGCATTGATGCCGAAGCAGGCCACCTTGACTTCCGTGGCCGGCCCCATGGATTGCCGGGCCTGGGATTTCATCTCCTCCATCCTTGATTTCATGGCCTCCATGCCGCCCATGCCTTCCATGTTGCCCATACCCTGTTCCGCCGCCCCGGTTGCCGCCTCTTTTTCCGCCGAATCCTGCTGATTGCTGCAGCCAGCGCTGAAAATGGCCGCAGCCGCCGTGGCCACGACGACCCCCCGGGACAAGTTGACTTTGCTCATTGGCGAATCACCTGAATTGCTAACTGAATTGATGAGTCGATTTCAAATACCCGCCAGGTTTTTTCCCGCGGATGAAGAAATCCGTATGCTGCCATGAGTCGCTCGTGGGCGCAAATCCCTTACGCTTTTTTGCCGCCGCCAATCTCACGGAAAAAGTGACGGCCCCACAACGTCACGTACTGCAATCCGCTGACCACGGTGGTCACAGTGGTCAGATAAATCAAGCCCTCGAACGCGAAGAGGGGCAACGGCATGAAGGCATAGTGCCACAATACCGCCAAAAGCAGCAGGATCTGAAGCAGAGTATTGAATTTACTGATCCAGGTGGGTTGGCCTTCGAATGGATGCAGCAACAGGTAATAGGCCACCGCCCCCAGCAGAATCACCAGATCCCGGGCCACCACCAGGAAGGCCAACCACCCTGGAAGCAGGCCGATCCAGGCGCATGCGGTGTAGCTCGACACCATGAGCAGCTTGTCGGCGATGGGATCGAGCAAGGATCCCAGGCGGGTGATCCAGCCGTAATGCTTGGCCAGGAAACCGTCGAGGGCGTCGGAAACACCGGCGACGAAAAACAGGGCCAGCGCCCAGTCGAAACGCCGCTGGAGAATCATCACCACGGTGGGCAAGACCAGCAGTATCCGCATCACCGTGATGAGGTTGGGAATCTGTCGCAGCGAAAACCAGCTCATTGTCGTCGCCTCCGGCCGCCGTTGTTTCGTACAATAATACCTTGAATCGACCCGACAGCTGCGAGCGGAGGTTTCCTTGTCAGAACAAAAGCCCCTGGACTACAAAAGCGCCGGCGTGGATATCGACGCCGGCTCCCGGTTGGTGGAACGCATCAAGCCCCAGGTACGGAAAACTTTCCGCCCGGAAGTCCTGGGCGGTCTCGGAGGGTTCGGCGCCCTGTTCGAACTCCCCTGGGAGCGCTACCGGAAGCCAGTCCTGGTTTCAGGCACCGACGGGGTCGGCACCAAGCTCAAGCTGGCCATGATCATGAACCGCCACGACACCATCGGCATCGATCTGGTCGCCATGTGCGTCAACGACATCGTCGTCCAGGGCGCCGAACCACTTTTCTTTCTCGATTATTTCGCCACCGGGAAATTGGACGTGGACACCGCCGCCCAGGTCATCGAAGGGATCGCCGAAGGCTGCCGGATCGCAGGCTGCGCCCTGATCGGCGGGGAAACCGCTGAAATGCCTGGCTTCTATCCGGCTGGCGAATACGATGTGGCCGGTTTCAGTGTCGGCATCGTGGAAAAGGACCGGATCATCGACGGCGGCAAGGTTCGGGCAGGCGACGTCCTGATCGGCCTCGCCGCCTCCGGCCCCCATTCCAACGGCTACTCCCTGATCCGCAAGATCCTGGAACTCAGCGGCGCCGACCTCGGCCAAAACCTTGCCGGCCGCCCTCTGGGCGAGTGGCTGCTCGAACCCACCCGCATCTATGTCAAACCGCTGTTGAAGCTGATCGAAACCTGCCAGGTCAACGCCCTGGCCCATATCACCGGCGGCGGCATCACGGAGAACCTGCCAAGGATATTGCCCGAGGGGTTAGGTGCGGTGATCAATCACGATGCCTGGCCCATGCCCGCCATCTTCCAGTGGCTGCAATCCCAGGGAAATCTGGCGCAAGACGAAATGCTCAGAACTTTCAATTGCGGTATCGGCATGATCGTCTGCGTGCCAAAGCCGGAAACGGAGCGGGCGTTGAACATCCTGGGCGGACTGGGGGAAGAGGCCCGGGTCATCGGCAGCGTCGAACCGGCATCCGGCGACGGACGGGTCGTGTACCTCGACCCATGACCGGCGCTCCGCAACCGTGGCAGGGCAATCGCATGAATCGATTCTCCCCTCTCCCTCTGGGAGAGGGGCCGGGGGTGAGGGAGAAGGGCTTCAACACCGGGCAAAATCAACTCCCAACGGGAAAAACGGCGGTCATGCGATCGCCTTGGCAACGGTGGAGCAATCGGGATCATTGTCGTGTACACTTGCAACCGGAGCTTTTTCTCCCCAGCCCTTTCATGGTGATACGTCAAGTGAAAATGAAAAGAGGAGGTGGAAGATGAGGTTTTGGATCGTCACCGCGGCAACGCTGTATGCCGTCACTGCGGTGGGACAGGAAAGCGCCTGTCCCACCCTCTCCGTCGAGACGCCCCCGGCGATCAAATCCTACCGGCTCGATGGACACAAATGCACGGAAACCAAAGAAGGCATGGTCGAAGTGGGACAAAACACCCACACCCTGACTTTCTTCGGAATCACCCATTGCCGGATTTTTCCGGGCATGCCCGATTACTGCGAAGTCCAGAGGGCGGAACTGCAGAGCGCAGACAGCGACGGCGATTGCAAGGTCGCCGTGGAATGGGCTTTCGTCCCCCAAAAAGGCATCGTCTGCCACACCGTCGACCGTTAGTTCAGTGATCGTGCCGGCCGCCCAATCGAGCACTCGGGGGATGCTTTTGGGCGGCTGACCTCCCTTTTTTTCATCCTTCCACGGAAAACGCGCCGTATTTTCCGCTGACCGGCTCTTCCCTGGCCACGACATTTTCCACCCTGGCCGCCGGCGGGCCTTCGTGGCACCATTCGAGCAGCCGTTCCAGCGCGGACGCTTCGCCTTCGGCAACGATTTCGACCCGGCCGTCGGGCAGATTCCTCACCCATCCGGTCAATCCCAGCGAGCGCGCGACCTCCACCGTGCGGGCACGGTAGAACACGCCCTGCACCCGGCCACTGACCCAGATATGCAACCTTTTTACACTCAATTCGGCACCTCCAAATGCGAAAGCCCCACCCATAGGGGGTGAGGCTTTCGCGGTTCACCATGAAAAGAGACCGGCAAGCGGCTTTTACATCATGCCGCCCATGTCTCCCATGCCGCCCGGCGCTGCGGGCGCGCTTTCTTCCTTGGGTTCTTCCGCCACCATCGCTTCGGTGGTGATCATCAGACCCGCCACGGAAGAGGCGTTCTGCAGCGCGGTACGGGTCACCTTGGCGGGATCCAGGATGCCCATTTCGATCATGTCGCCATATTCGCCGGTGGCGGCGTTGTAACCGAAGTTGCCTTCCCCTTCGGCCACCTTGCTGTAAACCACCGAGCCTTCCTCTCCCGCGTTCTCGACGATCTGACGCAGCGGCGCTTCCATCGCCTTGAGAGCGATCTGAACCCCCATACTCTGGTCGTGATTGTCGCCCTGGAGATCCTTGATCCGGCTGCGGACACGAACCAGCGCGACCCCGCCGCCAGGCACGATGCCTTCCTCGACCGCCGCGCGGGTGGCATGCAGGGCATCTTCGACCCGGGCTTTCTTTTCCTTCATTTCCACTTCGGTGGCGGCGCCGACCTTGATCACCGCCACACCGCCGGCCAGCTTGGCCAGGCGCTCCTGCAGCTTTTCACGGTCGTAGTCGGAAGTGGCTTCGTCGATCTGGGCCCGGATCTGCTTGATCCGCCCTTCGATCTGTTCCTTGGCGCCGGCACCATCGATCACGGTGGTGTCTTCCTTGGTGACCACGACCCGCTTGGCGGTTCCCATCTGCTCGATCGAAGCCTTCTCCAGGCTCATGCCCAATTCCTCGGAGATCACGGTGCCGCCGGTCAGGATGGCGATATCCTCCAGCATCGCCTTGCGGCGGTCGCCGAAGCCGGGGGCTTTCACCGCGCAGGCTTTCAGGATGCCGCGCATGTTGTTGACCACCAGGGTCGCCAACGCTTCGCCTTCCACGTCCTCGGCGATGATCAGCAGCGGGCGTCCAGCCTTGGCCACGGCTTCCAGGACCGGAAGCAGATCGCGGATGTTGGAGATCTTCTTGTCGTGAATCAGGATGAGCGGATTTTCCATTTCAACGCTCATGTTTTCCTGATTGTTGATGAAATAAGGCGACAGGTATCCACGGTCGAACTGCATGCCTTCCACCACATCCAGCTCGTTTTCCAAACCGGAGCCTTCCTCCACGGTGATCACGCCTTCCTTGCCCACCTTGTCCATGGCGTCGGCGATGATCTTGCCGATTTCCGCGTCATTGTTGGCGGAGATGGCGCCCACTTGGGCGATGGACTTGCTGTCGGCGCAGGGAACCGCCAGTTTTTTCAGCTCCTCGACGGCCGCGTTCACGGCTTTGTCGATACCGCGCTTGAGATCCATCGGGTTCATGCCCGCGGCGACCCCTTTCAGCCCTTCGTTCAGAATGGCCTGGGCCAACACGGTGGCGGTGGTGGTGCCATCACCGGCGGCATCGGAAGTCTGGGAAGCGACTTCCTTCACCATCTGCGCCCCCATGTTTTCGAACTTGTCCTTCAGCTCGATTTCCTTGGCCACGGACACGCCGTCCTTGGTCACGGTCGGGGAGCCGAAGCTCTTTTCCAGCACCACATTACGGCCTTTGGGGCCCAGGGTCACCTTCACCGCCTTGGCGAGAACGTTGACCCCGTGCACCATCTTATGGCGTGCATCATCGCTGAATTTGATTTCTTTCGCTGCCATTGGTTGTTTCCCTCGGTATTGTCAGTCGGTTGTTGAATTCGTTTCGAATCGTAAAATCAGGATTCCAGAACGGCCATGATGTCGTCTTCGCGCATGACCAGGAGCTCTTCGTCGTCGAGCACGACGTCGGTGCCGGCGTATTTGCCGAACAGCACCTTGTCGCCCACCTTCACGTCGAGCGGGCGGATATCGCCATTGTCCAGCAACTTTCCGTTGCCCACCGCCAGCACTTCACCCTTGACCGGTTTCTCCTTGGCGGTATCGGGAATTACAATGCCGCCGGGCGAGGTTTGCTCCTCTTCCAGGCGTTTGACGATGACACGATCGTGCAAAGGACGCAGTTTCATGAGCTTTACTCCTTATAATGGTTGAGAGATTGAGAGATTCGCCAACGGTTTTGTTAGCACTCGTCTATATCGAGTGCTAATAATAGTTGGCTTTCGATTTCTGTCAAGTCTTTCCGCATATTTTTTCTTAACGTTGCCAGGATCCAATGAACGACCAACTGCTATTGCGTTACAGCCGCCAGATCCTGCTTCCCCAGATCGACATATGGGGGCAGGAGAAACTAATTCAAGCCCGGGTACTGATCGTCGGCGCCGGCGGGCTGGGATGCCCCGCCGCCATGTACCTGGCCGCCGCCGGCGTGGGCCACATCACCATCGCCGACGAGGACAAGGTGGAGCTGTCCAACCTGCAAAGGCAGATCGCCCACCACACCGGCGACATCGGCAGAAACAAGGCGGAATCGGCGCGGGAGACGCTGTTGGCGCTCAATCCACAGGTACAGATCGAGGCGCTGGCGGAACGGCTCGAAGGTGAACGTTTGAGGACCGAAGTGGCCAAAGCCGGCCTGGTGCTCGATTGCAGCGACAACTTCGCCACCCGGTTCGAGGTCAACCGGGCCTGTTTCGCCAGCGAAACGCCACTGGTCTCCGGCGCGGCGATCCGGTTCGAAGGCCAGGTGGCGGTGTTCGACCCCCGCCGGCCCGACAGCCCCTGTTATCAGTGTCTCTATCCCGATCAGGGCGAATTGGAAGAGCGCTGCACCGAAACCGGGGTCGTCGCGCCCATCACCGGAATCGTAGGCGGCATTCAGGCTCTGGAAGCCATGAAGGTATTGCTGGACATCGGCCAGCCATTGACGGGAAAACTGTTGATCCTGGATGGGTTGAATATGAAATGGCACAGCGTGCGGCTGCCGCGCAACCCTTCGTGTTCCCTATGTGGATAGCGTCTTCAAGTCATTTGGCCAGTTCGGGATAACGCTCATACGCCCCCGCCTGGGTTTGCATCTCCCGCAGAATATCGGATTTGTACAAAACATAGCCTGTGCCCGCCAGAACCGCCACGGCAGCCACAACGGCGGTCAGAATCTTCAAAAGGCTGTAAGGACGCTGCCCCTGGACCCGGCCGCTGCGGCCGTTGATGACAACCCGATAGGACCGGTTTTGATACCGGTAGGCGGCGATCCACACCGGCAACAGGCAATGTTTGAAGGTGGTGCGCTGATGACGGGTGCGCTTGCTGTGGATCTGTTGCAGGTCGCCCCCGATGTCGAAACGGATATCCTGGTCGATGATCCGGTCCATCATGAGCCGGGCCTGCTCGAAACCCTGCGCCAGCCCGGTCTGGTACACCTCGCTGTCGAAGCCACTGAGATATTTTTCGTCGTAGGGCACCAGGTTTTCCAGATCCCACGGTCCGAGCCGATCGAGGATCTGGCGGGAAAATGTGTGGCTGGCACCGACCAGAACATCGTCGAAAAACCGGCGCACCCGGCCACGCACCGGTTGCCAGCGAATTTTCTGCACCCGCTGTTGACGCCTGACGGGACGGCCATTCTCGATTACGGTGACACTTCGAATTTCATGGTAGATGATGCCCCGGGCGCCGGTATAGCGGGTCTCCGTATGACTGTCGAAGGTCCAGTAGGGCAGGTAAATCCCCCTCAGAAGGCCTTCTTGCCGCGCGAATCGTTTCAGCGCCGAAGGGGCGAACCACAGGCGCTTCAGCCATTTTCTGAAAACCTGTCTGGCAGCCGCCTGATCGATGACGAAGGGCAGCAGGGACCTGGGAGGAATGGGGCGGAGCAAGGTTGCAGCGATGACAGCCGGGCTGCCGCAGAAGGGACAACGGCCGGCATGAAGGAATTTCCCGAGCCGGAAGCGGGCGCCACAGGCGTGACACTGGATTTCGGGCGGGGCGGTTTCGTGCGGCGTCAGCGGCAGTTTTTCCAGGGCGCGATGGAAATCGTACTCGACCACAGGTTCGGCCGAATCGGCGATCGGGTTCTCGTACCCGCAATGAGGACACACCAGCTTCCCGCCGCCGGGCACGAAACGCAAGCTGGAACCGCATTGCCCACAGGGAAAACAGGTCGCGGGAATGGGGGCCGGGTCAGACATCCGGGTGTGATATCGAAAGAGGGATTCCCGCCTCCCAAGAAGCAATCACGGCAAAGGTGGTGGAAGCCCCGGCAACAGGGCCGCGATTTCCGGTACCTTTGCCGCCGGGGTCCACTCCTCCAGGGAGGGTTTCCAGATCAACGTGTCAGGCCGGATTTTTCCGGCACGTATCTGCTGTTCCAGCACAGAGGCGTCGAAAGGCCCAAAACGCCGCCCTTCGCGGGCCACATAGTAGCGAACCTGGCGGGGCAAGGGAGGTGGACCCTCCTGCGGTTGGGAGAGCTGCCTGGCCATCTCCCGGCCCATGGCCAACCCGGCCCCGAGCCCCAGGCCTTCGGAACCGCCGCCACCGGACTCCAGGGACTTGGCGGCCTGATATTGAGTGTATTGGCGCAGATCGCCGAGAATGCCCATGCTGGAGCGTTGATCTAGAGCCTTTTCCACCATGTCGGGCAGGGAAATGTTCTCCACCAGCAGCTTGGTCAGTTCCAGACCGTATTCGGCGAATTCCGGTTGCAGGCGGCCGGTGATAAATTCCCCCAGATCATCGTAATTGGCGGCCAGATCAAGAATCGGGATCCCGGATTCAGCCAGGATGGAAGCGAAACGGGAAGCGATGAGATTGCGCAGTTGCCCGGAGATTTCGCCAGTCTGAAAATGGCCGTCGGTACCCACAATTTCCTTCAGGAACGTGAGGGGCTCACGAATTCTGAGACCATAACCGCCAAAGGCCCGCAGCCGCACGGGACCGAACTCGGGATCGCGCAGCATGACCGGATGCCTCGTGCCCCATTTGAGATCGGTAAAACGGCGCATATTGAGGAAATACACATCCACCTTGAAAGGGCTCTTGAAACCATGGGGCCAGTTCTCCAGCGTGGTCAGGATGGGCATATTGTTGGTTTCCAGCTCATACAGCCCCGGCTCATAAAGATCAGCGACCCTTCCCTCATTGACCAGCACCGCCACCTGAGACTCACGAACCGTCAGTTTGGCGCCGTATTTGATGGCATGACCCCGGCGCTGGAAACGGTAGACCAGAGTATCGTTGCTGTCATCGGTCCATTCGATGACATCGATGAATTCTCCAAACAACCAGTCAAGCAAACCCATGATCCGCCTCCTGCTCAGGAAGCCCCGGCATCTGTCGTCTTGGCCCTGGATGCCGACAACGCCTGGCGCAAACCGGTTTCGCACTTCTCCAATTCGAGGAGAGCCTCGGCGCGCTTGCGCTTGCCTTCGTCCGCGATCTTCAGGCTTTCCTCGATGGTTTCGATCAAAGTCCGGTTGGCCTTTTTCACCGATTCGATATCGAACACGCCCCGCTCCAGCTGCCGGCGGGCTTCGGCATTGGCGCTCTTTAAGCTTTCGGCGGTGGACTCGAGCAGTTCATTGGTCAGATCGGTTGCCGACTTGAGCGTGGCGGCAGCCTCCCCGGAGCGATAGATGGTGACCGCCAGCGCCAGTTGCTGACGCCACAGGGGGATGGTGTTGACGATGGTGGAACTGATCTTGTTCACCATGCCCTTGTCGTTCTCCTGCACCATACGGATGCTGGGCAGGCTCTGCATCGCCACCTGCCGGGTCAGGCGCAGATCGTGGATGCGGCGCTCCAGTTCGTCGCGCACGGTGCGCAAGTCCTTGAGCTGCTGGGCGATGAGAACCTCTTCGCTGGCCTGTGCTTCGCGCTCCTTGGCGGGGATCATTTCCTCGTCCAGCTGCCGCAATTTCTCCTCGCCGGCGGCGATGTACCGCTCCAGCTCCCTGAGATAGTCCAGATTGGCGTCGTAGAGCCGGTCCAGGGCGGTGATGTCGGTCAAGAGCACGGTTTTGTGCTCCTCCAGCTTGTCCACCGCGCTGTCGATCTGTTTCCGCACCTCCTCGTACCGCTGGAGGAACTTGACCACCGGCCTGGCCTTGCCGAACAGGCGGGCGAAAAAGCCCGGCTTGCGGTTCAGGTCCAATTCATCCAGATCGAAACCGCGAAGCGTGGCGACCATGTCGTTGAGATCGGCGCCCACAGGCCCCACATCCTTGTTCTTCACCCGCTCCAACATCCGATCCGAGACTTCGGTCAACTTTTCCTGGGCGCGGCTGCCGAAAAAGAGGATGGATTTGCTGTCGGAGAGATCGATCTCTCCGAACTTGCTCTCGATGGCGCGCTTTTCCTCTTCCGGGGCTGAGGAAAACGACAACGGTTGACGGGAAAAAACCTCCTCGCCGTTCAGAGAAGGATGTGGGGTAACGGATTCATTCATTCGTGCTCTCCTTTTTCTCAAGGGGTTCAAAGCCTTCTTGTCGCATCCGGGTTTGCAGAACCTCGATCTGAACATCCAGATCGAACAGATCGTTCTCCAGCAGTTTCTTGTGCTGCCGCCTGAAAACACTTTCTATGGTTTCCAGCAGCTGGCGGAAATTTTCTTCCAGGCCGGTCGAGTCTGCGTACCGGTGGGTGGAAGCGTAACCTTCCGTGACCTTCCGGGCGCCCTCCAGATAAATCTTGAGAAACTTGCGCGCCCGCCTCAGATCCGCCGGGTCACGGGCGATTTCGTCGAGGATATCACGGGCGACAGCCAGAATCCGCTCGATCCTCCGGTTGAATTCCCGGTTCTGGATCTTCCTGTTGGCGCTGTCGATCCGCTCCAGGATCGTTTCCGCCTCTTCCAGGGCCGCCGCCGTTTCCCTATCATCAGCACCGGCGGTTTCCTGGGCGGTCTTCGGATCGAAACCGTAATACAGATACATCCCGCCCAGGGCGGCCAGCCCAAATGCCGGCATCAGCCAGAGCGGATACCCCGCTCCCAGCCAGGAAAGCAGGGCGGTGGTGACGGCGACCAGCCAGGCCGCCCGGATTCTGTATCGGGGTCTGGGTTTCGACACTCGCAAGCGCGCCTGCCGCGCCAAATCACCAGCGCGGCCAATCCAGGTCGCCGCCGTCGCATAGAGGAGATAACCACCAGCATTGACGATCACACCATACAGATCCCCCGCCACCAATGACAGCATGGCGCCCAGGGCCAACGGCAAGGGCAGGAGATACAACAACAGTCCTCCCGGGAACTGAAATTTGTGGGGTTGTCGAACGAAACGCTTGGGCACGGGAACGTTCACCACTTTGTCAAGGGAAATTTTGGGGCGTTGTCAAGACGGGCATGATACATGCTCTGGCAGCTGACGACACCGATCGTGGTGAAAAGCATCAGCCATCCCAGGATCTTTTTGAGTGTATGGGGAAGTCGCATAAGGGAAGGATTCCTTCGATTCATCATGATTCCACGGCATTTTATCACCCGGGACGACACGGCAAGCGCGGAATGCGGCTCTACAGCCGCAAACACCCCGGTTTCGGCGTGCTATATTGACTAGTGTCTCCCCAATTTTCCCAAGCGGTCAGCGCAAGGCATTGATATACGGATAAAAAGGGGTTCAAAACGAGAGGATCGGGGTTCCTGATCGGGTAAAATGTGTATAGCAATAACCCATTGAA
>JALSIB010000031.1 GCA_026981855.1 Methylothermaceae bacterium | reverse complement strand
TCTACCTCTATCACATCCCTCAACGAGCCCTGAATCACAAAACGCCCATGCAAACACTACAAAATTGGTATGAGAAAAAACCCGATTCCTTCAAGTTACCAGTAAATAATCTCGCGGGTCTTGACACTTAGCTATCTGGGGCACAAATTTTGTTTTTCTCGCAAAGTCAATCATTTATAGTGACTGACTTGCAGTACATCCATGTGCTGAGGGAGCCTCTGACTTAATCAGAGACTCCCTGGTTCGATTCACTCTTTCATATCTGTCAAAAAAGCCCCTTTCTGTACGTCTATATTTGTTGGTCAAGGGGTACTAACCGATATAACCCTTTACAGTTTGGCAAATATTGAATGAGGTGTTTCCCAATGAAAGGTAGTCAATATTTGAATTCTGAAAGAAGTTTGAATTTGGTAGTGACGTTTTTTTTGCTTGTTATCGTTTCAACTAGCGGCTTGGCTTACGCTGGTTATTCACCGCGAACCCGCAGCATTGGCACCAGTTGGGATCTGGGCCGGTATAGCGCCAGCAAGGAAGTCAATCGTCCTCTTCCTAATGACTTGGGGGACATTGTGGGTATTGGCATTGCAGGTTCCAATGACCGGGTTTATGCATGGTATGCCGATGGCACGGTTTCCAGTGGTACCAGTCTTGATTTTGAGGCTTACGCTAAAAAGAAACCATTTGAACTTCCCGAAGGCAAAAACGCCTGGAATATCATCGCCATGGCCATTGCCGGTTCCGATGACCGGGTCTATACCTGGTATGCGGACGGTACCGTGAGTGTGGGGTGGTCACGGGATCTCGGCTATTACGAAGATCCAGCGCCATTTGAGTTGCCAGATGGCAAGAAAACCGGTGATATCGTGGGTATGGCGATCGCCGGTTCCAATGACCGGGTCTATACCTGGTATGCGGACGGCACCGTGAGTGTGGGATTGCCGGATGACCTTGATTATTACAAGGAGCCATACCCCTATGATGTTCCGCCGAACAAGAAAATAGGCCACATCATCGGTATGGGTATTACCGGTTCCAATGACCGGGTCTATACCTGGTATCGAGATGTCGAGCTGGGCAGCGGTCACGCTGCTTTCGTCAATCAAGTGGATGTCAGGGCCATGGATATTCTGCGGCGTTACCGTTTGCCCGGGCTGGGCGTTGCTGTATCCAAGGGCGGTGAAGTGGTTTTGGAGAAGGGCTACGGATACCGGGATTTCTCCACGGGCAGCAGGATGTTTCCCGCCTCACGTTGCAAGATCGGCAGTGTCAGCAAAGTGATCACGGCATTGGGCGCCATGCATCTGCATCAGGAAAATCCCGGCTTTTCAGTGGACAAAGCGGTTTACGGGCCTCAGGGTGCTTTGGCAGAAGGCATCTACGGTGCCGCTCAGAATATCGGTATTCGGCGCCATCAACCGATAATCGCCAAGGCGATTGCATCAAACGACCATGTTTATACCTGGTACCACAACGGCACGGTTTCCTCCGGTACCAGCAGTGATCCTGACAAGTACTCCGGTCCGATGGATTATACTCATCCATCTGACGCTGCCCTAGAGGATATCCGTGCCATCGCCATTTCCCCCGATGATGAGGTGTGGGTCTGGTACGACGACGGTTCCTACAGTAGGAGCAGTGTGAGCAACTTTCAGCATTTGAAGTCTCTTCATTTGGAGTCTCTTCAAAATAAAACCGACCCTGATAAAGTCAAGCTCCCACCGGGTTATTCCATGTCACAGATTGTCGGTATTGGCATCGCTCCCAATAACCATGTCTATGTTTGGTACGACGATGGCAAGCAAAGTGCCGGCACGGCAACGGATTTCGCCAAATATATTCAGCCGCGCCCTTACCAGATTCCATGGCTCCGGAAGTACCAGATCCGGGGAATCGGCATCGCCAAATCCAACAGCCGGGTCTATACCTGGTACAACAACAATATGGTGACTGTAGGAAAAAGCCAGGACCTCGACTTTTATACAGGGCCGTACCCTTATGAGGTCCCGGAAGGCAGCTATGACCCATCCAAGGAATGGGGTCCCTGGTACGATTCCATGCGTGTGAAACATCTTTTATCCCACACCGCCGGTCTCGTAAGAAGTGGCGATGTAGCCGGGGCCGAGGCGGCGTGGGGCACGACTCCCCCCTTGACCTACCGAAAGCTTCATCTCTACATGCTCGCCACCCGCAAACTGCTGTTCGCGCCCGGAACCCGGTCAAAATACAGCAACCATGGTTTGGGATTGGTGGGCCATATCATCGCGGTCAATTCAGGTATGAGTTACCGCGATTACATCAGAACCCATATCATCGATCCCCTTGGCCTGGAGATCCGTGCATCAAGCTCCGGCTATGATAGTAAGGATGCTCTGCCTCACACGTACGACAACAGCGGCATCCCCGTTTCCAATACCAAGCCTGGTTCGGTTCTGGGATTGGCTGCTGGGGGCTGGAAAGCGAGTGCCAGGGATCTCGTTCGCTTGATGCTGGCCACCGATGGCAACCCTCCCGACATCTTGTCGGAAGACACCCTGGCGCTGATGGAAACGAAACCCTACCCGGCCAGTGACTATGCCCTGGGTTGGGCCAAAGATAATAAAGGAAAGCTGGCCCATGACGGTCTTATAAGCGGGGGAACGGCATACATGGCAAAGTATCCGGCGGGCTATTACGAAGCCAATATCTTGGACGACAAGCCGGTTACCGTTGCCGTATGTACGAATATATGGATTCCTAAAGAAAAAGGGTCAACAGGGGTATTAAGGCGACTGGCCAATGAGATTGCGCAGGAGGCTGCGCGCCGTATTCCTTCCGGAAATCTAACTATCTTTTGAAAAGATAGCAAGCTATATAAATTAATATTTAGCCCGGATATTTCACCAAGCAGGGATCGGCACAACCTCCGAGACCCGATAAAATCGGGGTTTTGAAACCAATCCAAGGAGATTGTGCCGATGCCAAAGTGTACCGCAGAACGAATGGAATTTGGGCGTGTTGGCCGCCGGGTGATCGAGGCGGATTTTACCGGTGGCGCCATGGGTTCGGAGGGCTGGGTGCTGAAGTTGATTGGGCACCCGCGCCAGTGCCCACTCGTTTCTGGCCAATTGGCTGAGGTTGCTGTTGGCCGGCCTGGCCTATACCCTGATGCAGCGCTTCAAGGCGTTGGCCCTGACGGGGACCGAACTGGCCAAAGCCACCACCGCCACCATCCGCTCCAGGCTCTTGAAGATCGGGGCCTCGGTGATTCGCAATACCCGCCGAATCCGGATTCTTCTGGCGTCCCATCATCCATTTCGGGAGATTTTCCTTCAGGCAGCCCAAGCCCTGGCTCCATAAATGGATCTGAGTGCTGTCCCCGGCACGCCGACAAACAATGGGGATAAGGGGGCGTTTGCGCCAAATTCAGGCCAGGACCGTTTCCGGAGCATATTTGCCCCCTTCCAACCCCAACTCAGCGCCAATCAGGAACCGTTTACGCCTGGATGGCCCTTTGCCTCAGAATGATGAAATATCCGGGCTAAATGGTGATCCTGTTGCTTTTGGTTCTGACCGAGGAAACCGCCCGGGGGTGAACAGGCAGTCGGGGTTGCCCAGGGACTTCAGGAACGCCACCAAATCGGCCTTTTCCTGATCCGTCAGGTGCAGTGGATAGATGGCCGGATCCAGGAATGGGTTCTTTTCGCCGCCTTGGTCATAATATTCCACCACGTCCTCCAGGGTCTTCTGACTGCCGTCGTGCATGTAGGGACCGGTCATGGCGATGTTTCGCAGCGTGGGGGTGCGGAACCTGCCGATGTCTGCCACCTTGCCGGTGACCAGGAAACGGCCCAGTTCGGAACGTTCGCGGGGATCGAAGACCGACGCCGGATCGACATCCGCCCCCGCCGCTTTCTGCTTGTAAACGGTGACGAAACGGGCGAATTTGGCCTTCAGCCGCTTGAACCCCACCCCAAGATTATAGAAACGGTTGTCGGTGAACAGCGAATCGTTCAGGCCGATCTCATGACAATTGGCGCAGTTGCCCTTGCGGCGGAATACGCGCAAGCCCCGCCGGGCGCTTGACGACAGGGCCGAGTGATCGCCGCCGTAGAGATAGCGATCGAAAGGCGTGTCCCCGCACACCAGGGTCCGTTCGTAGCTGGCGATGGCCTTACCGATGTGAGCCGCTTCGGCCTCTTCCGGTTCGCTTCCGAAGGCTTGCCGAAACAGGCGCCGGTAATCGGCATCGTTCCGCAGCAGTTCGAGAACCGGCCCCACATCCTGCAGACCGTGTTCGATCGGGTTGGTCAGGGGACCGAGGGCCTGGGTCTCCAGGCTGTCCGCCCGGCCATCGTGAAACAGCGAGGTGTAATAAGCGGCGTTGAGCACCGTCGGCGCGTTGCGCGGCCCCACCTGGCCATCGATCCCCACCGCCGTCGGCCTGCCATCGGTGAACGCCTTTCCCGGTTGATGGCAGCTGGCACAGCTGACGGTGCCGTCGGCGCTGAGGCGGCGGTCGAAGAACAGCTGTTTGCCCAGTTCGATCTTGGCCGGATTCTGGGCATTGTCGGCCGGGACCGGCACCTCCGGCAGTCCCAGGGGGGCGGCGAAGGCATCGCCGGCCAAAAACAGCCACCCACTGACGAGAATCGTGATGATTTGACGCATGCTGGTGTTCTCCCTCAGATGAAAACGCCCGGAAGATTCCGGGCGTTCAAATGACCGTCTGCAAGCGGAATCAATCCACCGCCGGCATGCTGTGCACGTCCAGGATATACGGCTGACCCAGTGGCAGCTTGTCGTCCGGCTGCTGGAAGTAGATCACCTTGCCGTAGGTTTCGTTGATGGCGGGAAGCACCTTGGCGGCCTCTTCCGCGGTCATGTCGGGGAAGGTGGCCTTGGCCAGAGGGACTTCGACCTTGTGATAATGCCAGTATTTCTTTTCCTCTTCCGGCAGTTGTTCGAACATCGACGTGGGGATAATGTATTCGAAACCGATCGGCTTGTCCTGATCCTTCATCCCGCTGTGGAACATCAGACAGACGAAGGTACCATCGGCGTAACCCTTGCAGTGATGGTGAACCACGTGGTGGAGTTTACGCGCATCCTTTTCGCCGCCCGGCAAATGACGCACCGCCTGAATGTGCAAATCGTTGAAGCCAAGATGATTGGGATATTCCTTCTGCCGGGGGTTGAGCGTCTTGTTGTAGGGACGGATCGGATGATAGGCGACCGCCTGGCTCTGCTGCAATTCGGCGGCCGCCGCGGCCACGGCATCATCGCTTTTGGACTGGGCGGTGGAACAGGCCGAGCTCGAAGCCACGATGGCGGCTGTGGCAGCGATCAGTTTCAATTGTGTTTTCATGAGCATAACCTCCGAATGATGTTTGAGTCACGTTGAAATTCTCGACCGTTATATAAATAACGGATATGCATATAATATTATGTTATCTTACATTGACAAAGATCGTTTCGGATCGATGCCTTTTGTATATATTCTCGAAGGTTATATAGGGAGGCGGCCGCTCAAAGCGATCCCCGGCCGGAACCGGATGGGACAACATGGCAGACCGTCTTGGACTGACAGCAATTGGCCTGATTTGTATTCCACCTTCCGTTCTGCTAGATTGTAAGAATAATTCTCATCGGGGATTTCTTCACTCGTGATTTTCAGGGCTGTTTTTTGCATGGTGGCACTATGGTTCGCATCCCAGGCGTTGGCCTGCGAGCCGGTGTCTCATGATGTTCATGCCCGGGAAGTCGTGGCGACTGTGGAGATGCCGCAAGTCGAGGCCCAGGATCACGGCAGGCACTGCCTCCACCCCTGTATGCAATGCGCGAATCTGTCGACCTGTTCTCCAGGTGGCTGTAGCGCCCCCTTGATGCTGGCAAATGATATTCCCCCCCTGCATTGCGGCCATACCGGCAGGCGCTTTGCTCCGCCCTGCCACCCCCTGCAAAGCCACCTCTCTTCCCCTTCGGGAAAACCTCCACGAACCATCGCTTGACAACCGCACCGGCCATGCCGGTGCTTAGGCCATGTGTGCCAACGGCACACGTGATCCCCATGGTTACAAGCGAGGTCATTCATGTTTCCAAAATGGTTCTTATGGATCGCCGTGGCGCTGGCTTTCTGCGCCGCGGCCGACGAACCCGCGCCCAATAAAAAATCAGCGTTGCCCCTGGAGGCCGCGCTCCGCCAGGCGGAAAGCGCCAATCCTTCCCTGGCGGCCATCCGTGCCCGTTACCAGGCGCTCAAGTCGGTGCCGCCCCAGGCGGGCAGCCTTCCCGATCCGGTGATCAGTTTCAACGCATTGAATCTTCCGGTGGATACTTTCGACATCCCCCAGGAAGCCATGACCCAGTTGCAAATGGGCATCAGCCAGGCATTTCCCTTTCCCGGCAAATTGAGGCTCAGAGAGGAGGCCGCCGAGTGGGAAGCCCGGGCGGCCGGCGACGATGTCGCGGAATGGCGGTTGAGATTGCTTCGGGACGTGGAAGTCATCTGGTGGCGTCTTTTTTATCTCGACCGGGCGCTGGAGATCATCGACGCCAATAAGGATCTGCTGCGCCAATTCGTGGAGATCGCCCAAACCAAATACATGGTGGGTCAGGGCTTGCAACAGGATGTGCTCTTGGCCCAATTGGAACTCTCACGGCTGATAGATCAACAATTGCAACTGGAAGGTCTGCGAGGCCAGGAGGCCGCCCGACTCAACGCCTTGCTCGACCGCCCGGCGGACATGCCGGTGACACTCCCCGGCGAAGTGCAAAGAACCCTTCCCCAGCCCCTGCCCGAACCCAGCCTGTTCGCCCGGGCGGAACAGGCAAGACCGCTTCTGGCCGGAATCCACAAACAGATCGAGGCCGCCCGGTCCCGGGTCAAACTGGCCAAGAAGGACTTCTTCCCGGATTTCAACGTGGGGGCGTACCACGGCTTCCGCAGCGGCCGGAATCCGGACCGGACCAGCCGAACCGATTTTCTGACTCTGAAGCTGAGCATGACCGTGCCGCTTTATTTCACTACCAAACAGTCCAAAGCCGTCGATCAGCGCCAAAGCGAACTGCTTCGGCAACAATTTCAGTGGCAGGACACCTGGAACCGGGTACGGGCCGAGATCTCCGCCGCCACGGCGGACTACCGCCGGGCACGTGGCCAGGTGGAACTGTTCGACAGCGGCATCATTCCCCAGGCGCGCCAGACCGTGTCTTCCATGCTTGCCGGATATCAGGTCAACAAGGTGGACTTCCTCAATCTGGTCAGTTCGCAGATCACCCTCTACAACTACGAGATCCAGTATTGGAAAACCCTGGCCGAGGCCCGCCAGTCACTGGCGGACCTCAGGGCTGCCGTCGGCGGCCCGATCGAAAGCTCACAGGAACAAAGGAGAGATTCGAAATGAAATGGATTGCCATGACCCTAGCGGCCCTGGTACTGGGTATGGGAACCGGCTACTGGCTGGGCGGCCGCCAATCGAGGGTGGCCCCCGCCTCCACTGCGGGCGCCGAATGTGAACCCATGTTCTATCGTCACCCCATGAACCCTTCGATCACCTCGAAGACACCCGCCAAGGACGAAATGGGAATGGATTACGTTCCCGTCTATCCACCGGGTTGCGGCGGCCGGGAGGCCCCATCGGGCCCCGCCGGCACCGTGGCCATCGACCCGAGGGTGGTGCAGGAAATCGGTGTGCGGACCGCCAAAGTCGTGCGCCGGCATTTTTCCCACCCTATCCGTACCGTCGGCAGAGTCACCTATGACGAGGATCTGCTGGCCCGTCTGCACCCCAAGACCGACGGCTGGATAGAAAAACTCTATATCAGCGAAACCGGTGAGTTCGTGGCCAAAAACGTCGAACTGTTGAGCCTGTATTCCCCCCAGCTGGTTTCCAGTGAACAGGAATATCTGCTGGCGCTCAAAAGTCTGCGCATCCTTGAAGACAGTCCGTTCGAAGACATTCGCAAAGGGGCGATGGAACTGGTCAAGACTTCACGGGAACGGTTGAAGCTGCTCGATGTGCCGGAACATCAGATCCGGGAACTGGAACAGAGCGGCCAGATCATGAAGAACCTCCATATCCATTCCCCGGTGGATGGTTATGTGGTCAACGTCGGCGTCCGGGAGGGACAGTACGTCACGCCGCAAACCGAACTCTATCTGGTGGCGGATCTGAGCAAGGTGTGGGTCTATGCCGACATCTACGAATACGAATTGCCCTGGGTGCGGGTCGGCGATCTGGCGGAAATCGTCCTCACCGCGGTTCCCGGCCGGGTTTTCAAAGGCAAGGTGGTCTACGTCTATCCCTATGCCGAGGCGAAGACCCGCACGGTCAAGGTGAGATTGGAATTCGACAACCCGGATCTGCTTCTGAAACCGGAATTGTTCGCCAACGTCACCCTCCACACCCGTCCCAAATCCGATGTGCTCGCCATCCCTTCGGAGGCTGTCCTGCGGACCGGAATCAAGGAACACGTCTTCGTGGTAAAAGGACCGGGAAGATTCGAGCCTCGACAGGTCACGCTCGGCGTTCCATCCAACGGGCAGGTGGAAGTCCTTGCGGGATTGAGCGAAGGAGAAGAAGTCGTTGTTTCCAGCCAGTTCCTGATCGACTCTGAATCGAAATTGCAGGAGGCGCTGCTCAAATTCACCGAAATCCCCCCTGCTCCTCCCGGAAAAGAGAACCCGGAGAATGGAAAATCCTCCATGCAAGGCATGAAAGGCATGAAAGGCATGAAGCCCATGGAACATAAAAATGCTGTCCACACGGGAGGGAAACCATGATTGAAAACGTGATCACAGCCTCCATCAAGGACCGGATGCTGGTTTTGATCGGTGCCGTGCTGTTGTTGGCGGTCGGCTTGTGGAGCCTCAAAAACACCCCTTTGGATGCCATTCCCGATCTTTCCGATGTCCAGGTGATCGTTTTCACCGAATACCCGGGCCAAGCCCCCCAAGTGGTGGAAGATCAGGTGACCTATCCCCTGACCACGGCGATGCTCGCCGTCCCCAAGGCCAAGGTGGTGCGGGGGTATTCCTTCTTCGGTTTTTCCTTCGTCTACATTATTTTCGACGACGGCACCGACATGTACTGGGCCCGCAGCCGGGTGCTGGAATATCTCAATTATGTCTCGGGGCGCCTGCCCCAAGGGGTCACGCCTTCCCTGGGACCGGATGCCACCGGAGTGGGCTGGATCTACGAATACGCGCTGGTGGACCGGACCGGAAAGCTCGATCTGGCCCAGCTGCGGTCGATCCAGGATTGGTATCTGCGCTACGACCTGCAAACCGTCCCGGGCGTTTCCGAAGTGGCCTCCATCGGCGGTTACGTCAAGCAATACCAGGTGGAAGTGGACCCCAACGCCCTGCTCGCCTACAACATCCCGCTGTCCAAGGTCAAACGGGCCATCCAACGTTCCAACAACGACGTGGGAGGCCGCTTGATCGAGATGTCGGAAACCGAATACATGGTCCGGGGGTTGGGATATATCAAGACCCTGGAAGACATCAAGCTGATTCCCATCGGCGTGGATGCCAACGGAACCCCGATCCGGCTGCGGGACGTGGCCGAGGTTCACCTAGGGCCGGAATTGCGGCGGGGATTGGCGGAACTGAACGGCGAGGGTGAAGTCGCCGGCGGCATCGTGGTGATGCGCTTTGGCGAGAACGCCATGGCCACCATCGAGAAGGTACGGGCCAAACTGGAGGAACTGAAGGCGGGGCTGCCGGACGGGGTCGAAATCGTGCCGGTCTACGACCGCGGCGACCTGATCGAGCGGGCGGTTCAGAACCTGAAAGACAAGTTGATCGAGGAGTCCATCGTGGTGAGCATCATCACGATCATTTTCCTGGTTCACGTTCGCTCGGCGCTGGTGGCCATCCTCTCGCTGCCACTCGGGATCCTGTTCGCCTTCATCGTGATGTATGCCCAGGGAATCAACGCCAACATCATGTCCCTGGCCGGTATCGCGATCGCCATCGGGGCAATGGTGGATGGGGCCATCGTGATGATCGAAAACGCGCATAAACACCTGGAGCAGGCCACCAAGCGCAAGGGGGGCAAACTCACCCTGGAGGAACACTGGCAGACGATCGGCGAGGCGGCCCGGGAGGTGGGTCCGGCCTTGTTCTTCTCCCTGTTGATCATCACCGTCTCGTTCATGCCGGTATTCACCCTGCAGGCCCAGGAAGGACGGCTGTTTTCCCCCTTGGCGTTCACCAAGACCTACGCCATGGGCGGTGCGGCCCTGCTCGCGGTCACCCTGGTACCGGTATTGATGGGCTATCTGGTCCGCGGCAAGATCCTGCCGGAGGGGAAAAACCCCATCAACCGCATCCTCCACGCCATGCACACGCCGTTTCTCAAGCTAGCGATCCGCTTCCGGATCGTGAGCCTGCTGGTGGCGGCGGGATTGCTGGCCGTCACCTTCTATCCCCTGACGAAGCTCGGCAGCGAGTTCATGCCACCTTTGGACGAGGGGGACATTCTCTACATGCCCACCACGTTCCCGGGCATTTCCATCACCAAGGCCAAGGAGATATTGCAACAGACCGACAAGATCCTGAAAACCTTCCCGGAAGTCCATCACGTCTTCGGCAAGATCGGCCGGGCCGAAACCGCCACCGACCCGGCCCCCTTGTCCATGATGGAAACCACCATCCGGCTCAAGCCGAAATCCAAGTGGCCCGACCCGGACAAGACCACCCAGGAACTGATGAGCGAAATGGACAAGGCCATCCGTTTCCCGGGATTGGCCAACGCCTGGACGATGCCGATCAAAACCCGGATCGACATGCTCTCCACCGGTATCAAGACCCCCATCGGCATCAAGGTGTCGGGCCCCGACCTGGCCACGCTGCAACAGGTTTCCAAAGCGATCGAACAAGCCATGAAGACCCTTCCCGAAACCCTGTCCGCCTTCGGCGACCGGGCGGTGGGCGGATACTATGTGGATTTCACCATCGACCGCTACGAGGCCTCACGGTACGGACTCACCGTGGGCGACGTTCAGGACGTGATCCAGAGCGCCATCGGGGGAATCAACGTCACCTGGACCGTGGAGGGTCTGGAGCGTTATCCGGTGAACCTGCGCTACCCCCGCGCCTTCCGCGACAACATGGTGATGCTCAAGCGGGTACTGGTCCCCACCCCCACCGGCGCCCAGATCCCCCTGTCCCAGGTGGCGAAGCTGGAGCTGCGGCGCGGGCCGCCGTCGATCAAGAGCGAGGCGTCCCGGCCCAACGCGTGGATCTACGTGGACATCACCACTTCGGACATCGGCGGTTTCGTGGAAAAGGCCAAAAAAGTCCTGGCCGAGCAGGTGGACATTCCGGCTGGTTACACCGTCAGCTGGTCCGGTCAGTTCGAATACATGGAACGGGCCAAGGCGCGTCTGAAGCTGGTGATTCCACTGACGCTGCTGATCATTTTCCTGCTGCTTTATTTCAACTTCCGCAATTTCACCGGCCCCCTGGTGGTGATGATCTCCATCCCCTTCGCGCTGATCGGCGGCATCTGGCTGCTCTATTGGCTGGATTACAACGTCTCGGTCGCCGTGGGTGTCGGCTTCATCGCCCTGGCGGGGGTGGCGGCGGAAATCGGCGTCCTGGTGCTCAGTTTCATCGACATCGAAGCCGGGCAGCGCCGTGGCGACCGCGCCGCCCTGACCAGCGACGAAGTCTGGGAGGCGGTGCAACACGGAACCGCGATGCGGGTTCGGCCCGTGGCGATGACTTCCATTTCGACCATCGCCGGCCTGGTTCCCCTGATGTGGAGCCATGGCGCCGGCGCCGATGTGGCCCAGCGGATCGCCGCGCCGATGATCGGCGGGATGATCACAGTACTGATCCTGAACCTGCTGGTCCTGCCGGTGATCTATGGCTGGGTGATGGTGTTTCTGGAAAAACGCCGCGCACGCAAAGCCGCTGCATCCGATTCGACTCAAAAGGAGGAACGACATGCCTAGCAAACACCTGACCGGCTATCTGCTGATGGCCTCCATCCTGACCGCTTGCAGCCTGCAACCGAAAACCAGCGGGGAAGCGGACGGGCACGCCCACCGGCATGAACATGCCGCCTCCGGCACACCCGCCCACGCGCATCCGGGAGGGCACGGCGGCCACCGCCACGACAGCTGGCCCGAGCCGCCCCCCGCCTATGCCGGCATCCTCGGCGACCGCTGGGACGATCCCCGGGCGATCGCCCGGGGAGAAGCGCTGTATCGCCAGCACTGCCAGGCGTGCCATGGCGCTGAGGGGCACGGTGACGGCCCGGTGGCCGCAGGCCTTTCCCACCCACCCGCCGATCTGACCCACCATTTCCATACCAGGCCGGGACAGGGCGACGATTACCTGTTCTGGCGAATCAGCGAAGGGGGGACGGCCGAGCCTTTTCGTTCCCAGGCATCGGCCATGCCAGCATTCAAGTCCGTCTTGAGCGAAGAGGAACGCTGGGACGTGCTGGCGTATGTCCATGCTCATTTTCATCAGGGACTTTCAAAATGGCGGTGACGAACCCTTGCACAACGTTTCAACCGGAACCCGACAAAGGAGGAAAACGATCACCGACATCCGTTTTTCAGGGAATGATCCCGGTGCGAAAGGAAGCGCCAGACACCATCCAAACCACAAACCATGACTACGTATCTTGGAGGTTACCATCATGAAAAAACTCGACAAAAACGCAAAAATCCTCATGACCGCTTCCATTATGGGCATTCTCCTGCTCACTTCCGCCTGTGCGGAAAAGCGCGTCAGGGAAGAAGCCGCCCATGAACACGCCCACTCTCTGTCCCACGGGCACATGACATCGCTCGAACAAGCGGTCGAGCAGGCTTCGAGCCCGGCGGATCACGCCCGGGTGGCCGCCCGCTACGAGGAAGAGGCTGCCAAACTGCTCAAATTGGCCAAACGTCACGAGAACCTGGCTGAAATCTACGAGAAAACCGACAATCCGAAAATGGGGGGCAATTCCGCCCGTCATTGCCGCAGCATCGCCGGACATCTGCGGCAAGTGGCCCAGGAGATGAAGTCGCTGGCGGCCATGCACCGGCAAATGGCCGGGCAGTGAGGGGTATTCGACACCCCGACCCCGCCTCTTGACAGGCCGGGGTTCCCCCTGGAATGGAATCCATTGACGGCAGGGATGCCTTCTTGCCGGAGGTGACGCCTATCGAAACCGATCACGCGCCCCCACTCGGCCCCACACGAAGGGAGGAGAAACAAACGATGAAAAACCCATTGGCCATCGGCGCTGCCGGCCAGGCGAGCGGCCTGTTTCTGGCGATCAGCTATACCCTTTGTGTCGGTTGTTGCCTGCTGTTTCCCGAACACAAGCTCTATCTGAGCTGGCAGAAACTCTTGCCGGGGTTCACCTGGCTCAGTTGGCCCGGCTTTTTTCTCGGCTTGGTGGAAAGTTATGCCTATGGCTGGTATTTCGCCCTGATCTGGGTTCCCTTGTACAACTTCTTTCTCCGGTTTAACTGGCTGCAAGGGTTTCGCCCCGCCCCTTCCGCTCCCCCACCTCCGGGGTGTGAGTGCTGTATCGTCTGCCGCTGTCCCGTTCATCCCGACATCGGTTCCGGCAAGCCTGGATACTGCCCGGAATGCGCCAGACCGCTGGAAAAGCAGCAGGAATATGTCCCGGCGACCAAGGAATTCACCTGTCCCATGCACCCGGAAATCCGGCGGCGGGAGCCTGGAAGCTGCCCAAAATGCGGAATGCCCCTGGAACCTGTGGCGACGGTGAAAAAAGCCGGAAAAATCGAATATGTCTGTCCCATGCACCCCCAAATCGTCCGCTCCCAACCGGGCAATTGCCCCATTTGCGGTATGACGCTGGAGCCGCGGGAAACGATGATGGAGACCGCCAGCGAAGAAAATCCGGAACTGCTCATGATGTCCCGGCGTTTCTGGACCGGGCTGGTCCTGGGGCTGCCCGTGGTGGTGCTGGCCATGCTTCACGATCTGGCTCCCACGGTATTCCCCACCTGGCTGACCGGACGCACGTTGCAGTGGATCGAGCTGGTTCTGGCGACCCCCGTGGTCTGGTGGGCCGGCTGGCCGTTCTTCGTTCGGGGTTGGGCCTCCATCGTACTGCGCCGGCTGAACATGTTCACCCTGATCGCCCTGGGGATAGGCGTGGCCTGGACCTACAGCACGGTGGCGGTGCTGTTTCCCGGTCTGTTTCCCGTGACATTGCGCACCGCCGAAGGACTGGTGCCGGTTTACTTCGAAGCCGCCACCGCCATCACCGTCCTGGTATTGCTGGGACAGGTGATGGAACTCAAAGCCCGCAGTCAAACCAGCGCGGCGATCAAAATGCTGCTGGGTCTGGCGCCGCCGGTGGCACACCGGGTGAATGAAAGTCATGGCAAGGTGGAGGACGTTCCCCTGGATCAAGTCAGGGTGGGAGATATTTTGCGCGTCAAGCCTGGAGAGAAAATCCCCGTCGATGGGATGGTGATCGAAGGGCATAGCAGTGTCGACGAGTCGATGCTCACCGGCGAACCGATACCGGTGGAAAAAGGCCCGGGCGATAAAGTGGTGGGTGCCACCATCAACGGTACCGGCACCTTGTTGATCGAGGCCCGTAAAGTGGGTGCCGATACGCTGCTGGCCCAGATCGTCCGTCAAGTCCAGGAAGCCCAGCGCAGCCGCGCGCCGATTCAACGGCTGGCGGATCTCGTGGCGGCGTGGTTCGTTCCTGCCGTCATCGTCGTGGCAATTCTGACCTTCATCGCCTGGAACCTGTGGGGGCCGGAACCCCGCTTGACCCACGCCCTCATCAATGCGGTCGCGGTGCTGATCATCGCCTGTCCCTGCGCATTGGGACTGGCCACCCCGATGTCGATCATGGTGGGTGTCGGCCGGGGCGCCCTGGAAGGCATCCTGATCAAGGATGCCCAGGCCCTGGAAACCATGGAAAAGGTAGACACGGTGGTGGTGGACAAGACCGGCACCTTGACCGAAGGGCGTCCCCGGCTCACCACCGTGGAAGCCGCCGATACCGATGAAGACAGGCTGCTGACCCTGGCGGCCGCGCTGGAACGGGTCAGCGAACACCCTTTGGCGGTGACCATCGTCCGGGGTGCCGAAGAGAAAGGATTGCGGCTGCCAGCCGTGGAGGATTTCCATTCCCTGACCGGAAGAGGCGTCGTCGGCAAGGTGGAAGGACACCAGGTCGCCCTGGGGAATGCCCGGCTGATGAAGGAACTGGAGATCTCACTGGGTGACTTGGCATCGCGGGCCGACGCGTTACGGCAGGGGGGACAAACCGTCATGTTTGTCGCCATCGATCAACGCCCGGCGGGACTCATCGGCGTATCCGACCCCATCAAGGAAACCACCCTGGACGCCTTGAAAATCCTCCACCAAGAAGGCATGGAGGTAGTGATGGCGACTGGAGACAATCGCACCACCGCCGAAGCGGTCGCCGCCAGACTGGGGATCGACCAAGTGTTTGCGGAAGTTCTTCCGGAAGACAAGACGGAAATCGTCAAACGGTTACAGGCCGAAGGACGAAAGGTGGCCATGGCCGGCGATGGCGTCAATGACGCCCCGGCACTGACCCAGGCCGATGTCGGCATCGCCATGGGAACCGGCACCGATATCGCCATGGAGAGTGCCGACATCACGCTGGTCAAGGGCGACTTGCGTGGCATCGCCAAGGCACGACGGTTGTCCAGGGCGGTGATGAGGAACATCCGTCAGAACCTGTTCTTCGCCTTCATCTACAACGCCCTCGGTGTCCCGGTGGCGGCCGGTGTGCTGTATCCGTTTCTTGGGATCTTGCTGTCCCCCATCATCGCCGCCGTGGCGATGAGCCTGAGTTCCGTCTCTGTGGTGCTGAACGCACTGAGACTGCGCCGGTTTCAACTTTAACCAGGAGACAGACATGTTGAGTGCGGTGCTGGTGGCAACGGTGATGGTGTTGTTGACCTTCTGGGTCCATTATCGAAGCTTGATAGGGATCTCGAAACTTGTCACGACCTTTTCATTGACCCCCCAAAGCCGGATGTTGATGATCGTGCTTTGGATCTTCGGCTTTCACCTGCTGGAGATCTCGCTCTACGCCGCCGCCTATTACCTTTCGGTGGAAATCATCAGAATCGGCTCGCTCCATTTGAACCCACTGGCCGGCCTGCCGTTGAGCGGTTATATGGAATATCTGTATTACTCGGCCGTGGTGTTCACCTCCCTGGGCCTGGGAGACATCTACCCTTCCGGACATGTCCGCTTTCTCACCGGCGTGGAAGCACTCAACGGCCTGTTGCTGATCGCCTGGTCCGGTTCCTTCACATTTCTTGCCATGGGAAGGTTGTGGCCCTGGAAAGAATGCACCCCCCCAAACACCGAAAACAACCCCCCGGAGGTATGACCATGGTAGTGGATCCCATTTGCATGATGAAATTTTCTCCCAGGGAAGCCCAGACCACCGCGATCCATCAGGGCAGGCTCTACTATTTTTGTTCTCCGGTTTGCCAGGAAAGGTTTTTACAGGCCCCGGAAGAACATGCACCCAATGTAACAGCGATGCAACTGACGGTGGGAGTCATGGGATCGGCGGCAGAGCAAATCCCCGAGTCCATCGGCGGCAAAGTTACGGCTCTAGGACAGTGCATCGCCAGCCATGAATTCATTCTGATCACCAGCGCCTGTCCAGGTCTGCCTTACAAGTGCGCCCAGGGAGCGTTTCACGATGGAGGCACCTCCATCGGGATTTCGCCGGCGCTCAGCCTGGATGAACACCTGTTGAAATACCGCTCACCGGCGGATGTCTATCAAGTTATCATCTATACCGGCAGTGGTCTGATGGGGCGGGAAGTCACCAACATCCGTTCCAGCGACATGGTGGTCATCGTGGGAGGCCGCTCCGGCACCCTGGGGGAATTCGCCATCGCCTATGACGAGGGCAAGCTGATCGGGATTCTGGAGGGAACGGGGGGTATCACCGATCATATTCCGGAGATCGTTTCCAGTTTCAAAAAAAACAGCGGCGCCCGCCTGATCTATTCATCAGATCCTTCCGAATTGATTCAGGAAATGGCGAAAACCTACTCTCAACACCATTTTCACCGCCCTTCCTGTTTCTGCGCGGCATCGGCATGAGGTGTTTTTCAACCCAACCATCTGTTCCAAATTTTTCAAGGAGTCAAAAAATGCGTATTCATGTTTTTACCTTTTGCTTTCTATTTCTGCCTCTCGCCTCCCACGGGACGCCCCTCGAAGAGGCGGACCCGGAACAGGGCAAGATTCTCTATGAAAGTTACTGTGCCGCCTGCCACGGCGAAGATGGCCATGGCCTGGTTCCGGGAACGCCTGATTTGGATCATGACAGCGAATTGTTCGCCCAGGGATGGAAGCTGGTCTTCCAGCGGGTACGCGACGGCTACCAGAGTCCAGGCTCTCCCATGGCCATGCCGCCACGCGGCGGCACCGACCTGAGTGACGAGGAACTGTGGGACATTCTGGCTTATATGAGAGATGCGTTTTATTCCAAGAAATAAGAACTTCCGATTGAATCTGAAACCACGTTTCAACCCAAGGAGGCCAAAGCCATGAAACCAAGACTGAAAAATAGATTGGCAATGATCATGCCCTTGTTATTTGCAGCCACAATCCCTGTTTATTCCGCTTCGAATACGGAAAACCAGGGGCAATCCAGCAGGACCATCACAGTGTACCGCAGCCCCTCTTGCGGTTGTTGCGGTGCCTGGATGGAGCATTTGAAAAAAAATGGCTTCGAAGTCGTCGAAAATCTGTCAAACGATATGGAAGCCATCAAGCAGCGTCATCAGATTCCCCGGAATCTGAGGTCGTGCCATACCGCCAGTATCGGTGGATACGTCATCGAAGGCCATGTTCCAGCGCGGGAAATCCGGCGTCTTCTCCGCGAACGCCCAGAAGTCGAAGGACTCGCGGTGCCCGGAATGCCGTCAGGTTCACCGGGAATGGAAATGGGCAACAGGAAGGATCCTTTTTCGGTTCTCCGGTTCACCGCCAGCGGAAAAACCGAGGTGTACCAGAATTACCCGTCGATACCTTGAAACCTTTGGTGGCGGAAAAGCTGAGGCCTGAACCTGCTTCTTTTCAAGAGGGCAAATGGAGGGAACATCGATGAATAAAGTGAAATTGTCGTCAAGGATCCGAAAACGAGAACCTGCCACACCAAAACAACCAGGAGGGTCGATGATGAAAACATGGGCAATGAGCCTGGGACTGACAACCCTGATGAGCATCGCCTGTCTGCCGACAGCCTATGCCCAAAATGAGGGTGAATATGTATCGCGGGAAGAATACGAAAAGCTCAAACGCGATTTCGAGCGAATGAAGGCGATGCTCGAGCAAATGGAGAAACGGCTTGCCAGCCAGCCTAAAGAAGGTGCTTCCCGGCAGGAAATCGCCAAAGTGAAGAAGGAATTGAAACAAGTCAAAAAAGAGGCCGCCGAAGCGAAAAAACAAGCCAGGGTATCCATCTGGCGTCTCCCCATTTTTTCACCTGATTCCCGCCAACAAGCCACCGGATTCGTTGAAAAGGTCGTCAATGGGAGGGTCAGTGATGCCAGGAGCGGGGTGTCGCCGCCACCAGTGGTAAAAGATGG
>JALSIB010000030.1 GCA_026981855.1 Methylothermaceae bacterium | reverse complement strand
CACTGGTGGCGGCGACACCCCGCTCCTGGCATCACTGACCCTCCCATTGACGACCTTTTCAACGAATCCGGTGGCTTGTTGGCGGGAATCAGGTGAAAAAATGGGGAGACGCCAGTTACATTCGGCTCTTGACTGAAATCGAAATTAAGATAAGCTGTGAGGTTGATTTTGCCTTACTCACCCTCTCTGGACAGGCGAGCAGACCCATTCATGACGTTTTTCCAAGCATTGCAAGAATAACACAGACCATCAATTTGGCAGCTTACAGGCGAATGTGGCGGAACTGGTAGACGCGCTGGATTTAGGTTCCAGTGGGGGAACCCGTGGGAGTTCGAGTCTCCCCATTCGCACCATCGGCAACTCAGACATCAATCTCCCCGTCATCCATTCATAATTCTCTAAATCCAACCTTTCGAATTCAGCGTTTTGAGGTAATCACAACATGCAGACTTCCGTCGAGAACACCTCCGACATTGGCCGCAAACTGACCGTTCAGGTACCGGAAGAAAAGATCCAGGAAGAAATCACCAGCCGCTTGAAAAAGCTGGCCCGGCAGATCAAGCTCGACGGTTTCCGCCCAGGCAAGGCACCGGCGCGGGTCGTCCGGCAACGTTTTGGACAGCAGGTCCGCCAGGAGGTCATTTCCGACCTGATCGATTCGAGCTTCAGAGAGGCCCTGGAAGAACACATGCTGCGCATCGCCGGCGAACCCCAACTGACGCCGAAAGAGATGACTGAAGGGAAAGGGCTTGCCTATGAAGTCCAGTTCGAGGTCTATCCCGAGATCGAGCTGTCCCCCATCGAGGAACTGGAAATCAAAAAATGGGTTTGCGAGATCAGGGAAGAAGATCTCGACGCCATGATAGAAAAGCTGCGGGAACAGAAAAAAATCTGGGAAGAAACCGACCAGCCCGCCCAATCCGGTGACCGGATCACCATGGATTTCGAAGGCACGTTGAACGGCGAACCGATCGAGGGAGGCAAAGCGGAGAACTTCGAACTGGAACTGGGCAAGGGCCAAATGATCCCGGGGTTCGAAGATCATTTGCTTGGCGCCAGGGCCGGCGATCAACTGGAGTTCGACATTACCTTTCCGGAAGACTACCAGGACGAGAACCTGGCCGGAAAGCCCGTCCATTTCAAGGTCGAGGTGAAAAAAGTCGAACAAGGCCGCCTGCCGGAAATCGATGCCGATTTCATTCATGCGTACGGGGTGGAAAGCGGGGATGTGGATGAGTTCCGCAACGAGGTCCGGGAAAACATGGCGCGCCAGCTGCAAAAAGCCCTTCGAGAACGGTTGCAGGCGGAAGTTCTGGATCGATTGTATGAACACAACCCCATCCCTGTTCCAGAAGCCCTGATCAAACAAGAAATGCAGCGCACGCTTGAACCTTTGAGCGATGCACTGAAAAAAAATCCGGAATTATTGAATCAGCTCCCCCTCGACAACATCAGGGAAAACGCCAGGAAGCGCGTCGCATTGGGACTGCTTCTGGGTCACATCCTCCGTAGCGAAAACATCAAACCCGATCCGGAGAAAGTCCGCCAAATCATCGAGGAGCTGGCGCAGAACTACGAGAATCCCCAGCAAGTGGTCGAATGGTATTACAACAATCCGGAACAAATGGCCCAGATCGAGAGTCAGGTATTGGAACAGATGGCCATCGAATGGATCGTCGAACGCGCCAAGGTGACGGAGGAATCCATCACCTTCGACGACCTCACCAAGCCCCGGCAGCAAGAAGCAGGTTGAAGCAATGTACGACAGTCAGGAAATCCACAACCAACTGATTCCAATGGTCGTGGAACAAACGGCCAGGGGCGAGCGCGCTTACGATATCTACTCACGCCTGCTCAAGGAACGGGTCATCTTCCTTGTGGGACCGGTGGAAGATCATATGGCCAACCTGATCGTTGCCCAGTTGTTGTTCCTGGAATCGGAAAACCCCGACAAGGACATCCATTTATACATCAATTCACCGGGTGGCGTGGTCACGGCGGGACTGGCCATCTATGACACGATGCAATTCATCAAACCCGATGTGAGCACTATGTGCATGGGGCAGGCAGCCAGCATGGGCGCGTTGCTGCTTGCCGGCGGCGCGGCCGGCAAGCGTTTCGCCCTGCCCCATTCGAGAGTGATGATCCATCAACCCCTGGGCGGGTTCCAGGGCCAGGCGAGCGACATCGACATTCATGCCCGGGAGATCCTGCAGACCCGCGAGCGGCTCAACAAAATCCTGTCCAGACACACCGGACAATCTCTGGAGAAGATCCAGCAAGACACCGACCGGGACAATTTCATGAGCAGCACCGAAGCGCTCGAATACGGCCTCATCGACAAGGTTCTGAGCAGCAGGGCCAAGCTCCTGGAAGATTGAACCGGATGAATCCAGCGCCTCTCCCGCCGGGAGAGGGGGCGCTCCATTCGTGCGTTGCCGGGGCTTGGGTTTGGCAAATTTGTCATTACGGTTTATGCTGATACCATCCGTTCCCATTAGGTGCGTGGTGTCCGGAATTCAGTCTTTACTCCACTAGAGGTATTTTATGAGCGACGGCAAACGCAGTAAGGACAGAGAGGGGAAGCTGCTTTATTGCTCCTTTTGCGGCAAGAGTCAACATGAGGTCAGGAAGCTGATCGCAGGGCCATCGGTATTCATTTGCGACGAGTGCGTCGATCTGTGCAACGATATCATTCGGGAAGAACTTCAGGACACGCTTGGCAATGGCGAGGACCGCCTGCCCAAGCCCAAGGAAATCAAGAACGTTCTCGATGAATACGTCATCGGCCAGGAGGAGGCGAAAAAGGTTCTCTCGGTCGCGGTTTACAACCACTACAAACGCCTCCGCTCCCAGCACAAGAAAAACGACATCGAACTGGCCAAAAGCAACATCCTTCTCATAGGTCCCACCGGCTCGGGCAAAACCCTGCTCGCCGAAACCTTGGCCAGGCTGCTGGACGTTCCCTTCACCATCGCCGACGCCACGACACTCACGGAGGCCGGTTATGTCGGCGAGGATGTGGAAAACATCATCCAGAAATTGCTGCAGAAATGCGATTACGACGTGGAGAAAGCCGAGTCGGGCATCGTCTACATCGACGAAATCGATAAAATCTCGCGCAAGGCCGACAACCCCTCCATCACCCGCGACGTTTCCGGAGAAGGCGTGCAACAGGCTTTGCTCAAGCTCATCGAAGGAACCATCGCCTCGGTGCCACCCCAGGGTGGGCGCAAACACCCGCAACAGGAGTTCCTACAGGTCGACACGGGCAACATCCTGTTCATCTGTGGCGGCGCCTTCTCGGGACTGGAAAAGGTCATCCGCCAACGCTCCGAGAAGGGAGGAATCGGTTTCTCCGCCGAAGTCAAAACCAAGGATGAATCCTCCAACGTGGGAGACATCCTGGCCCAGGTCGAAGCCGAAGACTTGATTCGTTACGGACTGATACCGGAATTCGTCGGCCGGCTCCCCGTCATCGCCACCCTGAAGGAATTGGACGAGGATGCCTTGGTGCAGATCCTGACCGAGCCGAAGAACGCCCTGGTCAAGCAGTACAAGCGCCTCTTCGAGATGGAAGAATGCGAGCTGGAGATCCGGGAAGACGCTTTGAGGGCCATCGCCAGAAAGGCCATGGAACGCAAGACGGGCGCGAGAGGGCTGCGCACCATCCTGGAGCATGTGCTGCTGGACATCATGTATGAACTCCCTTCCAGCGAAAACATCACCAAAGTCGTCATCGACGAAAGCGTGATCGTCGGCAACGCCAAACCTTATCTGATCTACGAAAACAGCGAAAAACAAAGGGCTTCTTCCGAATAGCCCCCACGACCCCGGCGCGCAGGGATGCCTCCCCGGGGGGCCGGCATCGACCGGCACTCGCAAACGGCTGCCCCCGACCGGGGGGAACCTCGCGGGCCCGGCACCGCTCAAAGACTTGTAATTCCTTCCGGCATTACCCATATTTAAGGCATCAAGGTCTTGACCTTGCTCATTCCACAACAACCAGCAATGGTATCTTATGGCCACAAACAGCTATATACCCGTACTGCCACTTCGTGATGTCGTGGTCTACCCCCACATGGTGATTCCCCTGTTCGTGGGACGGCAGAAATCCATCGAGGCCCTCGATGCGGCCATGCGATCCAACAAGCAAATCTTCCTGGTCGCACAAAAAGACGCCGAACAGGACGATCCCGGATTCGACGATATCCACACCATTGGCACCCTGGCCACCATTCTGCAGCTTTTGAAATTGCCCGATGGCACCGTGAAGGTTCTGGTCGAGGGCAATCAACGCAGCAAAGTCGAGGATCTCGACGAAACCGAAGGAACCTTTGTCGCCCACGCGGTTCCCTTGTTCGATCATTGCAGTTGCAGCGATCAGGAACTGGACGTCTTGATGCGGACGGCCATCGCCACATTCGACCAGTACGTCAAACTCAACAAGCGCATCCCCCCGGAGGTTCTCAATTCGCTCAGCGGCATCGACGAACCGGGGCGCCTTGCCGACACCATCGCCGCCCACATGACGCTCAAGCTCGAGGAAAAACAGGCGATCCTTGAAATGTCCGATGTCGCGGAGCGTCTGGAAAAACTGGTCATGCTGATGGAGGGCGAGGTCGACATCCTGGAGATGGAAAAAAGGATTCGCGGCCGCGTCAAGCAGCAGATGGAAAAGAACCAGCGCGAGTATTATCTCAACGAGCAGATGAAGGCGATCCAGAAGGAACTGGGGGAACTCGACGACGCGCCCAACGAAATCGAGGAGCTGGCGAACAAGATCGCCAAGGCCGGCATGTCCAAAGAGGCCAGGACCAAGGCGGAGGCGGAGCTCAATAAACTGAAGATGATGTCGCCCATGTCGGCGGAAGCCACGGTCGTTCGCAATTACATCGACTGGATGGTCAGCCTGCCGTGGAAAAAACGCACCAAGGTCAGTGACGACCTATTGGCCGCCCAGGAAATTCTCGATGCCGACCACTATGGACTGGAAAAAGTCAAGGAACGTATTCTCGAATACCTGGCGGTACAGCAACGGGTCAAGAAGATGAAAGGCCCGATCTTGTGCCTGGTGGGCCCTCCCGGAGTCGGCAAAACCTCCCTGGGTCAGTCCATCGCCAAGGCAACCCGGCGCAAATATGTACGGATGGCTCTGGGCGGTGTGCGCGACGAAGCGGAAATCCGTGGGCACCGGCGCACTTATATTGGCTCGATGCCCGGCAAGATCGTGCAGAATCTGGCCAAGGTCAAATCCCGCAACCCGGTCTTCATGCTCGACGAGATCGACAAGATGGCCATGGATTTTCGGGGGGATCCGGCATCGGCTCTGCTGGAAGTGTTGGACCCGGAGCAGAACAGCACTTTCAACGATCATTATCTGGAGGTGGACTTCGACCTCTCGGACGTGATGTTCATCGCCACCGCCAATACCCTCAACATTCCGCCGGCCCTCCTCGACCGTATGGAAATCATTCGCCTGCCAGGTTACACCGAAGAGGAAAAGGTCAATATCGCCAAACAACACCTGATTCCAAAGCAGGTCACCGACAACGGGCTTGAACCTTCGGAAATCCAGATCAGCGAGGGGGCGATACGCGACATCGTCCGCCACTACACCCGGGAAGCGGGCGTAAGAAATCTGGAGCGCGAGATAGCCAGCATATGCCGCAAAGTGGTGAAAAACCTTCAGACCAAACCCGGCAGGCAACCTGTGCGTATCACCTCACGCAACCTGGAAAAATATCTGGGTGTGCCTCGCTACCGTTACGGTCGCGCCGAAGACGCCAACCAGGTGGGCCAGGTCACAGGGCTTGCATGGACCGAAGTAGGCGGCGAACTGCTGACGATAGAAGCCGTGGTCGTACCCGGCAAGGGAAGACAGGTCTATACCGGAAAGCTGGGGGAAGTGATGCAGGAGTCCATTCAGGCAGCCTTGACGGTCATCCGCAGCCGTTCGGAAGTCTTGGGGATCGCGCCTGATTTCTACCACACCAACGATGTCCACATCCATGTACCCGAAGGCGCAACCCCCAAAGACGGGCCGAGCGCCGGGATCGGCATGTGTACGGCATTGGTTTCCACCCTCACGGGCATTCCGGTACGCTGCGACGTCGCCATGACCGGTGAAATCACCCTGAGGGGCGAGGTGCTACCCATCGGCGGCCTCAAGGAAAAGCTTCTCGCAGCGCATCGCGGAGGAATTCGGACCGTGATCATCCCCCGGGAAAACGAGAAGGATCTGGCGGAAATCCCGGCCAACATCAAGCAAAACCTGGAAATCGTCCCCGTCCGCTGGATCGACGAGGTTCTGGAACGGGCATTGGAATATCAACCCTCTCCGCTGGAGCAACCGAAAATGGAAACGGCGCCCAAGGAAAAATCGGGTGCCAAACGTAAAACCACGGTCAAAGCCCACTGATCCGGACTTTCATTCCGCTTTTACCAAGCGGCCCTTCGGGCCGCTTTTTTTACCCCTAAACCAGCACTATAAATAAGGTTTTAGACTTCTTGGCTTGAATAAAGTCGAGTGGCAAAGGACGTTAGAGCTTACATCCCTCTGAAAACAAGTCTCCATGCGGCTTGACAGGGGTTTTGGGCTGCTGCTATAAATAGTCGGAATCCGCACCCGCGGGTTAGACGGGTACGTTGAACAAGCTTTCCGCACCGAATACAAGCCAGCAATAAATTCAAGGGGGATTCTCTTTATGAACAAATCACAATTGATCGACGCCATCGCCGAGAAGGCCGACCTGACCAAGGCGGATGCCGCCAGAGCTCTGGATGCCTTCATCGATACCGTCACGGAGGCCTTGAACAAGGGGGACAACGTCACCTTGATCGGCTTTGGCACTTTTACCGTCAAGGAACGTCAGGAACGCCAGGGACGCAACCCCCGCACCGGCGAACCGATGACCATCAAGGCGGCAAAAATTCCTGCTTTCAAGGCTGGCAAAACGCTCAAGGATGCAGTACAATAGGCAGCTCAGTTGAGGGGGTGCTTAGCTCAGCTGGGAGAGCATCGCCCTTACAAGGCGAGGGTCGCAGGTTCAATCCCTGCAGCACCCACCATATCAGGAGTGGTAGTTCAGTTGGTTAGAATACCGGCCTGTCACGCCGGGGGTCGCGGGTTCGAGTCCCGTCCACTCCGCCAATTCACGAGACCCCGCAATAGCGGGGTTTTTTTTGTCGCGCAGATCATGACTGGAAGATAGCAATGTTGCAGACGATCAGAGACCGCGCCCAGGGAATCTTTGCCTGGATTATTCTAATCTTGATCATCATCCCCTTCGCTCTGTGGGGAATCCAGAACTATTTCGACACCGGCAGGGAAAAACCGATCGCCGTCGTCGGGGATCGTGAATTCTTCGAAAGCGATTTGATCCGGGTCTACGAGAACCAATACGCCAAGATGCTCGATCAGGGCTATAGCGAGGAAGCGCTGAAAAAAATGGCCCTGGACCGGCTGATCGATGAGGAAATCCTTCTCCAGACCGCCATGGACAAAAACATGGCCGTCAGTGAGCCCCAGGTGGCGCAATTCATCCGCACACTGCCTTTCTTCCAGACTGATGGCCGCTTTGACGAAGAGAAATACAAACGCCTGCTCGCAGGCCAGGGGCTCAGTTCATCCCAGTTCGTGGCCCAGGTTCAGCGCTCGCTTTTGCTCGAGCAATTGCGCCGGGGCATCACCGCTTCGGCCTTCGCCAGCGGCCAGGAAGCGGAAAGATATTACCAATTGCTTCAGCAGCGCCGTCAGATCGGCTATCTGATCCTGCCATTACCACAACAGGACATCGAGATCGGCGAAGAAGAAATACGCGCTTATTACGAAAGTCACAAAACCCGCTTCCAGACCCCGGAGCAGGTTTCGGTCCAATATGTCTTGATTTCCCTCGATCAGATCGCCAAGGGTATTCACCCCACAGAGGAGGAAATCCGGCAATATTACGAGGAGCAACAGCAAGCCTTCATCACACCGGAAAAGCGGCATATTCGCCATATACTGGTCGCCGTGCCCGCCACGGCGAAGGCTGAAGAGAAACAAAAAGCGCTGGAAAAGGCCCAAAATATCAGGCAGAGACTCCTGAAAGGCGAAGATTTCTCAACCCTGGCCAAAACCCTCTCGGACGATCCAGGCTCCAAGAACCGGGGCGGAGATCTCGGCTGGGTAGGCAAGGGCGTCATGGAGAAGAACTTTGAACAAGTGGCCTTCTCCCTGACCAAGGGAGAGATATCGGAGCCGGTTGAAACCCCCTTCGGATATCACATCATCCAGGTCACCGAAATCAAGCCTGAAAAGATCAAACCCCTGGAGGAAGTCAAGGCACAGATCGCCGATTCCCTGCGCCGCCAGGAGGCGGAAAACCGGCTCTACGAGCTGAGCGAAAAGCTGGCACAGCATGCCTACGAAAACCCTCAGTCTCTTGAACCCGTAGCCGAAGCACTGGGGTTGAAAATACAGCAGATCTCTCTCTTCACCCGCGATCAGGGCGAGGGCATCGCAGCCAACCCGAAACTCAGAGAAACGGCTTTCAGCGAAGAAGTGCTGGCAGGCAACAACAGCGACCCCATCGATCTCGGTGATGGCTCCGTGGTGGTCATCCGGGTCAAAGAACATCTTCCCGCTCAAGTCCGCCCCCTGGACGAGCTAAAAGAAGCAATCATCGCCATTCTGAAACAGGACAAGGCACGCCAGTCATTGGAGGCCAAGGCGAAAACGCTGCTGGACAAGCTCGAGCAGGGGCAATCAATCGAGCAGCTGGCGAAAACCCTCGGGTTGAAGCGCGAAACGGCCGAACTGAGCCGAACCAGCCGGGAACCCCGGGATATCGCGGCCGCCGTCTTCAAAGCCCCCAAACCGACTGACGGAAAGCCGGTGAATCTGGCCATTCCCCTGCCTGATGGGCGTCAGGCACTGATCCAAGTTCGGGAAGTCACAGAAGGAGATTACGCCACCCTCGAGCCCGAACAACGCAAAAACCTGAAAACGGCCATCGAACGCCTGTATGGCAATCTGACCTTCAGGGAATACATGGAGCAGTTGCGTGATCAGGCAAAGATCAAGGTGAACTGGCCTCCAACGGAATAAAAGGCCGCAAAAACCTCCATGGCAGGGATGCTCATGGAGGCCCCATGATTCGGGTCATGAATAGGGATTATTCGCTGAAGAACAGCTCCTTCAACCTGCTTCCGGGCTCTTCCGCCCGCATCAAAGCTTCTCCCACCAAAAACGCATGAACGCCATGGGCCCGCATCCTCGCCACATCCTGGGGCGTGTGAATGGCGCTCTCGGTCACTACCAGGCGATCCTGGGGAACGAGCGGCAACATATCCAGGGTGTTTTGCAAGGAAGTCGCGAAGGTACGCAAATTCCGGTTGTTGATACCCAGGATTCCCCCCCTCAGAGACAACGCCCTTTCCAGCTCCTTCGTATCGTGGATCTCCACCAGAATGCCGAGGGAAAGTTCCTGCGCCAGCTGGAACAGATCGCGCATCAAAGCGTCCTCCAGCGCGGCAACGATCAGGAGGATCGCGTCCGCCTGAATGGCCCGGGCCTCATAAACCTGGTAGGGGTCGATGAAAAAGTCCTTGCGCAGGGTGGGAAGCCCTGAGACCTCCTTGGCCATCTGCAGATAGGCCTCGCAGCCCTGAAAATAAGTCTTGTCCGTCAATACCGACAGGCAAGCGGCGCCCCCCTTGGCGTAACTGTGCGCAATCTGTCTGGGATCGAAATTTTCCCGGATCACCCCTTTGCTCGGCGATGCCTTTTTGATCTCGGCGATCACCGCGGGCTGCCCTGCGGCCACACGCCTTTCCAACGCTCCCTGAAAATCCAGAGGGGCGGACTGGGATTCGGCGGTTTCCCTCACCTCCGCCAAAGAGAAACGGCGCTTTCGGGCAGCCACTTCTTCCCGTTTGGTTGCCAGGATCTTCTGCAATATATCGGTCATTGCGATTGACTCCACTCGATCAAGGCGTTGAGCTTCTCCATTCCAGCGCCGATGGCGATCACGTCCCGCGCCTTCTCGATTCCTTCGAGAAGGCTTGACGACAAATCGGCCGCATAAATCGCCGCCCCCGCATTGAGCGCCACGATATCGCTCGCAGGCCCGGGTACGCCTTCCAGCACTGATCGCATCATCTTCAGGCTGTCGGCTACCGTCTCGACCCGAATGGCCTCCAGGGAAGCCGGCTCGATGCCAAACTGGGTCGGCTCGATGATGTAACATTCCACCTGGCCATCCACCAGCTCGGCCACCCGAGTCGGCGCGGCGAGGCTGATCTCGTCCAGTCCGTCTTCCGCATGCACCACCAGCACATGCTGGCTTCCCAACTGCCCCAGCGCCCTCGCCAGGGGTTCCAGATAACGCGCACCGAAGACCCCCAGCAATTGATGGGGCGCATTGGCCGGATTGAGCAAAGGGCCAAGCAGGTTGAAAAGGGTTCGCACCCCTAGCTCACGCCTCACGGTGGCCACCTGTTTCAAGGCACTGTGATGCCGGGGCGCATAGAGGAATCCAACGCCTATTTCCTCGATACACCGTTTCACCTGCCGAGGCGAGAGGTCGAGATTGACCCCTGCCGCCTCCAGTACGTCGGCACTTCCGCTACGGCTGGAAACAGAGCGGTTCCCATGCTTTGCGACCCGCCCTCCCGCCGCAGCCACCACAAAAGCGGCGGTCGTGGAAACGTTGAAAGTCTCAAGACCATCACCACCGGTGCCACAGGTATCGATCAGGTGAGGCCCCTGCACTTCGATCCGCTCCGCCTTGTCACGCAGAACCTGTGCCGCCGCGACGATCTCCTCCACCGTCTCCCCCTTGCCCCGCAGGGCGATGAGGAAACCCGCCAGCTGAACCGGTGAAACCCGCCCATCGACCATTTGAGTCATCAATCCATACATTTGGCCGGTCGAAAGATTCCCGCCTTCCAGCAACCGGCTAATGGCTTGCGAAATATTCATCGGATTTGCAGAAAGTTACGCAGCAAGTCGTGGCCATGACGGGTCAGAATGGACTCGGGATGGAACTGCACCCCCTCTATGGGATATTGCCGGTGACGAAAACCCATGATTTCCTCGAAGTCGCCTTTCCGGTCTTCAGTCCAGGCCGTGATTTCCAGACAATCGGGGAGTGTCTCTTTCTCAACCACCAAAGAATGATACCGGGTGGCCTCGAAGGGATTGGGAAGCCCCTGGAACACCCCCACATCCTTATGATGAATCATGGAAGTCTTGCCATGCATGATCGTCTTGGCGTGAACGATGCGCCCCCCGAACGCCACACCGATACTCTGATGCCCCAGACACACCCCGAATATCGGCAGCTTTCCCTTGAAATACTCGATCGCCTGGACCGAGATTCCCGCCTCCCTGGGGGTACATGGCCCCGGCGAAATGACGATGCGTTGCGGTTTCAGCGCCTCGATATCGGCCACCGACACCTGGTCGTTACGAACCACGATCACCTCCGCCCCCAGTTCGCCCAGATATTGAACCAGGTTATATGTGAACGAATCATAATTGTCGATCATCACTACCCGGTTCATGCCGAAAGGCCCCCCGCCGCCTGGGCGACAGCGCGAAACAATGCCCGCCCCTTGTTCATGGTCTCTTCCCATTCCCGCTCCGGCACCGAATCGTGGACGATGCCGGCACCCGCCTGAACATGCAACTGGCCATCCTTGATCACGGCGGTTCGAATGGCGATCGCCGTATCCAGATTTCCGGACCAGCCGATATATCCCACAGCACCTGAATAGATCCCGCGTTTGACCGGCTCCAGTTCGGCAATGATTTCCATCGCGCGGATCTTGGGTGCCCCCGATACCGTGCCTGCCGGGAAAGTTGCCCGGAGCACATCGAAGGCATCCAGTCCGCTGCGGATTTTTCCGATCACGTTGGAAACGATGTGCATGACATGAGAATAGCGCTCGACGATCATTTGCTCTGTGACCTTGACCGTCCCGATTTGCGCCACCCTGCCAACATCGTTACGCCCCAGGTCGATCAGCATCAGATGCTCCGCCAGCTCCTTGGGATCGGCCAGAAGTTCACGTTCCAATGCCAGATCTTCTTCCCGATTCGCACCCCGGGGCCGGGTTCCGGCGATGGGGCGAACGGTGACCGTTTCCTCTTCCAATCTGACCAGAATTTCCGGCGAGGATCCCACGATGTGGAAATCCCGCAAGTTGAGATGATACATATACGGGGAGGGGTTGAGGCATCTGAGAGCCCGATAGACACTGAGCGGTTCACCGCGATAGGGAATCGAAAGCCGTTGCGACAACACCACCTGCATCACATCGCCGGCGACGATGTAGTCTTTGATACGGCGCACCGCCTGCTCGAACCCCTGCCTGGTAAACCCGGAGACGAAGTCACTCTCGCTGATACGCTGTCCCCGCGGCTCGTTGGGATAAGAAAAGCTCCCGCGCAACCGGGACACCCACTCGTCCAGCCTTGCCTCGGCCCTTTCAAGAGCCTGGGCTTCTTCCGGATCGGCGTGAGTGATCAACTGCAGCGTGCCGCTGAGGTTGTCGAAGACCACCAGATCCTCCGACACCATCAGCAGGATATCCGGCGTATTGAGGGCATCGGGTTTTTCCAGACCTGGTTTCAACCTGGGCTCGATATAGCCAACGGTCTCGTAGCCGAAATAACCCACCAGTCCGCCGCTGAACCGGGGCAGACCCGGCTCGTCCGGGGTCTTGTAGCGAGCGGCGAACTGCTTGATCCAGGCGAGGGGGTCGGGGGCGAGGGTCTCCTCGACCAACGCATCTCCCCGCCATACCTGGATCCTTTCGCCGAAGATCCGGACAATCCGGCGTGCCGGAAGGCCAATGATGGAATAACGTCCCCACTGCTCACCGCCATGGACAGACTCGAACAGATAGCTATAAGGCCTGGCCGCCAATTTGAGATACGCACTGAGCGGCGTGTCCAGATCGGCCAACACCTGCCGGGTCACGGGGATTCGGTTGTAGCCAAGTCCGGCAAGTTCCTGGAATCGCTTGGGTGTCATCAATTCTCTATCCAGTCAGCGGCTGAGGGAGCGCCTTCTTCCCGACCTGCCTCAAGCGGCTTCGGCCAGCCCTTTGGCGATTTCAGAACGCATGGCGTCGATCACGGCCTTATAATCCGGCTGGCCGAAAATGGCGGAACCTGCCACGAAGGTGTCGGCACCGGCCGCAGCGACCTTGGCGATATTGTCCACTTTGACGCCTCCGTCCACTTCCAGGCGAATCTCCCTGCCACTGGCATCGATGATCTGACGTGCTTTTTCTATCTTTCTCAACACGTAGGGAATAAAAGACTGCCCGCCAAAGCCGGGGTTCACCGACATCAGCAAAATCATGTCCACCCGTTCGATGGCCCATTCGAGGTAGTCTAGAGGCGTAGCGGGATTGAATACCAAACCAGCCTTACAGCCATTGTCCTGAATCAATTGCAGCGATCTGTCGAGGTGTTCCGACGCCTCGGGATGGAACGTGATGTAGCTGGCACCGGCCTTGGCAAAATCTGGAATGATCCGGTCGACAGGCTCGATCATCAAATGCACATCGATGGGCGCGGTGATTCCGTAATCCCGAAGCGCCTTGCAAACCATCGGGCCAAATGTCAGGTTGGGGACGAAATGATTGTCCATGACATCGAAATGCACGACATCGCCACCAGCCGCCAGTACTTTTTCGACCTCTTCACCAAGCCGGGCGAAATCGGCGGAAAGAATCGAAGGGGCAATCCAAGGTGTTTGCATGACCGGGGTCCTCATTGTCAACGATTGAAAACGCTTTAGTTTACCGGATTTCAGCTCCGCTTTCAGTGACTAAACACCCTTTCCTTACCACCTATCACTTCTGCCGGAGGGATCCGGCAAGGATCCGTCAGTAGCCAAGGGAGGCTACGCCAGGCCCGAATTTACAGACGAATTTGGGGTCCGTCTCACTCGAACATACACCGCCTCGATCCAACGGGCAGGGTCCGTTTCGAAAGCCAGGCGGCGGAAAAATCATCAAATGCTAAGATAGGGTCCTTGCAATTGAAATTCCATAACCCCATCTAAGACAGGCAAGGAAAGGATGAAAAGAATCACCATGTATACCAGCGCCCACTGCCCTTACTGCCTGATGGCGGAAAGACTGTTGGCCAGCAAGGGCATTGAAAAAATAGACAAGATACGTGTGGATCTGCAACCGGAACGGTTCAAGGAGATGCTGGAAAAAACCAGGCGCCGCACCGTTCCGCAGATCTACATCGGAGAGGTCCATGTGGGGGGGTATCAGGATCTGGCGGCCCTCAATCATGAAGGACGCCTCGACGAACTATTGGAAAATATCAGTGAGGACTGAGCCATGCAGATCGTATGCGGACATTGTTTCGCCATCAATCGGGTTCCCGGCGAACGGATCAGTGACGACCCTCGCTGTGGCAAATGCCATCAACGGCTTCTCGATGGCCGGCCGGTGGAACTCGATGAAAGCACTTTCGACAGATTCATTCTCCATAACGAACTGAAAGTCGTCGTGGATTTCTGGGCTCCATGGTGCGGCCCCTGCAGAATGATGGCACCCGCTTTCGCCGAGGCCGCCTCGAAACTCGCCCCGCAAGCCAGATTTGCCAAGGTGAACACCGAGAACCATCCCGAGTTGGCCAGGCGCTTCTCCATTCAGAGCATTCCAACTCTGGTGTTATTCCACCAGGGCCGGGAAATCGACCGTATATCCGGCGCCCTAAGCGCCCCCCAGATCATTCAATGGATAGGTTCACATTAAATCCTGTCGGGGCAGGTTTCACACCCCGCCCCGATAAAACCTCAGCATGGACGTCATTCTTCGAGCAGCTCGAAATCTTCTTTCGAAGCACCACACTCAGGACATACCCAATCGTCGGGGATATCCTCGAAACGGGTACCTGGCGGCAACCCGCCATCCGGATCACCTTCCGCCTCGTCATAGATGTATCCGCACACGACACACACGAATTTGCGGTAACCTTCAGCCATGAACTCCTCACTCAGCATTCAAACAGGGGGAACTATACCCGCCTCCGGCAGGTTAGTCGAGCACGACCAGGGCGCTGGGGTGGCGCACCAAAACAGAATAAACCCTTCCCCGCCTGGAAGGCCAGCCGCGGATTTCGAGCCGGCGCCCCAAATATCCCTCCAGATCGGGAAACCACTTCAAATTGGCTCTGGGAATGGTGACATACAGCTCCTTGGAGAACCGCAGCCTGACATATTTGCGTCCCTGCTTGAGGGAATGCGGAATGCCGACCAGACGCTGCCAGCCATATAATCGTTTGCGCCGCAGGATTTCCATCGGCTTGGGCGCATACTCGGGCATTCCCCAGATCCCCCGTTTCTCCCGCTCGGCATCTGCCTGCGCTGTGAGAAGCAGCTCCGCATACTTGAGATTCGGCGGATGAATATTGGCAATCGCCAAACCTTCCCGCACCAGCACCTCATTCAGATGGAGATGGCGCTCGGTGAACAAATAAGCCAGGGTGCGTCCATATTTGTCCCGCCGCTCGACATCGAACTCCAACCGCACCTTTTGCCCGGACAATAAAGACCTCAGCCTTTCCTTGGCCGCCTGCCCTCCAGGCTCGCCCCGTTTGCGCTCATGTTCGATTTCGGGGGCATTGATATTGAGTAACCGGACCTTGCGGCCATCCCGCAGCTTTACCGTATCGCCATCGTAAACGTACTCGACTTCGGTATAGACGAACTCGGGCGCCAGCCGAACCTTCGCCGCCCCAGGCCGTGTCCTGTCGCTGTAGTGAATTCTCCCCTCATCGTCATACCATTGAAAAACGGCCGCGGAAGCGGCCGTCATCAAAAAAAGCAGCAATAAGGGCAAAATCCTAGACATCGCCGGAAAGGACCTGCTTCAAACCCGTCTCAGCCATTGGAAACCGCAGCCCCTTCCGCACCGCCGCCCAAATCCATTTTCGCGGCGATCTCTTCAAGGTGGCGAAGCTGCATATGGCCGGCATTGGTCAACTCCAGCCCGCCGTTGACGATGGCGGCGATCAAACCGGGCATCTTGTAGAGCAGATAACACAAATAACCGGTCACCGCCACCGCCGCCGGGATGCTCACAAGCGCAGGCAAGCCGACTGCCGAGCCGCCATTGATCAGCAAAGTCAGAATATCAAGCGGTATCAGCAGAAAAGCGCCGAAGTAGGTCAAGACGAAAAACGAATACAAAAGCAAGGTAATGAATTCGAACAGACGGATTAAACCAAGATTGAGCCATTTCATCACAGCAGAACGCCCCTAAACACCAAATTTGACACTGGCCGATGGCCGGCCCCCAAAACTTTCAATCAAGTATAGGAAGTATACCATGCGATGCCTTCTCCCGGAGAAACAGAAGATTTCCCTGCTGGCGGGCGCTAAAATGGGATTTTTCCACCATACGGGAAGCGCCAGGGTGATCATAAAGCGCCCTTATCACGTGCTTGGCATATTGACCGCGATGCTGGACATCGTGATCGTAGTCTCCCTGGCGGCCTTGATGTATGGCGCGAAAAGCCACGAGCCCGCTTCTCCCCTCGCCGCCGTCCTCCTGGGATTGGTACTGATCACGGCCTTGTCGCGCTCGCTTTTGACTTTCGTGTCGATCCGGTTACTGAAATGGCAGGCGAATCACGATCCTGTCACCAAACTTCCCAATCAACAACTTTTTCAGCAGCGATTGAGCCATTTCATGGCTGCCGAGGGGAGTTCATCGGTCGCCCTCTATCTGATCAACATCGATCGATTCAAGCTGTTCATCGGCAGTCTTGGTTATCTCACCTGTAACAAACTGATCGTCGCCGTGGCACAACACCTGGCGTCAAAGCTGGAAAACAATCCCAACGTTCAATTGTACCGCTTCGAAGCCGACACCTTCGGACTCGTGGCCTTCAAGCCTGAAAAACCCCGACAGATCGCCGCCTGGGTGCTGGAAGCACTCCATCAGCCGGTCTATATCGATCACCGGGAATTTTGCGTCACCGTCAGCGTGGGATTCAGCCTCTACCCTCAAGATGGGCGGAACGCGACACGCCTGCTCCACGCAGCCGACCTGGCCCTGCAACAGGCCAAGAAACGAGGCGGCAACGCCTGGTGCCGCTACCGGCCCGAATTCGAACATCCCACCCCCCAACCTCTGGCGCTCGAAGGTTATCTGCGTCACGCCATCGATCACAATGAACTGGAACTCTACTTTCAGCCCCAGGTTCGCCTCGACGATGGAGGATTGTGCGGGGCGGAGATCACCCTTCGCTGGCACCACCCGGAATACCAATTGCTCAATCCCCAGGATTTCATTCCCATGGCGGAAGAGACCGGACTCATCGGCCCTATCACCGAATGGATCATGCAAGAGGCCTGTCAACAATTGCTTGCCTGGCGACGCGCCTCGTTCAAACCCATCCGCCTGGCGGTCAACATTTCCGCCCAGCAGTTTCACCAACAGAAACTCCCGGAATTATTGGAGCGCATGCTTCAAATCTATCCCGTCGCCCCCCACTGGCTGGAACTGGAAATCACCGAGTCGGTGGCCATGCTCGACATTGAACATACCACCCGCACCCTGGAAAGGCTCAAACAGATCGGCGTCCTGCTCGCCTTGGACGATTTTGGTACCGGATTTTCCTCGCTCTCTTACTTGCGACGCTTCCCTATCGATACCTTGAAGCTGGACCGCTCCTTCATCACCTCCATCGAAAACGACCCGAAAAGCGCCGCCATTGCTTGCGGCGTCGTCACCCTGGGACACAACCTGCAATTGAAGACCCTGGCCGAAGGGATCGAAACCCGGGGCCAATGGGCGCTTCTTCAGGCCTGCGGCTGTGACGAGGGGCAAGGGTTTCTGTTCGGAAAGCCCATGCCCGCCAAGTCATTCGAGGCCCTGTTGCACCAAAGCGGAACCGGAGCGGAAAAGACTCAAACCTCGAATGCCAAACCAACGATATGATAGCCGGCATCCACATACACCACTTCCCCAGTGATGCCGGATGCCAGATCCGAACACAGGAAAGCCGCCGTATTGCCCACCTCCTCGATGGTCACATTCTTGCGCAGCGGCGCCGCCGATTCAGCCTTGCTGAGCATTTCCCGGAAATTGCTGATGCCGGCCGCGGCCAGCGTCCGGATAGGCCCTGCCGAAACAGCGTTGACCCGCACCCCATCGGGCCCCAGAGAGGAAGCCATATAACGCACGTTGGCCTCGAGGCTGGCCTTGGCGACACCCATGACATTGTAATTGGGGATCACTCTTTCGGCCCCAAGATAACTCAGAGTCAGCAAGGCTCCGCCAGCCCTCAGCATGGGACGGCCCGCCTTGGCCAGGGCGGCGAAACTGTAGGAACTGATGTCCTGGGCCACCTGAAAGGCCTCGCGATCCACCGATTCCAGGTAATCGCCTTCCAAGGCGCGGCGCGGCGCGAAAGCCACGGAGTGAACGATCACGTCCAGGCCGTCCCAGTGCCGTCCCAGATAATCGAACACCCCCTGGATCTCTTCATCACAACTCACATCGCAGGCCACCGTCAAATCCGATCCGCATTCGGCAGCCAGTTTGATCACGCGGTCCTTGAGCTTGTCGTTCTGATAGGTGAAAGCCAGCTCCGCCCCTTCCCGATGCATCGCCTGGGCGATCCCCCAGGCGATCGAGCGATTGCTGGCCAACCCCACGATCAACGCTTTTTTACCTGCTAAAAAACCCATTTCTCGCCCTCTTGTTTTCATCGAAATGGAACTATTATCGGGTAGTCAGGCCAGGGATGCCACTGGCGTCTCCCCATTTTTTCACCTGATTCCCGCCAACAAGCCACCGGATTCGTTGAAAAGGTCGTCAATGGGAGGGTCAGTGATGCCAGGAGCGGGGTGTCGCCGCCACCAGTGGTAAAAGATG
>JALSIB010000029.1 GCA_026981855.1 Methylothermaceae bacterium | reverse complement strand
CGCCAGCAAGGTCAGGTCAACGCGAGGTTTGCTCGCCCACATCTTTGGCCGCCTCTGTGCCGCCTTCATCCTCCTGGTCGGTTGGGATACCTTGAAAAACCACATCGCACGCGCTTAATTCGCATTTCAGTTTCCGTTGACAATTGGCAAGGAAGCCAGGAATCCATGACCGAAGGCGAGCGCGGCATCGCCAACCTGCGGGCCTTCATCCTGCGCCATGAATCCAGGTTCGAGCGCCTGGATGGCGACATCCCCAAGGATCGGGTGGGTTTCGTCCGGGACGGATTTTATTTCTTCACCAGGGAAGGTTTTACCGAGGCGTTGGCCGGTGCCAACAAGGCCGAGACCCTGCAGGCGTTGGACGATTCGGGGTTATTGATCCGCAAGGACAGCAGGCACCGGACCAGCAGTATCACGGTAAGCAGCGAGAAAATCTACGGCTACAAAGTAAAGTCGTCGATTTTAAGTGGGGAAGGTGGGGAAACCCTAGAATCAATGCGGCCTACAGGGTTCCCCACTTGTGGGAATGAAAGTGGGGAAGGTGGGGAAGGTGGCGCGGCAGTTCATGTCGAGTTCCCCACTTTCCCCACTTCCCCACCTGAGGTGGGGAACGCTGAACCCAAGGAACCATGCGGGGTTTCCCCACCTTCCCCACATTCCCCACCGAGTTTTGACGACTTGGAAAAAAATCCACCCAAACCCAACGGCGATGGCCGCGACATCGGTGAAATATGAGGGAGGGTTTCCCCATGACCTACCTGGAACCGATCCAAAAGGCTGGATTCCGTCTTTCCCTGGAAGGAAACAAGCTGCTGGTGGAACCCTTCAGCCGCTTGTCACCCAGGCAACGGCAATTCATCCGCCGCCACAAGGCGGAAATCATCCAGGAACTGACCGCCGCCAATGAAACCGGAGACCGTCTGACCATGCGCCGTTGCGACACCTGCCGCACCGAAACCCTTCATCAACGCATCGAGGGACAATGGCAATGTACCCGCCGGCACCCCGCCTGGCCGAGATTCGACGATTCCGGCCGCACCGGGCCGGTGGTCGAGTGCTGGAGCCCATCCGGCCGCCCGATCCGCATCAAAGCCCGAGACCTGGAACACGCCGAATGGCTGCGGCGGATGAATCCGCCGCCAGAATCTGGAACGAAATCAAACGGAGAAGGCAGATGATCCACGCATCGATCTACGGCAGGCTTGCCAAAGACACCCAGGAACGCACCACCGCGAGCGGAAAACCCATGGCCATCGCCAGCCTGGCCGTGGACGCCACCCCCAACAACGCCGAGACCGAGGAAACCGTGTGGGTGTCGGTCCTGGCCTTCGGCAAGCAGGCAGAGACGATGGCCAGGCACAAAAAGGGCGAAATGATCGCCGCCACCGGCCGCTTTACCCAAAGCCGGTGGACCGGCAAGGACGGGCAGGAACGCACCAGCCTGAACCTGATTGCGGATACTATTGTATCCAGCCGGACGGTGCGACCTGGCGGGGGGCGGAAGAAGGCGCCGTCACCAGCACCAGATACCGGATTCCGGGACGACCCGATCCCGTTCTGAGATGAGACCACAAAAAAACCACCCCGAAGGGTGGCGAGCGATCCACAACCATTGTAACCAATCGGAGACCCTGCCATGCATGATCAAGACAAACTTCGCCGCCTGGAAACGCGGCGGTTGGCGCTGATGGCCGAGCTGGCCCTGGTGGACGGCGAAATCCGCCGGCTTCAGGGGCCAGCATCATTCAGCCAGGAAGCCAGTCTCAGCCTTCGGGAGATTTACGAGAAACGCCGCAATCCGGTCAGGGCGGAACCGGAACCGACCCTAGAGAACAGAATGCCGAACCCGGACTACATCTATGAGCAGCGGAGGAAAGCCATCCATGAGCGCTGAAATCAAACAGGCCATCGACCGATTCCACGCGGCCGAACGGAAGCTGGCGGACACCCTGGCGCGGCTGGAACAGGCCAGGGAACGGGAGGCGGACGCCATCGAAGAGGTGGAAGCGGCCGAGGAAACGCACCGCCGCGCCACCCTGGAGGGCAGCCTGAACCAGATCACGAAAGCAGCCGCAGCCCTGACGAAGGCCCGCGCCCAGCGGGACGCTGCCGCCGAAGCCCGCGCCACCCTGGAACGGGAAGTGCCGCGCCTCAAGCAGGAATTATTCCTGGCCGAACGGGACTCGCAGCGGGCCGTGGAAGCGTTTTGGCACGAACGCTATCAAGCAATCCTGCCGGAGGCCGAAGACAGGATTCGGGAGGAATTGCAGCGCCTGATGATCGCCTGGTCCGCCGCCGGCGGTTCGCTGGTCGATCTGGGGCACCGTATGGAAAAATTCGTCCACACGGTGCTTTCCCGAGATCCGGTTTCACCGGATCGATTCGGCTGGGAAGAACCGACCAGGGGACCGCGTTCCCGGCATATCGCCCTGGAACGCTACCAAATCGAGCGGGAACTGAAATTCGGCAATGCCGCCTGATGGACCGCCAAACGGGCAGGGATGCCCAAAACTCAGGAGACAACACAATGAAATTGACCGCCAAACAGGAAACCTTCTGCCTGGAGTACGTCAAGACCGGGAATGCTTCGGAAGCCTACCGCCGCGCCTACGATGCCGACAGGATGAAGCCTGAAGCCATCCACGTGGCCGCCTGCCGGCTGCTGGAAAAGGCTAAGATCGCGCTAAGGCTGGAAGAGCTTCGCCAGGCCATCGCCGAAGACGCCATCGCCGACGCCAAGGCCCGCCAGCGCTGGTGGACGAAGATCATGTACGACGAGACCGCCGAGATGAAGGACCGGCTGAAAGCATCGGAACTGCTGGCCAAGGTCCAGGGCGATTTCATCGAGCGCCGGGAAATCAGCGGCCAGGCTGGCGGCCACGTGATTCTGAAGATCGGCGACAAGGAGATCGATCCGTCTGAACTTGGATGGTGAGAGGAACCATGATGAAACAAGACCAGTGGAATCCAAGAAAGACCCATTTGTAATACGCCGTAAAAACCCTTCGACAGATGACCCTATAGGATCGCCATCCTCGATTCTCAGGATTCGACACCGGAAACCAATCGATCCGCCTAAGAGCGCCTGAGAGCTGCGAAACGTCCCCAATCCAAACCCACCTGGGGAGACCCTGGTGGGTTTTTGTTACCGATGACTGCACAAGATTGAGCGTTTTTGCGTTCAAACATAGCACCCGCATAGCACCGTGAAAAAAGCCCTACCGGAGCAATCCGCCAGGGCTTTGATTTTCTTGGTGGGCCCTCCAGGACTCGAACCTGGGACCAAGGGATTATGAGTCCCCTGCTCTAACCAACTGAGCTAAGGGCCCGAAAGTTGTGTGATTATTCCTCGAGGAAACTGCGCAGCACCTCCGAGCGGGAGGGATGACGCAGTTTGCGCAGAGCCTTGGCCTCTATCTGCCGTATCCTTTCACGGGTGACATCGAACTGCTTGCCCACCTCTTCCAGGGTATGGTCGGTGTTCATGTCGATGCCGAAGCGCATCCGCAACACCTTCGCTTCCCTCGCGGTGAGACTGGAAAGCACGTTCTGCATCGCCTCGCGCAGCCCCTCGATGGTGGCCGAGTCCACCGGCGAGAGCACCTTGGCGTCCTCGATGAAATCGCCCAGGTGCGAGTCCTCGTCGTCGCCGATGGGCGTTTCCATGGAAATCGGCTCCTTGGCGATCTTGAGTACCTTGCGCACCTTGTCCTCCGGCATCTCCATGCGCTCGGCCAGTTCCTCCGGAGTGGGCTCACGGCCCATTTCCTGGAGCATCTGGCGCGACACCCGGTTGAGCTTGTTGATCGTCTCGATCATGTGCACCGGGATACGGATGGTGCGGGCCTGATCGGCGATCGAGCGGGTGATGGCCTGACGGATCCACCAAGTGGCATAGGTGGAAAACTTGTACCCGCGCCGGTACTCGAACTTGTCGACCGCCTTCATTAAACCAATATTGCCTTCCTGGATCAAATCCAGGAACTGCAGGCCGCGATTGGTGTATTTCTTGGCGATGGAGATCACCAGCCTCAGGTTGGCCTCGATCATTTCCTTCTTTGCCCGCCTGGCCTTGGCTTCACCGAGGGAAACCCGGCGGTTGATGTCCTTGATCTGATCGACTGTCAGATGATTCGCCTTTTCGATCGCCGCCAGTTTGCTCTGGGCTCTGCGGATTTCCTCGGCGTACTCACGCAACCTTGCGGCATAGGGCTCGTCCGATTGGAGATGGTTTTCCAGCCATTCTGCCTCCGTCTCATGGCCGACGAATGTATCGATGAACAGCTTTCTGGGCATTCTGGCCTGTTTCACCGCCAGATTCAGGATCGTCTTTTCCTGCTTGCGGATGTCCGCCACCACAGTGGCGAGGATTTCCGAAAGCTCCTTGAAGAATTGGGGGGTACGGCGGAATTCCATGAAGGTTTCCGCCAGACCGGCATAGGCCTCCTGGGTTTTCTTGTCTTCGTAGCCGTGCTGTTTGAGGCATTTGAGCACTTTGTTGTAGCGCTTTTTGATTTGGGCCAGCTTTTCCTTCACTTCCTCGATATCCGGCCCGGTCTTTTCCTCGACCTCGCTATCGCCTGCCTCCTCACCGGGCACGACCGGCGTGGGAATTTCCGCATCCAGTTCGTCCAGATTGATGAAATCGGAGATCAAGTCCGTGACCTTGGCATCTCCCTTCACCACTCTTTCGAAAGACTCGATGAAGTGTTCGATCACGGCGGGGAAGCGGGACAGCGCTTCGGCAACCTGGTTTTGCCCTTCTTCGATCCGCTTGGCGATCTCCAGTTCGTCTTCACGGGTCAACAGCTCCACCGTACCCATTTCGCGCATGTACATGCGCACCGGATCGGTGGTGCGGCCAAACTCGCTTTCCGTGGCGGCAGCGAGCGCAGCGGCGACTTCGGCGGCCTTCTCCTCGTCGGCCACCACGAGATCGGGCAACAAGGTGGCGTCTTCCGGCGCCTCCTCCAGGACTTCGATACCCATCTCATTGATCATCGCGATGATATCCTCGACCTGCTCAGGATCGACGATATTGCCGGGCAAATGATCGTTGACCTCGGTATAGGTCAGGTAACCCTGCAATTTTCCTTTGGCAATGAGCTCCTTGATTTGGGACTGTTGCTGATCTCGACTCATAAATTAACCCTGACGATTGATCATCTCCGCGAAGGGGAACCAAGTATTATAACTGTAATAATATCTGTTTTCATGCATGTTTCCATTGCATGAGGCGGCGCAATTCTTCTTTTTCTTCCCGGCTCAAACCTGTCGTATCGGCCTTGCGCGCCAAATTCTCCAGGCGCTTCTGATACACTTTCTTTTCCATGGCGGAGGCGATGTCGAGCACCTCGTCGGCGGGATCCTGCAGCGAATGAAACTCCTTTTGCGCCAGACACACCCGGATACGCTGATGATAAGGCGTGCCGCGAAGGCGGTCCTCAAGGCGCTGTTCCCGGTTTTGTTCCATTTCGGAAAACACCCTCTCGATGAATTCCCCGCATTGACCACCGACTCCCGCCTGCCTGAGGGATTCGGGCAGGCGCCGGTACAATCCGGGATTCCGGGCCAGTAAAGCCACCAGGCGATCCTCCAGACTCGGCCGGGGCAGAAAAGCAGTTTGCCGATCGTGGCCACTTTGCCAATTCCCCTTTTGGACGCCGGCATGTCCTGCAAGTTCCGTCAGCCGGGATCGCATCATCGCCCGGAAAGCCCCCTGCGGAAGTCGCTTCAAGTAAGGCGTGACACGCTTGTGCAGGTCGGCCTTGTCTTCGATCCTGGAAAGATCCAGCCCCTCCGCCAAGGCCCGAAAGAAATACTCAGACAGCGGCTCTGCGCTTTGGAGCCTTTTGGCAAACGCCTCGGCGCCTTCTTTCCTCACCATCGAATCGGGATCCTCACCTTCCGGAAGCCACAAAAAAGCGACTTTCCGCCCCTCTCCAAGAAGGGGAAAAGCCTCCTCGAGGGCTTTCCACGCCGCTTTCCTGCCCGCTTTGTCGCCATCGAAGGAAAAAATCAGCGAATCGCTGTAACGGAACAAAAGCTGTAAATGTTCTTTGGTGACCGCCGTACCCAGGGTCGCCACCGAATACCGAATACCCTGCTGCGCCAGGGCGATGACATCCATGTACCCCTCCACGACCAGAATGCGCGGCGGCCGTCCCTCCGCTTCGAGAAGCTCGTATAATCCATAGACTTCTCTCCCCTTGTGGAAAACGGGGGTCTCCGGGGAATTGAGGTATTTGGGGCCTGCTTCCCCCATCGAGCGACCGCCAAAGCCGACGACCTGCCCCCGGCGGTTGCGAATCGGAAACATGATCCGATGGCGAAACCGGTCATAGTGGCCACCGCCTTCCCGCTCGATGGCCAAGCCGGCTTCCAAAAGAACGGCGGGTTCGTACCTCGAACACAAGGCCCGCCATTCCCGGGGGGCATAGCCGAGCCCGAAGCGCCGCGCGGTTTTCCCATCGACACCCCGCGAACGCAAATACGCCACCGCCTCTTTCCCACCCTCTTGTCGCAGGCAGCGGGCAAAGAAAACCGCGGCCTCCTGATTCAGTTTCAACAGGGTATCCCGCCGGCGGCGCTTTTCATCATCCCGCGCATCCTCCGATTCCCCGCCTTCGCGCGGAACGCTCATTCCATAGTGCCCCGCCAACGCCTCGACCGCCTCGGGAAAGCTGAGGTGATCGTGCTCCATCAGAAATCCTATGGCGGAACCGGTGGCGCCACAACCAAAACAATAATAGAACTGTTTTTGCGGGCTGACGGTGAAACTGGGCGTCTTCTCGTCATGAAACGGACAGCGGGCCACAAAATTGCGGCCCGCCTTCTTGAGGGGAACGCGGGCGTTGATCACCTCGACGATATCCGCCCGCTCCAACAACTCTTCGATAAACGTCCGGGGAATCCGCCCTGCCATCCAGGCGATATACGCTCAGGCTCGAGCGAGCGCCGCCTTGACCCGGGCGCTCACTTGACCCATATCGGCCCTTCCCTGGATTTGCGGTTTGAGTTTGGCCATGACCTTGCCCATGTCGCGCATGCTTGTGGCGCCGGCCTCCTCGATGGCGGAAGTGATCAACCGCCCGATTTCCTCTTCGGAAAGCGCTTCGGGCAAATAGGACAGGATGACCTCCAGCTCGGCTTCCTCCTTCCGCGCCAGGTCGTCGCGACCGGCATCGCGATACTGGCCGATCGACTCGCGGCGCTGCTTGGCCATCTTGTCCAGGACCGCCAGCACCTGGCTATCGTCCAGTTCCACCCGCTCGTCCACTTCCCGCTGTTTGATCGCAGCCATGATCAGGCGAATGGTGGACAAACGCGCCTTGTCCCCCCCTTTGAGGGCGGCTTTCATCTCTTCGTGGATCCGCGCCTTGATGCTCATCAGGCGATCGAACGGCCTTTGCGCAGGTTTTCCAGCGCGTAGCGCTCGCGCGACAAACGCTTGAGATGGCGCTTCACCGCCGCCGCCGCCTGCCGCTTGCGCGCCGCGGTGGGTTTCTCGTAATATTCACGGCGGCGGACTTCCGACAGCACGCCGGCTTTTTCACAGGCCCGTTTGAATCTGCGCAGGGCGATATCGAACGGCTCGTTCTCTTTGACTCGAATTGCAGGCATCTATTCTCCTTGAAAATTCCGGTTGATCGACATAGCAAAACATCCATCTCTGAAGACAGACGGGTAAACGATAAATTATACTCGTAAATTCTCTTCATTAGAACCTGACATTCCATGTATGTTCTCGGAATCGAAACCTCCTGCGACGAGACCGGCGTGGCGGTCTATCATCGGGAACTTGGCCTGCTGAGTCACCGCCTCTACAGTCAGGTCAAGCTCCATGCCCCTTACGGCGGCATCGTGCCGGAGCTTGCCTCCCGGGATCATATTCGCAGGCTGCTGCCCTTGATCCGGGAGACCCTGAACGCCGCCGGTCTGTCCCTGACGCGGCTGGACGGCATCGCCTACACAGCGGGCCCCGGGCTCATAGGCGCGCTCCTGGTGGGCGCTTCGGTGGGTCACAGCCTGGCTTGGTCGCTCGGTATCCCGGTGGTGGCGATCCATCACATGGAAGGCCACTTACTCGCCCCGCTGCTGGACACCGACAAGTTACAACCGCCCTTCGTGGCCCTGCTCATTTCCGGCGGCCATACCCAACTGATCCAGGTCAAGGAATTGGGCGACTACCAGGTACTGGGCGAATCGGTCGACGACGCCGTCGGCGAAGCCTTCGACAAGGTGGCCAAAATGCTCGGACTGGGATATCCCGGCGGCCCGGAACTGGAAAAGCTGGCCCGGCAAGGCGATCCCGAACGCTTTCGCTTTCCCCGGCCGATGACCGACAGACCGGGACTGGATTTCAGCTTCAGCGGACTCAAGACCTTCACCCTGAACACCCTCGCCGCGACCCGGGGAACCCCCCAGGACAAGGCCGATATTGCCCGGGCATTTCAGGATGCCGTGGCCGACACGCTCGCCATCAAATGCCGCCGCGCGCTCCGCCAGACCCACATTGGAAAGCTGGTCGCCGCAGGAGGCGTGTGCGCCAATCAGGCGATCCGCAACCGCCTGAACACGGTGGCGGAGCGGGAAAATGCCGAACTGTTTCTGCCCCGCCACGAATTTTGCACCGACAACGGCGCCATGATCGCCTTCGCCGGCAGCCTGCGCCTGTCAGCCGGGCAAAGGGCGGGCGCCGCCATCCAGGCCAGGGCCCGCTGGAATCTCGAGGATCTGCCGCCTATCGATCACCGATCCGGTCTTCCTCCCCGCGCAGGAGGCGCTGAATGTTGCTCCGGTGACGCCAAAACAGAAAGAAAGAAATGAGCGCCACCAGAAAGGTGGTGACGGGATCGCGCAGCAGCCAGAAAGCATAGAATGGCGCCAGAGCCGCAGCCGTGAGCGCCGACAGCGATGAAATCCTGCTCAGTTTGGCCACGGCGATCCAGGTGGCAGCCAGCAACAGCCCCAACCCCCAATGCATCCCGGTCAACACCCCGAGAGAAGTCGCCACGCCTTTTCCCCCCTTGAAACGGAAGAAAAGTGGATACAAATGGCCCAAAAAAGCCGCCAGAGCGGTGGCGGCGACAATGACGGAGCCGGCGCCCATTCCCTTCGCCAGCGCCACCGGCAACCAGCCTTTGAAGACATCGCCGAACAAAGTGACAGCCGCGGCGGCCTTGTTTCCCACCCGCAGCACGTTGGTCGCGCCGGGATTGTGGGAACCGGTGGTGCGCGGATCGGGCAGCCCCCAGAGTTTACAAACGATCACCGCGCTGGAAACGGAACCCATCAAATAGCCCAAAGGCAGCCACAACCAATCCCACACCTTGCCATTCTCCTCGTCAATGTGTCACTCTAAGGCTCATGTTAGCGAACGAACCCGAGACTGTATAACAACAAAGCAAAGATGGACATTATATTTCTGCGCGGACTTGAGATCGAGACGATCATCGGCATCTACGAATGGGAACGGGAAATCAGACAAACCGTGATCCTTGACCTGGAAATGGCCACCGACATCGGCAAGGCGGCGGCTTCCGACGATATCGAGCACACCATCGACTACAAGGCGGTGGCCAAGCGGTTGATCCAGTTTGTCGAAAACAGCGACTTTTTTCTGGTGGAGACGCTGGCGGAGAAGATCACCGAAATCATCCTGAACGAGTTTTCCGTGCCCTGGGTCAAGCTGGTTCTGAACAAGAAGGGCGCCATCCGGGGCGCCAGCGATGTGGGCATCATCATCGAGAGGGGAAAGCGGCCCGATGACTAAGGTTTTCGTCAGCATCGGCAGCAACCTGGAGCGCGAACGGCATATCCCCCAGGCGCTCGAAGAACTCGAAAAGGCTTTCGGCCCCCTCCAGATTTCCAGCATCTACGAAAGCGAGGCCGAGGGATTCGAAGGCCCCCCCTTCCACAATCTGGTGGCGGCGTTCGAAACCGGATTGCCGGTGGAAAAAGTATACGAAACCCTCAAGGAAATCGAGCAACGCCATGGCCGCGGCCCCGGCAGCAGAAAATTCGCCTCACGGACGCTCGATCTGGATTTGATCCTCTACGGCGACCTGATCCTGAAAGACCCGGCCGACGGCAGGCAACTGCTTCCCCGGGACGACATCCTGCGTTACGCCTTCGTGCTGGAACCGTTGGCGGAAATCGCACCGGAGAGGCGACACCCGGTGCTGGGAAAAACCTACAGGGAGCTTTGGCGGTCTTTCGATCGCGGGCGGATCAAGCAAAGGAAACTGGAATCATAGGCTGCGCCCCCCATCCACGGGCAGAATCTGGCCGGTCACATAGTCAGCGTCGCACACCAGATACCTGACGGCCTTGGCGATATCCGCCACCTCTCCCATCCGCCGGAGGGGGATGTTTTCCAGCAAGTCGTTCTTCTCGGCCTCATCGACAGGCCTTTCCGGCCATAGAATGGCGCCGGGCGCAACCCCGTTCACCCGCACATCGGGCGCCATCTCCAGGGCCAGGGAACGGGTCATGGCGGCCAACCCCGCCTTGGCGACGCTGTAGATGGGAAAACCGGGACGGGGCCGCAAACCGTAGATGTCCACCAGGTTGACGATACATCCATGCCAGCGCTTGAGCTGAGGATAGGCGGCCTGGGAAAGAAAGAAAGGCGCCTTGAGATTGCTGGCGAGCAGTTCATCCCAATGGGTTTCCGTGGCCTCGCCCAAGGGGGTGGGATAGAAAACCGACGCATTGTTGATCACCGCATCCAGGCGCCCCCAAATACCCACCGTTTCAGCCACCAGGGACTCCACGGCGGACAGGGATTCCAGATTCGCCCGCACCAGCACCACCGATTCCGGCCGCCGGTCTTCCAAACGCTTCCTCAACGCCAGCGCCTCCCGGTGCGAGGCGCGAAAATGCAGGATCAGATTGTAACCTTCGGCGTGCAGCCGCTCGGCGATGCCGGCCCCGATCCTGCGGGCGGCCCCGGTCACCAGAGCCACCTTATCCAGCATGGAGAATCCGCAAAGCGATCAGCAGCAAAATGATGGCGAACAGCTGTTTCAGCCTCTGGGCCGGCAGGCGATGCGCCAGCGCCGCACCGAGGGGGGCGACCGGAATGCTGGAAGCGACGATGCCGAAAAAGGCCGGCAGATAAACATATCCCAGGCTCCCCGCAGGCAGGCCCGGGGTATTCCATCCGAGAATCCCGTAACTGACCGTTCCGGCGGCGGCGATAGGCAAGCCACAGGCGCTGGAAACCGCGACCGCGGTACGCATGGGGAAAGCCCAGCGTACCAGCAATGGAACCGTCAAGGTTCCACCACCGATCCCGAGCATGGCCGCCAGCATCCCGATCGCGCCACCGGCGGTGGCCAGCCAGGCGGGCTTCGGCACCCCGCTTCCGGGACTGGGCTGCCAGCGCCACCCCATCTGGATGGCGACGGCGATCAGATACACCGCAAACAGCGTCGCCAGCCACCCGGCGGGCAGCCGGTCCGCCAACCAGGCGCCCACAACCGCTCCCAACACGATTCCCGGAAGCATGCGTCCGACCACCGGCCACTGCAGGGAACCAAGCCGATGATGCGCCAGGGTCGAAGACAGTCCGGTGACCACGATGGTGGCCAGAGAGGTCGCCACCGCGGTGACCACAATGGTTTCAGCCGGGAACCCCTGCCAAGCGAACAGGAACAACAGTGCCGGCACCAGGATGATGCCGCCCCCCAGTCCGAACAACCCTGCCAATAACCCCGCCACCGCACCACAGATCAGATACAGCGGCAGCAACAATACCAACTCGTTCAAGACAGCATCCTGTCACCAGTTGCCGATATCGGCGTTTTCCCCTTCGCCGCCCTCGGCGTTGTCCGCGCCCAGCGAATAGAGGTCATAATCCATTCCGCCTTTCTGCGGTGGAATCTGATAGTGGAACGGAAAACCCCAGGCATCGACCGGCACCTTCTTCTTGCGCAAATAAGGCCCGTTCCAGTTCACCATTCCTTCCGGCGCCTTTACCAGGGCTTCCAACCCCTCCTGTTCAGTCGGATAGCGGCCATTGTCGAGACGGAAATTGTCCAGCGCGGTGGCGAGCATCTCGATCTGGGATCGGGTGGTCTTGGTCTGACCCTGTCCCAGGGCGTTCATCAGCCTGGGGCCCACCAGGGCCGCCAGCATTCCCAGAATCGCCAGTACGATCAAAAGTTCGATCAGGGTAAATCCCTTGGCAGATCTGTGCATTGCGTCTCTTCTCATAGTCAAATCAATCCTCTTTGTTACCATCGTCATTTCAATTCCTTCGTTTCCGCTTGTTTGGGCGGCCTTTGTTTTTGGCGGACAGGGATCATTCACCCTCTGGCACATTCAACCCTTTTCTTTCAGGGGCGAAGGGCCGGGAAAACAGCAATCCCAGCTCATACAAGATCCACATCGGCACCGCCAGCAATGTCTGGGAGATCACGTCGGGGGGGGTCAGCAGCATCCCGACGACGAAGGCCGCGACAATCACGTAAGGACGCTTGCGGGCCAGGCTTTGGCGGGTGGTGATGCCGCTCCACACCAAAAGAATGGTGGCGATGGGCACTTCGAAAGCGATGCCGAAGGCAAAGAACAAGGTCAGGATGAAATCCAGATAACGGCTGATGTCGGTCATCACCGCCACCCCCTGGGGCGCCGTCGCGGTCATGAACTGAAACACCAGCGGCAGCACCACGAAGTAGGCAAAAGCGGCACCGGCGTAGAACAGCAAGGTGCTGGCCACCAGCAGCGGCAACAGCAACCGTTTCTCGTGCCGGTACAACCCTGGCGCCACGAACCCCCACACCTGATACAGGATCAGCGGAAGGGTGCCGAATATGGCCACCACCAGGGCCAGCTTGAACGGAGTGAGAAAAGGCGAGGCCACATCGATGGCGATCATGGTGCTGTCAGCGGGAAGATGTCTGAGCAGCGGCCCCGCCAGATAGGTATAGATGCGGTCGGCGAAAGGCGCCAGTCCGAGAAACGCCACCAGCACCACCGCCACGATCTTGAGCAACCGGCTTCTGAGTTCGATCAGGTGATCGATGAAGGGCATCTCCCGCCCTTCCGACCCCGCCGGAGGCGGATCAGGAGAGGTTGTCATTCCTGGAGATCTTGTCGGTTGAGGATTCGAGGGGCTGTTTCAGTTCTTTTTCCAGAGATTTCAGTTCCTGCAGCGGGATATCCTGTTCCAGGGAAGCCTTGACTTCCTCCAGCGCCAGTTCACGCTCCACCTCCGCGCGCATGGTGGAAGCGACGTTGCGCGCCCGTCGCAGCCAGAAAGCCGTGGTGCGGATCGCGCCGGGCAACTGCTCCGGCCCGATCACCAGCAGGGCGATCAGGCCGACCAGACTCAGCTCCCAGAATCCGATGTCGAACATGGATTACAACTCTTCCCTTTCGGGGATGTCACGCTTGTCCGTTTTGACCTGTCCGCCTGAGGAATGTTCATCTTTGCCACCCTCTTCCAGCTGCCCGGTCTGATTTTGTTGCCCGGCCTCCTCCTCGGAACCGCTCATGGCTTCCTTGAAGCCGCGGATCGCCCCCCCGAGATCGGATCCCAGATTGCGCAGCTTGCGGGTGCCGAACAGCAGCAGCACGATGACCAATACGATCAACAATTGCCAGATACTAATGCCCATTTGATGATTTCCTCATGTCTCGTTACGCGCGGCCTTCTCTTCCAGCCCGGACAGGCCGAAACGCCGCTCAAGTTCCTGCAGTACCGCTTCGGGCCCCAACCCCTGGTGCGCCAACAGCACCAAAGTATGGAACCACAAGTCGGCGGTTTCGTGGATCAACTGTTTCCGATCCCCGCCTTTGGCGGCGATCACCGTTTCGGTCGCTTCCTCTCCCACTTTCTTCAGGATCGTATCCAGTCCCTTCTCATACAGGGAAGCCACATACGAACCGCCGGGGTCGGCCTGTTTGCGGTCTTCCAAAACCCGCGCCAGTTCCAACAACACGTCAGCGGCCATACATCACCTCAGGATCCTTGATCACGGGTTCGACGCTTTGCCAACCGGATGCTCCGAGCCGGCGGTAGAAGCAATGGTGACGCCCCGTATGACAGGCCACCCCGCCTTCCTGGCGTACCGTCAGCAGGACCGTGTCACCGTCGCAGTCGAGGCGGATTTCACGCACCCGTTGGCGGTTTCCCGAGGTTTCCCCCTTGCGCCACAACTTCCGCCTCGATCTGGACCAGTACACGGCCACTTTTTCCTTCGCGGTCAATCTCAGGGCTTCACGATTCATCCACGCCAGCATCAGAACCCGGCCGCTGCCCTCTTCCTGGGCGATCACCGGCACCAACCCCGCTTCGTTCCATTTCACTTCATCGAGCCAATCGTTCACACCCTCACCTCGATTCCCCGGGAAGCCAGATACGCTTTGGCCTGGTGAATGCTGTATTCGCCGAAATGGAAGATACTGGCGGCCAGCACCGCATCCGCCTTGCCTTCCAGAATTCCTTCGGCCAGATGTTCAAGCCTGCCGACACCCCCCGATGCGATCACGGGAATACCGACCCGCTCGCTGACACTGCGGGTCAGGGGAATGTCGAACCCGGCCTTGGTGCCATCCCGGTCCATGCTGGTGAGCAGGATCTCTCCGGCACCCAGCGCCTCCATCCTGGCGGCCCATTCCACTGCATCGATCCCTGTGGGCTTGCGGCCTCCGTGGGTGAAGATCTCCCAGTGGTCACCGACCCGCTTGGCATCGATCGCCACCACGATACACTGGGAGCCGAAACGTTGGGAAGCCTGGCGGACGAACTCGGGATTGAAAACCGCGGCGGTATTGATGGCCACCTTGTCGGCACCTGCGTTGAGCATCCTGCGGATGTCCTCCAGGGTCCGGATGCCGCCCCCCACCGTCAGGGGAATGAAGACACACCCCGCCACGTCCTCGACCACGTGGACCATGGTCTCGCGCTCCTCGTGGCTGGCGGTGATATCGAGGAAGGTGAGCTCATCGGCGCCTTCCTGGTCGTACCGGCGGGCAATCTCCACCGGATCGCCGGCGTCACGGATATCGACGAACCGCACCCCTTTCACCACCCGCCCGTGATCGACATCGAGACAGGGAATGATGCGTTTGGCCAGTCCCATCAATACTGCTCCGCCAGTTTCCGCGCCTCGGCAAAATCCAGGCTCCCCTCGTAGATGGCCCGGCCGGTGATGGCCCCGATCACACCCTTGTCGGCCACTTCGCCCAAGGCCCTGATGTCGTCCAGATCGTGAATCCCGCCGGAGGCGATCACCGGGATATGGATCGCTTCGGCCAGGCGCGCGGTGGCTTCCACATTGACCCCGCCCATCATGCCGTCCCGGCTGATATCCGTGTAGATGATGGCTTCGACCCCGTCGTTTTCGAAACGCATGGCCAGATCGACCACGTCGTGACGGGACAGTTTGGACCAGCCGTCGATCGCCACTTTGCCCTCCTTGGCATCGAGACCGACGATGATATGACCAGGGAACTCCATGGCCACGTCCTCGACGAAATGAGGCGCACTGACGGCCTTGGTGCCGATGATGACATACCGCACCCCGACATTGAGATATTCCTGAATCGTATCCTCGTCCCGGATACCGCCTCCCACCTGCACGTCCACTTCCGGAAAGGCCTCGGTGATGGCCCGGATGACCCCGGCATTTCTGGGTTTGCCGGCAAAAGCACCATCGAGATCGACCAGGTGCAAACGCTTCGCGCCCAGATCCACCCAGCGGCCGGCCATGGCGACGGGATCATCGGAAAAAACCGTATCGTCCTCCATCCTGCCCTGACGCAGACGAACACACTTGCCCTCTTTCAAATCGATTGCGGGGATCAACAACATGGCTTCATTCTCTCAAGGTGACCAATGAAGAAAGTTTTTCAACAACTGCAGTCCCACCCGCTGACTCTTTTCCGGATGAAACTGCACCGCGAACAAATTGTCGCGCGCCAGCGCGCAGGCAAAGGGCCGGGGATAATTGGAGGTGGCCGCGATGTCTTCGCTACGCTCCGGCCTGGCATAGTAGCTGTGGACGAAATAGAAGCGGCTGCCGTCGGCGATCCCGGACCACAGTGGATGGGATTTGGTGGGACAGACTTGGTTCCATCCCATGTGGGGAATCTTCAGTACATTTCCGCGCTCATCGCGCAGACCGGGGGGGAAGCGCACCACCGTCCCCGGAAGGATGCCCAGGCAATGTCCCCCCCCGCCTTCCTCGCTGTGATCGAGAAGCGCCTGCATCCCCAGGCAGATCCCGAGCAAAGGGCGGGTGGCGGCGATTTCGTGGATGACTTCCACCAACCCCAGCCGGGTGAGGGCCCGCATGCAGTCGGCGATCGCGCCCACGCCGGGAAACACCACCCGGTCGGCGGCCAGAATCGCCCCAGCCTCCGCGGTGACGACAACCCGGGCATCGCCATCGGCATGTTGCAGCGCCTTGGTGATGGAATGGAGGTTTCCCATCCCGTAATCGATCACCGCCACCCGATTCATACCAACGTTCCCTTGGTGGAGGGAATGATCCCGGCCTGACGTTCGTCAACGGTCAACGCGGCCCGCAAGGCTCTGCCGAAAGCCTTGAACATCGTTTCGGCAATGTGATGGGCGTTCCGGCCCCGCAGATTGTCGATATGAAGGGTGATCTGGGCGTGATTGACGAACCCCTGGAAGAACTCGCGAAACAGGTCCACATCGAAGCTGCCGATCATGGCGCGGGGGAAAGCCACTTCATAGACCAGCCCCGGCCTCCCGGACAGATCCAGCACCACCCGCGACAACGCCTCGTCCAGAGGAACGTAGGCGTGGCCATAGCGATAGATCCCCCGCTTGTCACCGACGGCCTCGGCAACCGCCTGACCGAGGGTGATACCGATATCCTCCACCGTGTGATGGGCATCGATATGCAGATCACCGTCAGCGCTGATATCCAGGTCGATGAGGCCATGCCGCGCCACTTGGTCGAGCATGTGCTCGAGAAACGGAATACCGGTTTCGAAACGGCTCTTGCCACTGCCATCCAGATCGACTCCGACGGTGATCCGGGTTTCGAGGGTGCTGCGTTCCACCACAGCCTGACGGGATTGAGTCATGGGTTCGTGGTCTTCGGTGAAAAATCCTTATCATACCCTGCCTGACCGCAGCGATGAAAGCGCAGGCCCTGAGCGGGCAGGGCCACGTCATTCAAACAGGTAACGCATCGGCCCAAGAGACAGGTGATCCGATTCGAAAGCCTCGCCGGCAGGGAGACCGGCGTGGAGCCTGTTTTTCAGCCAGCCGCCCGCATGGCGCGCTTGCGCTCGTGCTCTTTGAGGAAACGCTTGCGCAAGCGGATGGCGTCGGGCGTCACCTCCACCAATTCGTCCTCGTCGATGAATTCCAACGCCTGTTCGAGGCTGAAACGGATCGGCGGCGTCAGCAGCAGGTTGTCGTCGTTGCCGGCGGCGCGGATATTGGTCAACTGCTTGGCCTTGGTGGGATTGACCACCAGATCGTTGCTGCGCGAATGGATTCCGACGATCATGCCTTCATACACCTCGTCGCCATGGCCGACGAACAGCCGCCCCCGCTCCTGCAGATTGAACAGGGCGAACGCCAGCGCCTTGCCCGCGGTGTTGGAAATCAACACGCCGTTGATGCGGCGTCCGATATCGCCCGGCTTGATGGGGCCATAGTGATCGAATACATGATAGAACAGCCCGGAGCCCGAGGTCGCCGAGAGAAATTCGGTCTGAAAGCCGATCAACCCCCGCGACGGAATAAGATACTCCAGCCTGACCCGTCCCTGGCCGTCCATGGCCATATCCTGTAATTCGCCCTTGCGGGTGCCCAGATTCTCCATCACCGTCCCCTGATGCGCCTCGTCCACCTCCAGGGTGACGCGCTCGTAGGGCTCGCACAGTTCGCCGTCGACTTCCTTCAAAATGACCTCCGGCCTCGAGACCGCCAGCTCATAGCCTTCCCGGCGCATGGTTTCGATGAGGATCGACAGATGCAGCGCGCCGCGCCCCGAAACCCGGAACTTGTCAGGATCCTCGCCTTCCTCCACCCGCAGGGCAACATTATGCCGCAGCTCCTTGAGCAAACGTTCGCGCAGATGGCGGGAAGTGAGAAACTTGCCTTCCCGCCCGGCGAAAGGCGAGGTATTGACCTGGAAGGTCATGCTGACGGTGGGTTCATCCACGGTCAGTGGCGGCAATCCTTCGACCCTGACCGGGTCGCAGAGGGTGTCGGAGATGTCGAGGGGATCGATGCCGCAGAAGGCGACGATGTCTCCCGCGCCCGCGCTTTCCACCTCGATCCGGTTCAGCCCCTCGAAACCGAAAACCTGCGCCACCTTGGCGCTCCGGCTGCGGCCTTCCCTGTCCACCACCGTCACCTGCTGATTGCGCTTCAGTCGTCCCCGTTGGATCCTGCCCACCCCGATGACGCCGACATAGGAATTGTAATCCAGGCTGGTGACCTGCAGTTGCAAGGCACCTTCCTCGTCCACCGGCGGTGGCGGAACATGCTCGACCACCGCCTCGAACAGGGGCGTCATGTCGCCGCCGGCGACCTCCTGATCGAGACCGGCGTATCCCTTGAGGGCGGAAGCGTAGATGACGGGAAAATCGAGCTGTTCGTCACTGGCGCCGAGCCGGTCGAACAGATCGAAAGTCTGATCGAGCACCCAGTCTGGGCGCGCACCGGGACGGTCGATCTTGTTGATCACCACAATGGGTTTGAGCCCTTTCGCCAGGGCCTTCTGGGTCACGAAGCGGGTCTGGGGCATGGGCCCCTCCACCGCATCGACCAGCAGCAACACCGAATCCACCATCGACAGGATCCGTTCAACCTCGCCACCGAAATCGGCATGGCCCGGCGTGTCGACGATGTTGATCCGGTGCTCTCGCCATTTGAGGGAAGTATTCTTGGCCAGAATGGTGATGCCCCGCTCCCGCTCGAGGTCGTTGGAATCCATTACCCGTTCGGTCGGTTTTTCGTGCTCGGCAAAGACGCCCGACTGCTGCAGCAGCTTGTCCACCAGGGTCGTTTTGCCGTGGTCCACGTGGGCGATGATGGCGATATTGCGGATATTCTGGGTCAAGACTGAAATACTCCTGAAAATGATTGAAACGGCTCACCCCAGCGGCATGGAACGGCTGGACATCATCCAGCCCGGCGGCGGAAGATCACTTCCCGTCCTTATACCGGACACTGAAGCTCATTGCTGTTCCCACGGAAGACCATGGAAACGCCAACCTCCCAGTGTACTACGATGTTTGTTTTCGTCCAAAGGCCCTTCGAAACCCTCATCGATATTGACCAGGGTCCGGTACCCTTCCTCCGCCATGGTTTTGGCCGCCTCCATGGACCTGTGACCGCTGCGGCACAGGAACAGGATGGGCGTGGCGGGGTCCGGCACCATCTCCCTGACCGCGCCGGCGAAATCCGGATGTGGCTGCATCGGCAGACCATCCTTCCAGGGAATGAGAATCGCGCCAGGGGGGTGACCGACGAACAAGTGCTCGCAGGTGGTGCGGACATCGATCAACACGGCGCCGGGATGTTCCTGCATGAATTGCCAGGCGGCGGGGGGTTTCAAATTGAGAATCCGGGATTCACTCATGGCATTTCCTCCAGTTTTTTTGACCGACCAAACAGGCTTCGTCGCGCCATCCCAGGCTCACATCCCCCAGACCTCCCTCTTCCCGGAAGGCCCTGACGATCAGCCCCTGGAACAGGCGCAGCAACTCATTGACATCCAGGAGAAAATCCGGATTGGAAGGCCCCCTGGCCGAGACTTTCTCCTTGACGAAAGTCTGATAGTACAACAAACCACCCGGCTTCAGCGCGGATTGGATTTTCGGGCACAGGGCTCGATCCAGAAAACGGCTGACAACGATGACCTCATACGCCTCCCGCGGCCACGCCCACGAAGTGACGTCACACACCCGCGCCGCCAAATCCAGGCCCCCGCTCCTTTCCCGCAATCTGGAGATGGCCACCGGCGAAAGATCCAGCGCCTCCACACTCATCCCCCGCCGGGCCAGAAACAACGCATTGGAACCCAGACCGCAGGCCACTTCCAGCGCTTTTCCCCGCGATGGCAGCAAATGAGCGAAGTCGGTCAGCACCCTCGCCGGGTTCGGCCAATCGCCACCGCTATGGATCCGGTCCCATTTGACCCTGAGATCGCTTCCCATGTTCAACTTTTCCAGTAAGCCGGCGCCAGCAGGACGAGCAAGGTGAAGATTTCCAAACGTCCCAGCAACATGGCGAAACCCGCCAGCCATTTCACCGTATCGGGCATGGTCATGAAACCTGCCGCCACCTCCCCAAGGCCGGGCCCGAGATTGTTCAACGTGGCCGCCACGGCGGCGAAAGCGGTGACCTGATCCAGCCCCGCCGCCATCATCAACACCATGATGACAGCGAACGACACCACGTACAGAGAGAAGAACCCCCACACCGCCTCCACCACCCGGGGAGGGACCGGAATCCGGCCCACCTTGACCGGGATTTCCGCCTGCGGATGAATCAGCCGCAGAATTTCCCGCACCCCCTGCTTGTACAGCAACACCACCCGGATCACCTTGATTCCACCGGCGGTGGAACCGGCACATCCGCCGATGAATGCACCGAGAATCAACAACACCTGGGCGAAAGGCGGCCAGCCAGTATAATCACTGCTGGTAAAGCCGGTCGTGGTCATGAAGGAAACCGTCTGAAACAATCCCTGCCGGATGGCCTCGACGGGTTTCATCTCCACCTGCCACCAAAGGTAGCCACAAAGCAGCAAAACCAATATGGACAACAATCCCAGATAGGCGCGAACCTCGCTGTCCAGACGGTAGATGCCCGGCCGATGATGGCGCAGGATCTCGAAATGGAGGGCGAAATTGATCCCGGCGATCAGCATGAACAACGTGGCGATCAGTTCGATGACCGGGTTGTGAAAAAAGCCGATGCTTTGATCATGGGTGGAAAAACCACCGATGGCGATGGTGGAGAAGGCGTGGCCCAGGGCGTCGAACGGCGACATGCCCGCCGCCCAGTAACTGAGACCACAGAGGATGGTCAGGCCCAGATAGACCCCCCAAAGCGCCTTGGCGGTCTCGGCGATCCGCGGCGTCAGCTTGCTGTCCTTCATCGGGCCCGGCGTCTCGGCCCGGTACAGCTGCATCCCCCCGACCCGCAACAATGGCAACACCGCCACCGCCAGCACCACGATTCCCATCCCCCCCAGCCATTGCAGCTGCTGGCGATAATAGAGGATCGACGGCGGCAAATGGTCGAGACCGGAAATCACCGTGGCCCCCGTGGTGGTGAGGCCGGAAATGGACTCGAACACGGCGTCGGTCACCGACATGTGTGGATTTTCCGACAAGGTGAAAGGCACCGCGCCGGTCAACCCCAGGATCACCCAGAACAGGGCCACCACCAGGAACCCGTCGCGCACCCGGAGTTCACGATTGGCGTGACGGAAAGGGAACCACAACGCCAGCCCCGCCAGCAGAATCAGGACGAAAGCGATCAGGAACGGCACATGGGCGCCGTCGTGATAAAACCACGATATCAACAGAGGAGGCAACATGGTGAAACTGAAGAACCCCGACAGGGCGCCGGTGATCCGCAGCACTACCTGAACCTGAACCACGCTTCGCAAAATCAGGCGGCCCTCGCCGGCAACGGGGCGAACAGCTTTTCCACCGCCGGAATCAGTTTTTTGTCGAGCAGAAACATGATGATGTGATCGTCCTCCTCGATGCGGGTGTCGTGGTGAGCCTGGATCACTTCCTTGCCCCGGACCAAAACGCCCGGCACCACCCCCGGCGGCAGCTTGAGCTTTTCTATGGTCCGCCCCACCACCCTGGACCTGCCGGGACAACCGTGGGCCACGGCCTCGATGGCCTCGGAGGCGCCGCGGCGAAGCGAATGGACCTGCACCACGTCCCCCCTGCGCACATGCCGCAGCAGACTGCCGATGGTCGCCTCCTGCGGCGATATCACCAGATCCACCAGATTGCGCTCGACCAGGTCGGCGTAAGCCGGCCGGTTGATCAGGCTGATCACCCGCCGCGCCCCCAGTTTTTTGGCCAGCATGGCGGAAAGAATGTTGGCCTCGTCATCATTGGTGATGGCGCAAAAGACATCCACGTTTTCGATGTTCTCGTTGAGCAGCAGGTCGCGGTCGGCGGCATCCCCCACCAACACCACCGTATTGTCCAGATCCTCCGCCACCTTGCGCGCCCGGGCGGGATCCTTCTCGATCATTTTCACCTGAAACCGGTGTTCCAGGGCCTTGGCGACCCGCTTGCCGATATGCCCCCCACCGGCGAACATGATCCGCTTGTAGGGCCGGTCCCACCCCCGCAGTTCGCCCATGACGGCCTTGATTTCCTCCCGCGAGGTGACGAAAAACACCTCGTCACCGGGCTCGATGATCATGTCTCCGGTAGGGACGATGGCCCGCCCCTGACGGAACACGGCGGTGATCCGGGCATGCACCCGGGGCATGTGCTGATGCAGCTCGCGAATGGGATGGGTCACCAGGGGGCCTCCCTTTATCGCCCGTACCGAAACCAGGCGCACCCGGCCATCGGCGAAATCCAGCACCTGCGAAGCGCCGGGATAGGCCAGCAAGCCGCTGATGAAGTCGCTGATGATCTGCTCCGGGCTGATCACCACGTCCACCGCCACGCCACCGGGCCCGAACATTCCGGGATGTTGGGTATACTCGATCGCCCTGATGCGGGCGATTTTCTTCGGCACCTGGTACAAGGTATGGGAAATCTGGCAGGCCAGCATGTTGGTCTCGTCGTCGCTGGTCACCGCCACCACCAGGTCGGCCCCGGCCGCCCCGGCCTTTTCCAGGACGGGGGGGTGGGCGGCATTGCCCATCACCGTGGCGATGTCGAAGCGGTCACGCAGATCCCGGAGGATCTCGGGGTCGGTATCGACCACCACCACGTCGTAGGATTCCTGGGCGAGATTGCTGACCACACTGGTTCCGACCCGGCCCGCGCCCAACACCAGGATTTTCATCAGCGTTTGTCCTTGAACTTGATTCCCAAAGAATGCAGCTTGCGGTACAGATGGGTGCGTTCCATCCCGATCGCCTGGGACAGGCGGGCGACGCTGCCGCCGTGGCGGTCGAGGTGATATTCCAGATAGGCTTTCTCGAAACGCTCGCGGGCCTCCTTCAGGGGCAGATCGTAGAACTCGGGCGCATCGACCGATTCCTTGGTGATGATTTCCCCCAGGGCGGTCTTCACTTCGTCCAGTTCCACTTCTTCGCCACTGCCGAGAATCAGCAGCCGATGCACCAGGTTCTTCAGCTCGCGGACATTGCCGGGCCAGGCATAGTTGCGGAGAAAATTCTGCACTGCCACCGGAAAACGCCGAAACGCCAGTTTTTCCCCCGTAACGAAATAATCGACGTAGAAATTCAGCAACTCCGGAACGTCTTCGCTGTGCTGCCGCAAGGCGGGAATGGGAAGCGAGACCTCATTGAGCAGGTAATACAAATCCTTGCGGAAACGCCCCGCCTTCACCTCTTCCTCCAGGTTGCGCCGGGTCGAGGCCAGCACCCGCACGTCCACCTCCACCTGCCGGCTTCCGCCGACCCGGAGAAACGTCTTGGATTCCAGGGCGCTCACCAGGCGCAGCTGGGTCTCGGTATCCATGTCTCCCACCTCGTCCAGGAACAAGGTGCCCCCGGTGGCTTGTTCGAGCAACCCCCGGTGGATGCTGTCACCCTCTTCCTTGCCGAAAAATTCCACCGCCGAATATTCCGGCGCGATGGTACCAAGCGCCACCGGGACGAAAGGCCCCTCGCGGCGGTGGCTGTGCTTGTGCAGGTAACGGGCGAAGGTCTCCTTGCCGGTCCCCGGTTCGCCGACGAACAAAACGCGGGTATCGTATTGCGCCAGCCTTTTGACCTGATCGCGCAGGCGCTCCATCGCCGCGCTCTTGCCGACGGGCTCGATATGGACCGACTCCGCCTGAGCCGACCCGCCACGCCCGGCCCGTGAGGACTCCAGGGCTCTTTCCACGGTGGAAAGCAGCTTGGCCATGGAGAGGGGTTTTTCCAGATAGTCGAAAGCCCCCAGCCGGGTAGCCTCGACCGCCGTCTCCACCGTTCCATGGCCGGACATCATGATGACGGGGCTGCCCATTCCGCCTTCGTTCCATTCCTTGAGCAGGCTGACCCCGTCCACGTCCGGCATCCAGATATCCAGCAACACCAGATCGGGATGTTCATATTGCCAATATTCCCGCGCCTCGGCACCATTGGCGGCGGTCAACACCTGGAATCCCTCGTCCTCGAGAATATCCTGCACCAACTGGCAGATATCCGGTTCGTCGTCCACAACCAATATCGTCGTCTTGTCGTTCATGTCTCTACTCTGTCATTTCTGGGCGCTCCGGATTTTCCCGGATGCGCTCTGGATTCCACCGGCAGGCGGATGACGAACCGGGCGCCCCGCCCGAATTGCCGGTCAAGACGGATCGTCCCGCCGTGTTCCTCGATTATCTTCCTGACGATGGCGAGCCCCAGCCCCGTCCCCCTCGATTTCGTCGTCACATAGGGATCGAAGATTTGTTCCGCCTGTTCCGGCGCCACACCGGGCCCGTCATCTTCGACCACCCACTCCAGCCCCACCCGGCCCGCATCCTTGACCAGGCGCAGGGAAATCTTCACGTGGACGGGCGGCGTTCCCGCCTCCAGCGCATTCTTGATCAGATTGTGCAAGACCTGGCGCAGGCGCAGCGGATCAGCCGACAAGACAGGCAGCCCGGAATCCAGCTCCAGCTGGAACATCACCCCTGCATCGGGGGGGTAGAGGGCCAGCACTTCTTCTATCAGTATACCCATATCCACCGGTTGGGGCTGAAGCTTCGGCAGCCTCGCATATTCCGAGAAAGCGTTCACCATCGTTTTGAGCGCTTCCACCTGTTGGACGATGGTATGGGTCGAGCGTTCCAGCACCGCCGCCCCTTCCGGGCCCACCTGCGGTTTGAGTTTGCGCTCGAGCCGTTCGGCGGCGAGCTGAATCGGGGTCAGGGGATTTTTGATTTCATGCGCCAGCCGCCGCGCCATTTCGCTCCAGGCGGCATACTTTTGCGCCTGCACCAGCGCCGTGATGTCGTCGAACACCAGCACCGCGCCACTGCGCCGGCCGTCCGCCCCCAGCAGCGGGCTGCCGCGGCAGAGCAAAACCTTCTGTCCCTGCTGATCCTTGATGACCACCTCTTCCTGCCAGATCTCTTCGCTTTCCAGCAGCCGGGCGCGGATCAGCTGGACCAGATCCGACAACGCCGGATTTTCTTCCGCCAGAGAGCGAAGCGGCTTGCCGCTGATGGTGGCGAAATCGACCCCCAGAATGGCCTCGGCGGCCTGATTCGCGGTCCGCAGCCGGGTTTGATCGCTCAAGGTCAGCACCCCGGAAGACAGATGGCCCAGCACCGTCTCCAGATAGGTCCGCTGGTCCTCCACCTGGCGCCTGGACCGCTCGGCCTCGTCCCGGGCCTGCGCCAGGCGGTTGGTCATGGTGTTGAACGAACTGACCAGAAACCCCATGTCGTCCTTTTGCAGAATCGGCAACCGTTGGTCCAGATTTCCCTGGGCGACCGCCCGGGTTCCCTGAACCAGCATCTTGACCGGCGCCACGATGCGGCGGATGCTCAGGAAGGCGGCCCAGATGGAAGCCAGCATGCTCAGGAGCAACGTCAGGGCGAGGGTGAGGGAAAAACTGAACTTCAGCGAACGGCGTAAATAACCCATTTGCTGATAATGGGCATAAGCCTTCTCCACCGTTCTGGCCAGCTGATTGATACGGTAAGGGAGCGGGTAGAGCGCCTGCAGAAAGACGGGGCTTTCCAGCTGCAATGGAAGCAATACCCTGACCTGCAAACGGGCTTCTTCATCTTTTCGCACCACAGGGCCCGGCGCGGGATCGAGCCCCACGTATCCGCTTTTCCTGGCCAGAGCCAGAATGGAAGGGTCCGGCATGCTCGGCAGCATCAGATCCACACCGGCGCCGCTGGTGGCGATGATACGCCCCTGGCGGGTCAGCAGCGTCATCTCGGAGGCCCCGCTGCGTTCACGCAACCGGTTCAACTCGATGACTCTGACGTCTTCCGGCACCTCGGCCAGCTTCCCGGCCAGCCGCAAGGTGCGTTGCCTCAGCCCCTGCATCCGCTGGTCGAGCGCCGCCTTGCCCAATTCCAGGGAGCTCTCCATGGCCTGATCAATCTCCACGTCGAACCAGCTGTCGATACTGCGATGCAGAAACTGAAAGGAATAGTAAAACACGATCGACGCCGGGGTCAGCGCCAGAAACACGAACAGCAACACCATCCGCAACGCCAGCCGGGAGCCCGCGGCACGCTTGCGGAACTGCCGGATCAGCCACCAGATGTTCGCCCCGACCAGGCCAAGCAGTAATGCGCTCCCCAGGACGTTGATCAGGAGTAACCAGGAGTACCACTGATTGAGCTCGGAAGCTTTTTGGGTCGCGGAACTCATCAAGTGCAGCGGCACCAGGATGATTCCGAACAGGACGACCACCAACAGACTCAGCGGCAACCTCATCGCCGGATCTCCCATCGATAAGGATTGGAGGACAGCCGCCAGTCAGGAGAAAAATAGGCGATCGGGCGCAACGCCCAGGGCAACCTTTCGATATTGAGCCACACTTTCACCTCGCCATAGGAAAAGCGGGGGGGCGCCCAACCCTCTTCCATGGTGAAAACGATTTCGTTCAATTCCCCCAAGGCCACCAATGCCGAATCGAGCCGGGGGAAACTGCGCTGAAAACGATTGGTTTCGTCCACCACCCGGTATACCTGGGACAGTGGGTAATATTGAATACGGAAATCCAGATCCCGCCGCCACACCGTTTCGTCCCAAAGCCCCCGGCGGGGCTGACGGATGCGGGTGGTCACCGTCAGGGTCAGGGGCACCCCCCGCTCCAGCGCTTCTACCAGAGTGTCACTGAAACGGTAATCGATGCCGGCGGTCAAGGCGATCGCATCCTGCTGGAAAGCCAAAAACGCATGCCGGACCCGGAAACCATAATCATCCAGGGCCGCCGGCAACGGCCACAAGCACAACAGGCACCACACGCCAGCCCGGAGGACATCGATCAACCCCGTGCCCGGGAGGCGGCCGATCCATTTCGAAAATCCCAGCGGCAGGGCGCCTGCAACGGGGGGGATCGCTTCACGCCATTGTCCTGCCCCCGCCGCCGGCTGACTCAAACTACGCATTTCTCCAGTCTGGCATAATAAAATCCATCCATTTTCCCCGGAAGGATCTGACGTCCGATCCCCGTCGCCGTCCCCCAATCGGCCTCGATCGGCAATACCCTGGCATCGCGGTGAAGGGCGGCAAAACCCTGGATCTGCTTTTCGTTTTCCTCGGGCAGGATGGAGCAGGTGGCATAGAGCAACACACCCCCTTGCGCCAGAAGCGGCCATACCGCCTCCAGAATCTCGAGCTGAAGCCCGGCCAAGGTGGAAACATCTTCTTCCCGCCGCAGGATCTTGATGTCGGGATGGCGGCGGATGACGCCGGTGGCGGAACACGGCGCATCCAGCAGGATCCTGTCGAAAGGGCGTCCATCCCACCACTGCGTTGTCCGGGCATCGGCGCAGACCAGCTTCACCCGGCCAGCGTCGCCCAGCCTGTCAAGATTCTGTTTCACCTTGTCCAGGCGCGAACGGGAAACGTCCACGGCCACCAGTTCCTCCACCTCCGGACAAGTCTCCAGAATATGGGCCGTCTTGCCACCGGGGGCGGCGCACACATCCAACACCCGCATGCCCTGCCGCACGGCAAGCAAAGGGGCGGCCAACTGGGCGGCACCGTCCTGTACCGACACCACACCCGAGGAAAAACCCGGCAGCTCGGCCACATCAACCGGCCGCTCCAGCTCGATGGCGGTCGGAACACCCTCCATGCCCCGAGCCGAAAGACCGATCGACCGGAGCCGTTCCAGATACGCATCACGTTTGGATCGGCCGGGATTCAGCCGCAACACCAAGGGGGGCTGGGTATTGTTGACTCTCATGATATTTTCGGCCTGGCGTGGCCAGGCACGCTCTATCCGGCGCCTGAGCCAGGCCGGATGACTGACCGACGCCTGGTAATCCGTATCGGCGGCCGCTTCCAGGTCCGCCTGGCGGCGAAGATAATTTCGCAACAATGCATTCAACAAGGATCTGGCCCAACGCTTCCGTCCGCTGGCCGAGACCGTTTCCGCCACCGCCGCATGCGGTTTGACGCCCATCTTTCCGATCTGGGCCAGCCCCACCAGCGCCAGCGCATGGATCTCGGCATCCTTGATGGGCTTTTGCAACAGCCGGGAAAGGATGAAATCCAGGCGGTGATAGTGGCGCAGGCAAACAAAACACAAGGCCTGCAAGAACGCTCTGTCGCGGCCGGTTACAGATTCCAGGACGGGTGGAAGGACATCGTTGAGGGAATTTCCCCGCGCGACCCGGGCCAATACCTGGGCGGCGAGGCGGCGAACGTGACTCACAAGGCAATCACCGCAACCGGCATCCCAAGCAAGGGTGGGCATTGAGGAATGCCTGGGCAGGCTGGCGGCGGCCGCCGGGAAGCTGGACTTCCAGCAACCTCAAACGCCCTTCTCCAGTCGCCACCTCGAGGTTCCTTCTCGCTTCGACGATGGTTCCCGGAATGTCTTCGCTTCGCGCCGGGATGGCTTCGGCACGCCAGATTCTGAGCACCTGCTCATCGAAGTGGGTAAAAGCCACCGGCCAGGGATTGAAGGCTCTCACCGCCCTGGCCAGGGTTTGTGCCGGCAGGCTCCAATCGATCCCGGCCTCTTCCTTGGTGATTTTGACGGCATACGTGACTTCGGACTCATCCTGGGGAATGGCCTGCGCCTTTCCCGTTTCGAGCTGCGAAAGCGCTTCACACAAGGCCTCGGCCCCCAATGCGGCCAGACGGTCATGAAGCTCCCCCGCGGTCTCGTGGGGATCGATGGGGATCGCCTTTTTCAGCAGCATCGGACCTGCATCGAGCGCCTCCACCACCTCCATGATGGTGACCCCCGTTTCCTCGTCGCCCGCCAGAATGGCCCTTTGAATGGGGGCGGCGCCCCGCCAGCGAGGCAACAGGGAGGCATGGACGTTGATCGCCCCCACCGTCGGGATGGAAAGAATCCCGGCCGGCAGGATCAACCCGTAAGCCGCCACCACCAACAGATCAGGCCGCAAGCGGGCAAAGGCGTCGATCTCCGCTTCACTGCGCAACGTTTGCGGTTGCATCACCGGAATCCGATGTTCGAGTGCCAACCTTTTGACCGGGCTCGCCTGTAATCTGCGCCCCCGGCCCGCGGGGCGATCCGGCTGGGTGTAAACAGCGACCATGGAATGGTCGCCCGCCAACAATGCTTCGAGGCTGGGCACGGCGAACTGGGGCGTGCCGGCGAAAACGATACGCATCAGATCGCGGCCGCGACAGGGGTCTTTTCTTTGCTTTGACGTTTGCTCTTGATCAACTTCTTGCGAATTCTTTGTCTCTTGAGGGGAGAAAGATAATCGACGAACAATTTGCCATCGAGATGATCGATCTCATGCTGAATACAGACCGCCAGAAGCCCTTCCGCCTCGAGTTCGAAGGGTTCACCCTCACGATCCAGGGCGCGCACCCGGATGCTTTCGGCCCGCCGTACCTTCTCGAAAATCCCGGGCACGGACAAACAGCCCTCCTCCCGCTCCTCGACCCCGTCCCTGGACAGGATCTCGGGGTTGATCAGACACAACGGCTGATCCTTTTCCTCGGATACGTCGATGACGATGATTCGTTTGTGCACGTTCACCTGCGTCGCCGCCAATCCGACACCAGGCGCCTCATACATGGTTTCGAACATGTCATCCACCAGCCGGCGGATCGAATCGTCCACGACCGGAACGGGTTTGGCCTGCTTGCGCAGTCTCTCATCGGGAAATTCCAAAATATCCAACAAGGCCATGATCGCCTCCTAAGCGGGTCTCGGTTCTGGCATTTTAGCCGAATTGCACTAGACTTTGAACGACAGGAACAGGCTGGGAATCACGCCAGCCGTATCCAAACGGGATGAGACGAACTGAATACGCATCATGTAATCGAAGACCCTTCGTTCCGGACAAAGTTTCCTTGCCACCCATCCACCCTATTGCTGGAGGAACCCCCGTCATGCACCGTCTCCGTTCTCTGCTGATGATCGTGATTTTCAGTTGCAGCAGCATGATATCCCTGGCCGAAAACGTCTCCCTGGCGCCCGACCACCCCCAACGCTACACCGTCGTCAAGGGGGACACGCTTTGGGACATCGCCGCCCGGTTTTTGAACCGGCCCTGGGACTGGCCGAAGATCTGGAAGGTCAACCCCCAGATTCGAGATCCCCACTGGATCTATCCGGGAGACGTGATCGTGCTCGAGTATGTGAACGGTCAGCCCACCCTGACCCTCGAACGCGGCCGGCATGGTTCGGAAACAGAACGCCTCCGGCCCAGGGTCCGATCCACCCCGATCGCCGAAGCCATTCCCACCATCCCCTATGACGCGGTGCGCCAGTTCCTCACCTCACCCAAGGTCGTCACCAAGCAGGAGATCCAAAGCGCCCCCTATATCGTCAGCCTCGCCGACAACCGGTTGATCGGCGGCAGCGGCGATACCATCTATGTCCGGGGACTCGAAGAGGCGGCGAACGGGGCAACCGTGTCGGGATACACCGTTTTTCGCCGTGACGATGTTCTGAAGAACCCCGAGACCGAAGAGGAACTGGGCTATAACGCCTTGTATGTCGCCGACACCCATCTGCAACGCGGAGGGGATCCCGCCACCCTGATCATCGACCGCAGCGTCCGTGAAGTGATCGTGGGCGACCGGTTACTGCCGGTCATCGAGGAACAACTGGCCCTGGACTATCACCCCAAACCCGCCCCGCAAAGCGTCCGCGGACACATCATCAAGGTGCTCGACGGGGTTTCCCAGATCGGCCAGTACGACCTGGTAGTGATCGACCAGGGGCTGCGGGACGGACTCGAAAAGGGACATGTGCTGCGGGTCTGGCGGCATGGGCAAAAAATGCGCGACTGGGTCAAGGAAGGGGCCTCCAGGTGGATCACCCTGCCCGATGAAAAGGCCGGCCTCGTGATGATTTTCCGCCCCTTCGAACGGGTCAGCTACGGCATCGTCATGAAAGCGAGCCTGGCGATTCACCTTGGCGACCTGGTCACCGCACCGGAACTTTGATTCCGCTGGCCGCCTTGCATGGCGCTCCTCCCCGGCCAAGGATGGCTATCCATTTCCTCCGGCGTCCTCCGCCGACCCATTCCGGTTTTCAACGCCCCGGGCTTCGATCGGAGGCTGTCCCTTGAACGGCGGGGAATGCCTGCGTCACTGGCTCGCCCTGGCACAGACGCCGGGAATGGGCGCGCGGCGGGCCACCCGTCTGCTCGAGGCTTTTGGCGACCCGGGGGAAATCTTTCGCCAACCGGCGGCCAACCTGCGCGCCCTGGGGCTGGAGACACGAACCGTCGAAGCCCTGAACCGCCCCCGCTGGGAACAGGTCGAACGGTCGCTGAACTGGGGCTCGCAACCTCAATGCCATATTCTCACCTGGGCGGATACGGATTACCCGCCACAATTGAAGCAGATTTCCTCTCCCCCCCTGGTTCTGTTCGTGCGTGGCAGCCTGGAAGCCCTCGCCAAACCCCAATTGGCCATCGTCGGCAGCCGCCGGCCCACCGACCAGGGCCGGCGGCTGACCCGGGAATTTTCTCGGGAGCTGGCGAAACTCGGCCTTGTGATCACCAGCGGACTGGCCCTGGGCATCGACGGAGCGGCCCATCGCGGCGCCCTCGATGGAGGCGGCAGGACCGTTGCCGTGGCCGGCACCGGGCCGGACAGAATTTATCCCGGCGCCCATAAAAATCTCGCTGTGGAGATTGTCAGCCAGGGCGCAATCGTGTCAGAATTCCCTCCGGGTACGCCACCACGCCCCCGGAATTTTCCTCGGCGCAACCGGATCGTTTCCGGCTTGGCGCTGGGTACGCTGGTGATCGAGGCCACCCGCAACAGCGGCTCTCTGATCACCGCTCGTTATGCGCTGGAACAGGGCCGGGAGGTCATGGCCGTTCCCGGAGACATCCACAATCCCCAGGCCAAGGGTTGCAACGCATTGATCCGCCAGGGCGCCAGATTGGTCGAAACGGTGGAAGAGGTGCTGGAGGCCTTGAATCTTCTCTCCCCTGCTGTAACATCCGAAGCGGAACAACCGCCCTTGCCCGGCAATTCGAATGAACTCGCTGACGAATATCAAGACTTATTGAATAAAATCGATTACGCTCCCACACCGGTAGACCAATTGGTCGACGAAACGGGACTTCCCCCCGAGGATATCGCATCCATGTTGCTCATCCTTGAACTGGAAGGCCATGTCGCATCGGTTGCGGGAGGTTGTTATCAACGGATTCGCTGAACCGGATCCAAGGCCTGGAATAGCGCCATGAAAGAAAACGTATTTGACGTACTGCTCTATCTGTTCGAAAACTACATGGATGAAGACCCGGAACAAATGCCCGACCCCGACTCCATACGCAATGAGCTGGTCGCGGCGGGCTTCCCCCAAAATGACATAGACAAGGCATTCCTGTGGCTCGAATCGCTTTCCAATGGACAGCCCATCCAGACCACCATCGAAACCTTCCGCATCTATGCGGCCGATGAACTGGCCAAGCTGGACCAGGAATGCCGCGGGCTGCTGCTGTTCCTGGAACAAAGCGGTATCTTGAGCCCCTCCAACCGGGAACTGGTCATCGACCGTGCCATGGCCCTGGGTTCGGAGGATCTCACCCTGGAGAACCTGAAATGGATCGTCCTGATGGTGTTGTTCAGCCAACCGGACCAGGAAGCCGCCTTCGAGCGCATGGAAGACCTGGTCTATGACAACATTCCGGTCGCGCTGCACTGATGCCGCGCGAAACCTGAACGACAGCCGCCCCGTTACCTCTAATCACTGACCGTCAACCACGCAAACAAAACCCACGATACTTTTCATGGCTCAGAATCTCGTTATCGTCGAATCGCCCGCCAAGGCGAAAACCATCGCCAAATACCTGGGACCAGGCTACAAAGTGCTGGCCTCCTACGGTCACGTGCGCGACCTGGTACCGAAGGAGGGCGCTGTCGATCCGGAACATGATTTCGCCATGAAATACGAGCTGATCGACAAAAACAAGAAGCACGTCCAAACCCTCAAACAGGCGGCGAAACAAGCCGATGAATTGTTTCTCGCCACCGACCCGGACCGTGAAGGCGAGGCCATCTCCTGGCACATCCTGGAGATCCTGAAAAAAGACAAGAGCATCCGCGACAAGCCCACCCACCGCATCGTTTTCCATGAAATCACCCGCCGCGCCATTCAGGACGCCCTGAAACATCCAGGCGAATTGTCCATGAACCTGGTCAATGCCCAACAGGCGCGCCGGGCGCTCGACTATCTGGTGGGCTTCAACCTTTCTCCGCTGTTGTGGAAGAAGATCCGCCGGGGACTGTCGGCGGGCCGGGTCCAAAGCCCCGCCTTGAGAATGATCGTCGAACGCGAGATCGAGATCGAGAACTTCGAGCCCCGGGAATACTGGACCATCGAAGCCGCCTGCCAGGCCGAGCAACAGGCTTTCAAGGCCCGGTTGCTGCAATACCAGGGCGAGAAGGTCAAGCAGTTCAGCCATACCACCGAAGAACAGGCCACATCGGTTCGCCAAACCTTGCTGGAGTCGGCCCACGGTCATCTCACCGTGGTCAAGGTGGAGAAAAAGCAGCGCAAGCGCAATCCGGCACCGCCCTTCATCACCTCGACCCTGCAACAGGAAGCCTCGCGCAAACTGGGATTCACCACCCGGCGCACCATGTCGGTGGCGCAGCAACTGTACGAAGGCATCGATATCGGCGGCGAAACCGTGGGCCTGATCACCTACATGCGTACCGACTCCACCCAACTGGCCCAGGACGCGGTCATGGAGATCCATGACCTCATCGCCCAGCGCTACGGCAAGGAATACCTGCCCGCCAAACCGCGGGTCTTCAGGACCAAATCCAAGAACGCCCAGGAGGCCCACGAGGCCATCCGCCCCACCTCGGTGCGCCGCCTTCCCGAAATGCTGAAGCCCCATCTCAGTACCGATCAGTTCCGCCTCTACGAGCTGATCTGGAAGCGCACCGTCGCCTGCCAGATGATCCATGCCACCCTGAACACCGTGGCCGTGGACCTGGCCTGCGGCGGCCCGGAAAACCTGTTCCGCGCCACCGGTTCCGTCATCGCCCATCCGGGCTTCATGACCGTCTATCAGGAAGGCAGGGACGATAGCGCCAAGGAGGGGGAGGACAAGATGCTGCCTCCGCTCGAGGAAGGGCAACGGGTGACCTTGCAGGACATTCTGGCCGAGCAGCACTTCACCGAGCCGCCCCCCCGCTATACCGAAGCCAGCCTGGTGAAGGCGCTGGAGGAATACGGCATCGGCCGCCCTTCCACCTACGCCAGCATCATCTCCACTCTGCTCAACCGGGACTATGTGACCCTGGAGAACAAACGTTTCAAACCGACCGACATCGGCCGGATCGTCAACAAGTTCCTCACCGAGCATTTCACCCGTTACGTCGACTATCATTTCACCGCCGATCTCGAGGACCGGCTCGATGCGGTCTCCCGCGGCGAGGAAAAATGGCTGGAACTGCTGAAAGCCTTCTGGCACCCCTTCAGACAATTGGTGCAAGACAAGGAAACCAGCGTCCAGCGCAAGGACGTGACCCAGGAACCGCTCGACGAAAAGTGCCCCGAGTGTGGCGGGCAGCTGTCCATCCGCCTGGGACGCAACGGCCGTTTCATCGGCTGCAGCAATTTCCCCGAGTGCAAGTACACCCGCAACCTTGATGGCGACAACAGCGCCCCGGAACCGGAGGCTCTGGACCGCGAATGCCCCGAGTGCGGCGGCCCACTTCAGATCAAGACCAGCCGCTACGGCAAGTTCATCGGCTGCGGCAATTATCCCAAGTGCCGCCACATCGAACCGCTGGAGAAACCCGAGGACACCGGCGTACCCTGCCCCCAATGCCAACAGAACAACCTGCTCAAACGCAAGTCCCGCAACGGCAAGATCTTCTACTCGTGCGCCGGCTACCCCAAATGCAAGTATGCGGTCTGGAACCCGCCGCTCGCCGAGCCCTGCCCGGAATGCGGCTGGCCGATCCTGACCCTGAAGACCACCAAGCGCCGGGGCACCGAGAAGGTCTGCCCGCAAAAACAATGCGGTTATGTCACCCCCTGCGAAGGCGAGGCCCCGCAAACGCAGCCGCTCGCAAAAACCGCCGGTTGAGCCATGATGTCACCCCTCCCGCGCTGGCGTCTGCGCAAGGCTGTCAGACACTTGAAAACCGGCGGCTTGATCGCCTACCCCACCGAAGGCGTCTGGGGACTGGGCTGTGACCCCTGGAATCTGGAAGCGGTCGAAAGGATTCTGACGCTGAAGCAGCGGCCGGTGGAAAAGGGCCTGATCCTGATCGCTTCGGACTTCGGGCAACTTATGCCATTCATCCTCCCGCCACCGAAAGAAAGGTTCCCTCAAATCCTGCGTTCGTGGCCGGGAGCCGTCACCTGGATCCTGCCCGCTTCCCCCACCTGCCCCGCCTGGATACGGGGAAGTCACGCCACGGTGGCGACACGGGTGACGGCTCACCCTGTCGCCGCCGCCCTGTGTCGCGCTTTCGGCGCCCCCCTGGTCTCCACCAGCGCCAACCCCGCCCAAAGCCCCCCCGCCCTCTCGGCGCTGTCGCTGCGCCGCTATTTCGGCCGGCGGGCGGATTTACTGCTCGTGCCCGGTCCTGTGGGGAACCTCCGTGGACCCACCCCCATCTTCGACGCCCTGAGCGGCCGCTGCCTGCGGAGAGAGGGAGAGTAAGACTTCCGCCGGCAGGGCGTGCTGCGTCACCCTCACCTCCCCGCCCTGAACGCACAACGACGCCTTGAAACCGCCGCCGGCGGCCAGCTCGTACGGCCACCAGTCGTCCGGCCCGCCATATTCGGCGGGCAATGCCAACAAACGCAGCGGATCCAGCGAGAACACACATCGCTCGACCCCCATCCCCAACCCCCGGCCGGTGGCTTTCATCAAGGCTTCTTTCAAGGTCCACAGACGAAAGAACGCCTGCTGCTTTTCCCCCCGCGGCAGGCCGGACCAATACGCCAGCTCCGGCGCGGCAAAGCAACGCCTGGCCATGGCCTCCATCGAATGGAGGGGGTGAACGGCCTCCACGTCCACGCCGATCGCCACATACCTGGAAACGGCGACCAGCAGACATTCTCGGCTGTGGGAAATATTGAAATTCAGATCCCCGCCATCGCGCAAACAGGGTTTCCCCCACCGATGGCGGACAAATTGCAGGGATTTCGGTGTCCTACCCAGGCAGGCTGCCAGCAACCAGCGCAGCAACCCTTGGGAAGCGCCATAACGGCGCCGGTGGTGGGGGCGATGAAATTTCCTCATGCGCGCGCTTTCATCCGGCGAAAGCACCTCCAGACAATACCGCAGCAAGGGGTCGGGGAGATCGAGGGAGAGGCGCCACACCACCACCTGATGCCGCCCGAATCCACGCAGAAGATCGATCATTCCACGCTGCTTGCGCCCTCGCCCCGGGGGTCGGAGGCCGCCTCCACCGTGCCCTTCTTCTTGTCCCAGAGAATCGCCTGCATATTGCCATAACGGCTGGCCAAAGGATGCAGGCGATGGCCCATCGCCTGCAAGGTGCGCCGTTCCGCCGCACTCAGGGCACCGGGCTCGAACTGGATTTCATCCGGCAGGTATTGATGGTGGTAACGGGGCCATTTGACCCACAGGGAGGGCGGAAACCCTGCGGCAAAATCCAGTACCGCCAGGGTCACCATGGAGATGATCCGGCTGCCCCCCGGCGTCCCCACTATCGCGACCCGGTCCCGGGTTTCGAGGAAAGTCGGCGTCATGCTGGAGAGCATTCTCTTGCCGGGCGCGATGGCGTTGGCCTCCCCCCCCACCAGGCCATAAATATTGGGCGTCCCCGGCTTGATGGAAAAATCGTCCATCTCGTCGTTGAGCAGCACCCCCGTCCCCCCGGCCACGAAACCGGAACCGAACAGGTAATTGACGCTCAAAGTCGCCGCCACCCGGTTGCCTTCCCGGTCGAGTATGGAGAAATGAGTGGTGTCGGCTCCTTCCGCTTTTTCCGGAGCCGGATTGAGGTAATCGCTGGGAAGCGCCTTGTCCAGGCGGACAGCCGCCCGTAACCCCGCCGCATAGTCGGGGCTGAGCAGCCGCGCCAGCGGGATGTGGACGAAGTCGGGATCTCCCAGATACAGGGCACGATCCCGGTAGGCCCGGCGCCACGCCTCCACCACCAGGTGTTTGAGGGTAACAGGCGCCAGCGTATGCATGGCATAGGGAGACAGGATGTTCAGGGTCTCCAGCAGCACCACCCCGCCGGAGGATGGAGGTGCCGCGGAAACGATGTGGATTCCCCGGAAATCCCCCTCCACCGGGCGGCGCTCGACCACCCGATATCGCTTCAGATCCCTTGCCTGCCAGATTCCCCCCCCCTCGCGGACCGAGTCCAGAAGGCGTTCGGCCACCCAGCCCCGGTAGAAACCCGCCTTCCCCTCCGCGGCGATGGCTTCCAGCACCTTGGCCAGATCCTTCTGGACCAGACGGAAGCCCGGCCGGGGTTTGTCGCCATTTTGCAGGAAAATGGCCGCGGTCTGGGGATAGCGCCGCAAAACCTCCAGACGCCGCGCCACCTGGCGCAAATACCCCGGCCCCACCTCGAATCCTTCCCGCGCCAGACGAATCGCAGGCGCCAGGGTCCGGCTCAAGGGCAGACGGCCATGGTTTTCCGCCAGATACGCCAAGGCCGCAGGCAGTCCGGGGATTCCCGCAGCCAGCGGCCCGTCGATGGACGCCCGGGCAATCACCTTTCCCGCCCCATCCAGATACATGTCGCGGCCGGCCGCCAGAGGCGCTTTTTCCCGCGCATCGAGCATGACGGCCCTGCCGCTCGCCGCCCGGTGCAACAAGAAGAAACCACCCCCACCCAGCCCAGAACCTGCCGGCTCGACCACCGCCAGCGCCGCCGCCACCGCCACCGCGGCATCGAAAGCATTGCCTCCCTGACGCAAAATTTTCATCCCCGCCGCGGTGGCGAGCGGATGGGCCGAGGCAATGGCGGCTTTGGGGGGAACCTCCGCCGCCGATACCGCCGCCCCCACAAGCAGAATCAGCAGCAAACAGCGACGCATTCTCCACCCCATCCCAGGATTTCCTCACCGGCTGTGGCCAAAAGGCCGGATCTGGCTACGGCCCGGCCCCGTTTTCTCCTTCCAGCCGCTCATATTTACGCAACAGGGTTTCCCGGTCTTCGCGGATGTCCGGATCGGGAATGATGCAATCGACCGGACAGACCTCCACACACTGGGAGGTTTCATAGTGTCCGACACATTCGGTACAGCGCCCGGGATCGATCTGGTAAATTTCCTCTCCCAGGGAAATCGCGTCGTTCGGGCATTCCATCACACAGACATCGCAGCAGATGCATTCGTCGGTAATCTTCAGGGCCATCAATCACCTCGTGAAAAAAGTTCCAACAATCTCCGGTGAACCGGCGGCGGCACGAACTCCGTGACATCGCCTCCCAGTCTCGCGACCTCCTTGATCATACTCGAGGATACGAAGGCGTATTGTTCCGCGGGCGTGAGAAACAACGTCTCGATCCGCTCCCCGGTCAACCGCCGGTTCATCGCCGCCAACTGAAATTCGTACTCGAAATCCGACACCGCCCGAAGCCCCCGCAGGATCACTCCAGCCCCGTGTTGCCTGGCACACTCCACCAGCAAATTGCCGAAACCGATCACTTCCACGTTGCCCAGGGAACCGAGCACCTGACGGGCCAGCGCCACCCGTTCCTCCAGGCTGAACAAAGGCGCCTTGCCGCGATTCTCGGCCACGGCCACCACCACCTTGGTGAAAATCCCGGCGGCCCGGTTCACCAGATCGATATGACCGTTGGTGATGGGATCGAAAGTACCCGGATAGATGGCGGTGACGTTCATGTCGCTCTCCGGTACAAATGGCATCCCACATCTCCGACCCGTTTGTGACGGAGGCGCTCCCAATTGCCGGGCACCTCCGGGGTGTCCAGCTCCCTTTCCGCTTCCACATAAATGCCGGCCCCCGGTTTCAGCCATCCCCCCTCTTCCAGGGCGTGGCAGCAGAAGGGTACCCAGCCGCGACCGAACGGTGGGTCGAGAAAGACCAGATCGAACGGGCGGGCTGGAGAGCGCCGAAGAAATTTCCTCACATTGGCCGTGACGGTTTCGACCCGCTCCGCGCCCAGGCAGGAGCGGTTCTCTCTCAAGGCCCGCGCCGCCTTCGGGTTGAGTTCGACCTGAAGCACGCTCTCTGCGCCCCGGGAAGCCGCCTCGAATCCCAAAGCGCCACTGCCGGCGAACAGATCCAGACAACGGGCGCCCGCCACCTCGCTGCGGATCCAGTTGAACAGGGTTTCACGCACCATCGCCGGCGTCGGCCGAAGCCCCGCCACCGGCGGAAAGGTCAGCCGCCGCCCACGCCAGTTTCCCCCGATGATGCGCACCTCATTCTTTCTTGCCATCGGCGACGGCGCCACCCCCCACCAGGACGGTCTGGAAACGCGCTGGATCGAGCCGCCGCCGGAAAGCGTCGATGATCTGGCGGCGGGTCACCGCATTCACCCGTTTGGCGAAAGTATCGAGATAGTCCAGGGGCAGGCCGTAGAAACCGATCATGGCCACGTAGTCCGCCAACTTGGCGTTGCTGTCGTAACGCAATACGAAACCGCCGGTGATGTTTTTCTTGGCCGCTTCCAGTTCCTCGTCGCTCGGTCCCTGGCGGATGAATTCCCGGATCGTCTGCCGCAACACCTCGAGTGCCGGCCAGGCCTGGTCGTTGCGTGTCTGCAAGCCGGCGACGAACGGACCCTTGCCCTTCATGGGCCTGAAATAACTGTAGGCACTGTAGGACAAGCCCCTTTCTTCCCGGACCTGCTTGACGATTCTCGAGGTGAACCCCCCGCCGCCGAGAACGTGATTGCCCACATAAAGTGCGAAGTAATCGGGATCGCCCCGCCTCAAAACCGGAACCCCGGTGTAGAGGTGGGTTTGCGCCGATGGAAAAGGTTTGCGCAAGGTCCGCGCCTTGCCGGGCAATTCGACGGGGGGAAGCGGCGGTGGCGATTCACCTCGGGGAAGCCCCACCGTCAGGCGCTCGGCGACCTCGGCGGCCTGCTCGCGCTCCAGCGCCCCCACGATGACCACCACGGCGTTCGCGGCGACATAATATTTCGAATGAAAGCCGGCCAAGTCCCCGGGCGTCAGCTTTTCTACGGTTTCAGGCTCCCCTTCCACCGGGTGGGCATAAGGATGCTCTCCATAGAGAGCGTAGAAAAACATTCTCCCCGCGATCTGGCCAGGGGATTCGCCCCGCTGTTTGAGCGCCAGCAACAGACGTTTTTTCTCGCGCAGAAAATCGCTCCGGTCGAAACGGGGGTGCGCCAGGATCTCCGCCGCGGTGGTCAAGGCCGTCTTCAGCTTGGCGGTTTCGGTCAAACTGCGCAGATCGAGCCAGGACGTATCCCTGGAAGCGCCGGTCGACAATACTGCGCCGACGGTCTCGAGCCTCCCGGCGATGGTGTCGGCGTCCCACTCTCCGGCCCCCGAATCGAGCAGGGATGCAGTCAGGGTCGCCAGCCCGTATCGATCCCCGTCCCGGGCGCTTCCGGCATCGAAGACCACTTGAATATCCACCAACGGCAACTCGGGGTTATGAACGTAATAGACCCGGCTTCCCTTGTCGGTTTGCCAATGTTCGATCCGGGGACCTGAAAGGGCCAGGACGGGCCATAGCAGACACAAGGCCATCAGGCCGAGGATATTAGCGTACATGATCACCTCCCACGCTGGCGCCCGCCGGGATGACCCGTTGCCCTTCCTTGATCGGCAAGGGGTGAAGCCGGGCGATGGTCAAACGTTCAGGGCGTAGATATTTTTCCGCCACCTGGCGGACCTGTTCCGCCGTCACTTGACGGATCCGCTCCACGTATCGGTCGAGATATTCCCAGCCAAGCCCGACCGTCTCCAGCAATCCTATCTGCATGGCCTGATAGAACATGGAGTCGCGCTCATAGATGGCATCGGCGGTGACCTGGGTTTTGACCCGCTCCAGCTCGTCGGCGGAAACCGGTTCTTGCCGCACCCTTTCGATCTCCTTGTGCAACGCCTGCTCCAGCGCTTCCAGATCATGCCCCTGCGACGGGGTGCCCGTGAACAAAAACAGGTTGGGCAAGCGGTCGTACAAGTCGTAACCCGCGCCCACAGCGGCGGCAACCTGGGAGCCGCGCACCAGCCGGGTGGACAACCTGGCGCTCTCCCCCCCATCCAGGATGCCCGCCAACACCGTCAGGGCATACGCCTCCCATTGTCGGTCCTCGGGCAAACTCGCCAGCACCGGAACCTTGTAACCCATCATCAGAAAGGGAAGCTTGGCGGGCACCTCCACTTTCAACTGGCGCTCACCCAGCTGATCCACTTCGGTACGGGGCTTAGGGGGCGGAATCTCGCTCGGCTTCAAGGGGCCGAACCAGCGTTTGGCCAAGCGCAGCACCCTGCCTGGATCGACATCGCCCACCACCACCAACGTGGCGTTGTTCGGCGCATACCAGCGCTCATACCACGACTTGAGATCTTCCAGCGTCAGATTGGCGACATCGTCGGGCCAACCGATGACCGGATTCCGGTAAGGACCGTTGGTAAAGGCCACCGCCATGAAATGCTCGCGGGTCTTGGCGTGAGGCTGATCGTCGGTGCGCATCCGCCTTTCCTCCAGAACCACCTGTTTCTCCTTGGTATATTCCTTCTCATCCAGCACCAGATTGCGCATTCTGTCCGCCTCCAGTTCGAAGGCGATGGGCAGGCGGCTTTTCTCCAGAGTCTCGAAATAGGCCGTATAGTCGGCACCGGTAAAGGCGTTCTCCCGCCCTCCCTGCTCGGCGATGATGCGGGAAAACTCCCCCGGCCCATGCTTCCTGGTTCCCTGGAACATCATGTGCTCGAGCATGTGAGAGATTCCCGTGATCCCTTCGTGTTCATAACTCGACCCCACCTTGTACCAGACCTGGGAAACCACCACGGGGGCTCTGTGGTCTTCCTTCACCACCACTTTCATGCCATTTTTCAATTCGTATTCATGAACCCTGGCAGCCGAACAGGCGACCGTGGGCAGGAAGGAGCACAGCAACAGCAGCCATTTCAGCCGGATAAACAATATATTCATGGCAGAGACATTCATAAACCGTCCCGTAAATTCCGATGGATTTAGTATAAAATGAATTGTTTCATTGTAAACGATTCGCCAGGTATCTATGAAAGCGAATAGCGCCGATGCGGGTACTGCTTCGGGCCTGAATTTCAAGGCCTATTTTGAACTCTGCAAGCCCAGGGTGGTTGCGTTGATCGTTTTCACGGCGATCGTGGGCATGTTTCTCTCCGTGCCGGATATGGTCCCCTTGCGGCCACTGATCTTCGGCACCCTGGGAATCGCCCTGGCGGCCGCGTCGGCCGCTGCTTTCAACCACTATCTCGACCGCCATGCCGATGCCGAAATGGGCCGGACCCACAACAGGCCCCTTCCCCAAGGTGAGCTGACACCGTTGCATGTGCTGGTATTCGCCTCGATACTGGGTATCGCCTCCATGGCGATCCTGTTGCTTTGGGTCAATTGGCAGACGGCGGTTCTCACTTTTTTGTCCCTGATCGGCTATGCAGTGGTCTATACCGTTTATCTCAAGCGCGCCACACCGCAGAACATCGTGATCGGCGGCGCCGCCGGCGCGGTCCCGCCCATCCTGGGTTCGGTGGCGGTTCTGGGCAGCGCCCATCCCAATTCGGTGTTACTGTTTCTTATCATTTTTCTATGGACCCCCCCTCATTTCTGGGCACTGGCCATCGCCAAACGCGATGAATACGCCAAGGTGGACATACCCATGCTGCCAGTGACCCATGGAGTGGAATTCACCGGACTGCAAGTGTTTCTCTATACCATTTTGCTGTTCGTGGTCAGCCTGATTCCCTATCTGACCCACATGAGCGGCCTGATCTATCTTGGGGCCGCCCTCGCGCTTGGCGGCGTCTTCCTCTATATGGCCTGGAAATTGCGTTGCAACCCCAATGACCGGGGTCTTGCCATGCGCACTTTCGGATTCTCCATTTTGTATCTGATGGGCATTTTCGCAGCGTTGCTGATAGATCATTATCTGTAATCGACAAAAAACAGGGCGTGATGGATCACTCCACCACGCCCCGTCCATTCATGACAAGGCCTGTTCCGATCAGGCGACTTCAGACATGGCTTTCTTGAGCTTTTTCAAGGCGCTCTTTTCCAGCTGACGAATCCGCTCTGCCGAAACTCCGTATTTCTCCGCCAGCTGGTGCAACGTCATTTTCTTCTCTTCCAGCCAGCGGGATCGCAGGATATCGCGGCTCCTTTCGTCGAGACCGGCCAACGCCCGCGACAATTGCGCATGTTCGAGACGGCTCCATTCATTCCGCTCTAGCTGATAGGCGGGATCGTTTTCCACCTCGCCGCTGAGGTAATGGGCCGGCGCCAAGTGGTGATCTGCTTCCGCCTCTTCTCCCACCGCCGGGTCGAATGCCATATCGCTTCCGTTCATCCGCTTTTCCATCTCCCGAACGGTTTCCACCTTCACGCCGAGATCGCTGGCAAGCGCTTCGGCTTCGTTCTGGCTGAGCCAGTTGAGTCGTTTTTTCGCCTTGCGCAAATTGAAAAACAGTTTGCGCTGTGCCTTGGTGGTGGCCACCTTCACGATCCGCCAGTTGCGGAGAATGAATTCGTGAATTTCGGCGCGAATCCAATGGACGGCAAACGAGATCAAGCGCACGCCGACGGAAGGATCGAAGCGTTTGACCGCCTTCATCAAACCGATATTGCCTTCCTGGATCAGGTCGGCCAGCGGCAGCCCATATCCCAGATATCCCCGGGCGATCGGCACCACGAAGCGCAAATTGGCCAAAATCAATTTTTTCGCCGCTTCCAGATCGTTTTCCCGGTGCAAACGCAGCGCCAGCGTACGTTCTTCCTCGGTATCGAGGCGTGGAAACCGATTGACGACGGCGATATATTGATTGACTGAACTGATCGACTTGCCGACTTCCGGAATTGCCAATACGTTGCTCATCTTGCCATCCCCCTTTTTGTTTTTTATCAGATTAGCACTCTGTGTCTTAGAGTGCCAATCTATTTGCGAAGTTCCGCCCCCCAAAAAAAAACCGCCCGGGCAGGGCGGTTCCTCAAAAGAGGTATTTCAATGGCTGCTTGAAGCTTGCTGTTCACGGAACAACCCGCTTCGGAAAAGCTCCACAATCCCTGTGGAGCAAGAACAAGAAGTGATCAGTCCATCCAGGTGGCCTGGTCGGCACCAACCCGGGCAACGGCCTGATCGTAAACATCACCGCAAAGCTCTTTACCAATCAAGTTGGCAAAGCAAGCCAAGCTTTGAAGGAGCACGCCCAACACACCCAGCGTAAACCATCCGAAGAACACAAACCCGTAATGGAGAGGCGCCACAAACAACTCCTCCATGAACCAGAAAGTGTGTCCCCATTCATTCAGCCCCACATTGGGCACGATCATGAAAGGACCGATCACGAACAGCGTGAACGCCAGGGACAGCCCTCTTTTCGAATAATCGAAATAAGGCAGGCGGGTATGCGCATAAATGTACGAGGCGAACCCGATGATAATGTACACAGGATACGCTCCATAGAACTCAACGATGTGACTCGGCGTGAAGTCCGTGTCACGAACAATCGTCTGATGCCAGGTTCCATCCTGCTCGGTAAAGTAGCTGGCGCCCCAGTATACGGCCCATGCATAGCAGCACAGCCATACAATCAAGGTAAATCCATTCCGCAACTCCTCTCTGGGAGTCAATTTGCTGAGATCCTTGGGCCGGGTTCTCCACAAATACCCCCACAAGGCAGCCGCCACCAAAACCTCCACCAGAATTTCGGTATACAGGAAATTCATCCAGTAGGTTTCGAACTCCGGAGCAAACGCATCCAAACCGGCCGACCAGCCATAGACACCTTCATACCAGCGCACCCATGAGTACAGAAGCGTCAAACCTCCAATACCCCCAATCAAACCACGTGTCGCCACCAAAGGTTTCTCAACCTCTTTAGCAGACACACTCTGACTCGTTGTTGCCATTTATTCCTCCTTAACATCTCGTTAGTGCACAACGCGGGCAAGATTCTATAGCAGCCCTCCAGCCCGATATTTGATCTGGATCAAAAAACCATATTAATTTTATGGTAATAGTTTTGACTCAAAACAAAAACCATAATATTTTCATGGTTATTGTTTTGAGTTAAAACAATAAAACGTTTGAAATCAAAACGATAGGAGGCCGCCAAGGACGCTGTCATCCCCTTTTTCAGGGCTTCATGGAGCAGTGTCGCATTTTCCTGCACATGGGCCAGATCGGCCGCTGTACTCGACACCGGTCAACAAAATGACGCGCAAAAGGCCCGCCAAAACGGGATACAAAATGGAACAGAGAAGCGGTTTTATATGCGAAGCCGCCAAAGATGGCGCGTGACCACCAGCCACGCACCCGAGACACCCAAAACCACGGAGAAACCGGCAAAAGCCAGCACTTCAGGAAGGGAAAGGAATTCGATATCGAACGCGGCGCCATACAGGGCTGCCAGGGATTTGGCAGGCGCCCGCATCACGGCGCTCAACAGCCAAGCCAGAATCAGGGCCATCAGGCCGCCTGTCGAGCCATACCAGAAACCGGAATAGATGAACGGCCGGCGAATGAAGCGGTGGGTCGCGCCCAGCAGTTTCATCACCTCGATTTCCTCATGACGGTTTTCCAGTTCCAGACGAATGGTGTTGCCCACCACCAGCAATACCGTCAGGCTCAGCAATGCGCCAAGGCCGGCCACGCCACGCTCCGCCAGTTGCAGCCAGCCCTTGAGCCGCTGCAGCCAGCGCATGTTCCACTGCACGAAATCGACCTGCGGAATCTTTTCCCAGGCCGCCACCAATTCCGCCAGGCGCTGCGGATTTTCCCACCGGGGATGGGGTGTGACTTCAATGACCACCGGCAGCGGGTTTTCCGGCAATGCCTCAAGCACTTCACCAAAACCACTGTGGCGCCGGAAATCCATTAGTCCCGCTTCCTTGCCGATCAGATGGACAGCAGCCACCGCCGGCTGTTTTCTCAGGCGCGCCAACAAAGGCGCAGCTTGTTTTTCATCCAGCTTCGGGTCGAGATAGAGAGAAACCTTCCAACTTTCCTCCAGCCCCCCGCTCAGCCGTTGCAGATTGGCCAGGGTGAGATAGAAAGTCAGGGGCAAGGCCAGGGTGACGGCAATGACCATCAAGGTCATGCAGGTCATCAAAGGGGCACGCCACAAATCTCCAAGGCTGGAAAACAGGGCATGGCCGTGCAGCCGCAGAAAAGTCCTCGCCCGCCCCCTCAGCCGGCCGCCAGCGTCTTTTCCGGCCCTCATTCCACCAGCCGCCCCCGCTCCAGATGCAGCACCCGGCCGGCAAATCGGGAAACCAGCGCCTGGTCGTGACTGACGATCAACATGGTCACCCCCACCTGGTTGAATTCACGAAACATCGCCATGATTTCCAGCGACAAATCCGGATCGAGATTCCCGGTGGGTTCATCGGCGAGAATCATGGGCGGCCGGGTGACGATGGCGCGGGCGATTCCCACCCGTTGCTGCTCGCCGCCGGACAGAGTGACCGGATAGCGCCGCTCGAACCCCGCCAGCCCGACCTTGTTGAGCGCCGCGCGGGTGCGATGGTCCGTCTCTTCCGGGCCGAAGCCCGCAATCAACAAGGGCATCGCCACGTTATCGTAGACGGTCCGGTCATGAATCAGCCGATAATCCTGGAATATCAGCCCAAGACGGCGCCGGACGAAGGGTATCTTGCGATTGGGCAGACGGCCCACGTTTTGTCCATTGAGAAGAATCGCGCCCCGGGTGGGACGTTCCATCAAAGCCGTCAAGCGAAGCAGGGTGCTCTTGCCGGCGCCCGAATGACCCGAAACAAAGACCATTTCCCCCCGCTCTATCTGGAAGCTGACACCTCTGAGGACATCACCGCTCCCCGGATAGGACTTGGTGACCTGATCGAACTGCAACACGGCGGCCAGCGCTAATGCAGTGTCGGGGTTTCCATGGCCTTTTGCCCGGCAAACAACGCATCGACAAACGCCCGGGCATCGAAGTCCTGCAAATCGTCCACCCCTTCTCCAATACCGATGTAACGGATGGGAATACCATATCGTTTGGCCAGGGCGAAGATGACGCCCCCTTTCGCAGTACCATCGAGTTTGGTCAGGACGATTCCGCTCACGCCGACAGCCTGATTGAACTGTTCGGTCTGGGACAGAGCGTTCTGGCCAGTGGTCGAATCGAGCACCAACAGCACTTCATGGGGGGCGGTGGGATCCAGTTTGGCCATGATGCGTTTGATCTTGGCCAGCTCTTCCATCAGGTTGGATTTGGTATGCAAACGCCCGGCCGTATCGGCGATGAGCACGTTGATTCCCCTCGCCTTGGCCGCCTGAAAGGCGTCGAAAATCACCGATGCAGAATCGGCGCCGGTTTCCTGCGCCACCACGGGCACGCCGTTGCGCTCGCCCCATACCTTGAGCTGGTCCACCGCTGCCGCTCTGAAGGTGTCGCCCGCCGCGAGCATGACACTGTGCCCCTGATTCTGCAGTCGTTTGGCCAATTTTCCTATGGTGGTGGTCTTGCCGACACCATTGACCCCCACCACCAGAATCACAAACGGCCGTTGGGAGGCATCGATTTTCAACGGCTCGCTGCAGGGCGCCAGAATTTCCAGCAAGGTATCGTGCAATGCCCGCATCACCTCACCGGCATCCTGAAGCTGGTGGCGCGCCAACCTGGATGTCAGGCGGTCTATGATCTGCCGGGTCGCATCGACACCCACGTCCGCCATCAGCAGATGGGTCTCGATCTCTTCGAGCGTCTCCTGGTCGAGCGTCCTTCCCGCAAGGGGCAGGGAAGCGAGGAATCCCGTCAACCCCGAACGGGTCTTGCCCAATTGTTGGGACAGCCGGGCATAGAGATCGACGGGCCCGGCCGGGACTTCCCTGACTGGCGAAGGCGGCGCCTTTTCCGCAGGCACGCCGGCCGTCTCCTTTGCCGGCAACTCAAGCGGCGGCCCTTGACGCAGAAACGCGGCCACACCGGTCACCACCAACAAAATGATCACGGCCGTCACGCCATGCGCCATGACCAGTACCGGTGGCGCCTCCTTGATCACCAGCGACAATCCCAGGCCGATCACCACCAACAGCAAGAAATTCAGCAGCAATCCGCCCTTACTGAGGTGAGGAACCCTGGGATTGGAACTGATGGAAATCCCGAGCAGGAACAAAATCAAAAAAGACGACAACGCCCCGACCCGGTGTAGCCAGTGCAGGAACATCTTGGCTTCCTGGTCGGGAAGCGCCCAGCCGGTCAGGCCCAGCCTGGCCGGATCGAACGCCCCCCAGTCCACTTGCGGCAGCCATTGCCCATGACAGGTAGGAAAATCGGGGCAGGACAGACCGGCAAAGTTGGCGCCCACCCACACCCCCAGGAGCATTTGCAGAAAGATCAGCCATCCGGCGGCAACCGCCAGCCTGCGCAACCCTGCAGTATGAGTGTATGTCACCCACTCGGCGGGCGAAAGGCGCAAATACGCTTTCCAGGCGACCACGGCCATCGACACTGCCACCAGCCAGTGGGCAAGCACCAGCAGCGGCATGAGGTGACTGTGGACGACCATGACACCCAATCCCGTCTGCACGCCCCAAAAAAGCAACAACACGGCACTCGCGCCTGTGGCGACAAGCCTGCGGCGCTGCCACCAGGAAGCGAGAAACAGTCCCACCAGGATGATGCCGGTCGCCGCCCCCAGCAAGCGGTGCCCCATCTGCAGCCTCGCGGCGCTGGAATCGTAGAAATGCCCGGGATACTGTTTCAGCACATCGCCGGGCAGTGACTCGGGGGGCCACCAGGAACCAAAACAGGCAGGCGCATCCGGACAAGCCAGCCCGCCACCACTGGCACGAACGTAAATCCCCAGCGCCAGGGTGGCCAGAATCAAAATCAAGGTCAGGAGGAAAAACTTTCTATAGATCATCGGAAGATTCAGCCGATCTGGGAGGCTTTGAGCAAACGCTTCAAATCATGATACAGGTCGTAAGGGTCGAACCCGGCATCATACCACATCATCAAATTTCCCAAGGGATCCATGATGACCACCTGACCACAGCGCAAAGGGGCGTGGAGAATATGCCCGGCAAGGTCCGAAAAGAAACCCTCGCCGGTCTTGGCCAGATAGAGATCCCGGTCCTGTTCCAGCCAGTCCCGAAAGCCGGGATCCGGAGGTGTTCGCCGGCTCCACACGGCAAGGCGCCGCACTCTTGGAATATCCTTGCTGAACAGGGGGTGCAGCCTGCGCGTATCCTCGAGAATCTTGCGACAGTCTTCCTGATTTCCACCCGTCAGAGGATGCAGGATCACCCAGCGCCCGCGGATCTCCTTGAGCGGATGCCTTCTGGACAAATCGCCGGCAACGGGATGAAAGACATCGTATTGGACAGGGACGGGCGGCTGGATCAACCTTCCCTTGTTCCCCTGGGTACCCCACAGACCCGGATGTTTCACCAGATACAACGCCCCGAAAAATGGCGCCGCCCCCATGAAAAAGATCAGCAGCACCACCCATATTCCACTTCGTGAACTTTTCCCTTCAGTCACCCGTTACATTCTCCCTGGCTCTCTTGAAACCAAACCATAACCACAATCCCAGCGCTATCGCCGCAAAGATGAACCACTGCAACGCATATCCGATATGCCGCTCTGGTTTGATGTAATCCAATCGCCACTGTCTCACATAACCATCCGGCAGATCCTCGTCCATTTTTATCTGGAAGTCGAACACATGTTTGTTCATTCGCCCGGCGATCACTTCGGGAACCAGTTCCTGAACCACACTCGGCCACCCGGGGGAAGGCGCTCTCATTCCCTGAAGCTGCATTCCCATGCGGGGAAAGCGATCCGTCCGCCCCCGAATCGTCACCTTTTTACGCTCGATCCTGATATCCGGCAATCGTTCCCGGGTACCCCCCAGCGGCACCCATCCTCGATTGATCAGAATCACCTTGCCACCCCCTGTTTCCAGGGGCGTCAAGACCTCATACCCCACCTTGCCCCGATAGGTCCGGCTGTCGAGCAGGATCTGGTGATCGGGATCCCAAATTCCGGTGACGATCACTTTGCGATAGCGGCCCAGTTCCGCCAGGGTTTCTTCCCCTTGGAGCCTGATGGCAGGCCGCTGCAGTTGGCGCTGCTGGAGATCCAACAAGGCCTGTTTTTCCCCGGCCCGCCGCAATTGCCACGCGCCCAACGCCAGGAACAAGGCCACGGCGGCAAAGGTCAAGCCGGTCAACCGCCATCCCGCTTTGAAAAATGGACGAGGGGTCTTTACCATGTCCTGATTTCCATCAGGTTATAATCATGTTGATCAAATTCTTCATCTTCACCGCCTTCGTCGGCATCATCTTCAGCCTCGGTTCCGCGCTGTATTATCTCCTGCACGACAAGAGCCACTCCCCAAGGACCGCCAAGGCCCTCACGACCCGCATCTCGATGTCCCTGGTACTCTTTTTCTTTCTTCTGTTCGCCGCCAGCCGGGGCTGGATAAAACCCCACGGCATCAGACCCGCTCCGGTCCAACAAAAAAAGGCGCCACCCCGGTAGCGCCTTTTTCAAGCGGATCGAATTTCCGGTCAGAGCCAGTACACGAAGATAAACAAACCCAGCCAGACCACATCCACGAAGTGCCAGTACCAGGCAGCGGCTTCAAAGGCGAAATGATGTTCCGCATCGAAGTGCCCCCGCAAGGCCCGAAGCAGCACCACGGTCAGGAAGATCGCCCCGATGGTCACATGCATGCCGTGGAAACCGGTCAGCATGAAGAAAGTGGATCCATAAATACCGGCACCCAGAGTCAGGCCCATTTCCGTATAGGCGTGATAGTACTCGTACGCCTGGAACAACACGAAAGTGAAGCCCAGGGCGATGGTGGCGATGAGTCCTTTGACAAATTGAGGCCGGTTGTTCTTCAGCAACCCCCAATGTGCCCATGTCACGGTCACACCACTTGACAACAGAATCAGGGTGTTGAGGGCGGGAATGCCCCAGGCTCCCATGGGCTCGAACTCCCCGCCGATTCTTGCCGGTCCGTTGGTGGGCCACTCGGGTGCGAAATCCGGCCACAGCATGTTGGTGAACTCACCCACGCCGGTGGTTCCTTCCCCGCCCAACCAGGGAATCACGTACATCCGGATGTAGAGCAGGCTGCCAAAGAAGCAGGCGAAAAACATCACTTCCGAAGCGATGAACCAGATCATGCCCCAACGGAACGAGCGTTCCACCTGGTCGTTATAGAGCCCTTGCAGCCCTTCCCGGATGACCTCGCCGAACCATCCGAACATCATGCCGATAATGATCAGGGCACCGAGGGCCATGAAAAAAGCACCCGCACCGACGCCTATCAACTTCAGGGAGAACCCTCCCAACATCGTAAACAGGCCGATGGAACCCACGATGGGCCATCTGGCCACATGAGGCAAATAGTAGTTACCGCTCGCTGTCGACATAACCGCTCCCCCTTGTCTTTTTTTCTTCGAAATTCAAACACCCAAGCATTTCATCATCCGAAAATCTTTCCCAGGACATCTTTCAGCGCCAGGATATAGATCACGACCACCAGCAATCCCAAGGCCGCGGCGAAAATCAGATTCTTCTTGCGTATATCCATAAACAGGCCTCTCCGGCGATGGCACCCTCCCCCGGAGCCGTCCGGAGGAGGATGCATCAAGCACTGAATTATTCGTCCTCGATCGCCTTGCCGATGTTCACCCCTTCAAAGGAGTGATGATAGGGCATGGGAGAAGGCAGGTTCCATTCCAGACCATGGGATTTGGCGCCTTCCCACACCTCGTCAGTGGCTTTTTCCCCTTCACCCTTGATCGCCTTGTAGGCGATGTAGATCAGCAGCAACTGGGAGAAACCGAAGATGAAAGCGCCGACGGTGGACATCTGGTTGAATTCGGTGAACTGCACCGCATAGTCCGGAATCCGCCGCGGCATTCCCGCCAGCCCCAGGAAATGCTGCGGCATGAACAGAAGATTGAAGCCGAGGAAAGACAACCAGAAATGCAGCTTGCCCAACCGTTCATCGTACATCCGCCCGGTCCACTTGGGCAGCCAGAAGAAAAATCCGGCGAAGATCCCCCACACGCCCCCGCCGACCAGGGTGTAGTGGAAATGGGCGACGATGAAATAATTGTCATGGTAATACAAGTCCGCCGGCGCCTGGGACATCATGATACCGGTGAAGCCGCCGAAGACGAACAACACCAGAAATCCCATCGCATGCAACATCGGGGTCTCGAAAGTCAGCGACCCCTTCCACATGGTGGCCAGCCAGTTGAACACCTTCACGCCGGTGGGAACCGCGATCAACATGGTTGCATACATGAAATACAATTCGGCCGGAACAGGCATCCCCACGGTGTATTGATGGTGGGCCCAGACGATCATGGATAGAATACCGATCACCGCGGTGGCGAACACCATCGAATTCTTGCCGAAAAGCGGCTTGCGCGAAAACACCGGAATCACGTGGGAGATGATCCCGAATGCCGGCAGGACGATGATGTACACCTCGGGATGACCGAAGAACCAGAAAATATGCTGGAACAATACCGGATCCCCTCCCCCGGCGGCATCGAAAAAGCTGGTGTCGAAGTATTTGTCGGTCAGCAACATGGTGACCCCGCCCGCCAGGACAGGCATGACCAGAATCAACAGAAACGCCGTGATCAGCCAGGTCCAGACGAACATGGGCATCTTCATCATCGTCATTCCGGGCGCCCGCAGATTGAAAATGGTGACGATGATATTGATCGACGCCATGATCGAAGAAAGGCCCAGCAAATGCACCGTGAAGATGGTGAAGGGCAGAGAGTCTCCCATCTGCAGCACCAGAGGCGGATACAACGTCCAGCCCGAGGCGACGGCGCCCCCGTCCAGGAACAGGGTGATCACCAACATCGTGGCGGCGAAGGGAAGCACCCAGAAGCTCCAGTTGTTCATCCGCGGCAACGCCATGTCGGGCGCCCCGATCATGGGTGGAAGCATCCAGTTGGCGAATCCGGCAAAGGCGGGCATCACCGCCCCGAACACCATGATCAAAGCGTGGAGGGTGGTCATCTGGTTGAAGAAATGGGGATCCACCAGTTGCAGGCCCGGCTGGTACAACTCCGCCCGGATGATCAGGGCCATGAGCCCTCCGACCAGAAACATGGCCATGGCGAAACACAGATAGAGTGTCCCGATATCCTTGTGGTTGGTGGTGGTGATCCACCGCATGATGCCCTTTGCCGGGCCGTGCTCGTGCTCAACGCCGTGCGTATCAGCTACCGTTGCCATAACATTACCTCTCGTTACGATGCAAATTCATTCAGCGGATATCCGCGATGTCTTCCGGTTTGACCAAATCACCCGTATCGTTTCCGAAGGAATTACGAATGTAGGTCACGATGGCCGCCAGATCTTCGTCGCTGATATTTGCATCCGCTCCGAAGGCGGGCATCGCGCTTTTGCCCTCCAGTACGATCTCGAGATTCTGATCCAGATCGCCGGTCACCACCGCGCTTCCCGCCAGGGCGGGGAAAGTTCCGGGAATTCCGCTGCCATCGGCTTGATGACAGCTCGCACAATGGGTGTTATAGGCGGCCTTGCCGCGCTTCATCGCCTGTTCCATCGACCATTCGGCGGAAGCGGCCACGGCATGTTCCTGTTTCCATCGAGCCACCCACGCCCTGTATTCCTCTTCGGTCACTGCCTTGACCACGATCGGCATGTATCCATGGTCACGACCACACAATTCGGCGCACTGGCCGCGATAGACACCGGGTTTTTCTATTTTCACCCAGGCGGCGTTCATGAAACCGGGAATGGCGTCCTTCTTCCAGCCGAATGCCGGCACCCACCAGGCATGAATCACATCGGCCGAAGTGATCTGAAAACGTATCTTCTTGTTGACCGGAACCACCAAGGCATTGTCCACGTTCAACAGATAATTGGGCACGGTACTGGGATCGATGCCGGACCCTATCTGCCGGGCCTCGTTGCTGGCCGCATCCAGGCTGCTGAAGAACTTGATTCCTTCGTCGGGATATTCATACAGCCATTTCCACTGATAGCCAACCACCTTGATGGTCATATCGGAATCGCTGGTATCTTCTATCTTGATCAGCGCCTTGGTGGCCGGGATGGCGATTCCGATCAGGATCATGACCGGGATGATCGTCCAAACCACCTCGAGCAACGTGTTCTCGTGGAACGTCGCCGGCACCGGGTGCCTGGACTTGCGGTGATTGATGATCGAATAGAACATGACACCGAACACCACCACCGCGATACCCACGCAGATCCAGATGGCGTACATATGGAAATCGTAGATCAGCCGGCTGGTTTCATCCGGCCCCACAGGGATATTGAGTTTATAGTCCGCCCATGCGGCATCCCCCATCAACCCCAGAAACATCGCGACAAAAGACCGCTTGAGATTATGTAAGCTCACGAAATACTCCCCTCAAGTTTTGCAACCACGGAAAATTCACAACCCGGTGACGCCGGCATCTTGTTGTAATGCTTTGGCCAGCATCCGTTTTTCTTCTTCCCCCAGAAAGGCGCCGATCTCGAACCATTTGCCATGGGATCCGATCATCAATTGGCGGCCCACCCCCGGCGACCAATCGATTCTCGCCCAAAAGCGCGGAACCTCGGCGATCTTGACTTCTCCGCCACTGTGATGCTCTATCTTTATGGCATCGTTGGCAATGGTGATGACTTCACGAGCAGCGGTCTTGCGCATACTACAGCGCAGCGCCACGCCGAGCAACAGCAACTCCCCCCCCGAAAAAGGCAGGATGGGCCATGCTCCCACCAGCGCAAAGCCGAACCCCATCATCGCCATCACAAGACCAAACAGCATCACCAACATCCTGGCCTGGCCCTGATTCAAGGATGCGTTGGGTTTCAGTATCAACTGGCACGAACCGCCCCCCATCGAGGTTTTCTTCAGAATCATGGTCAGCAGGAGAGAAAGCACACCGATAATCCGGTTTAATGTAACCTATGGAAACATAATGGTGCAAGCGTGGATCAAAGCAGCATCTGTCCAAAGATCGGTTCTGGTGTCAATTATATGAAACAATCGCTTCAATCCCCAGCCTTCGCCTCGCTGGCCCTTCTCCCCGCCCCCTCCATCGCCCATGGCCTTTTGCCTGACGACACTTCTCCGTGGATGGCGTGGAACCTGACTTTATCGATCACCCTGCCGCTTGCATTCATCGTTCTGGTCTACCTTCGCGGCTGGTGGAAGCGGTCACGTCGCGGCAAACCGGCCTCCCCGGGGCAGGCGCTCGCTTTCTTTCTGGGAATGGTGTGTTTCCATATCGCCCTACAATCCCCCATCGAACCCCTCTCGAATCATTTTCTTTTCATCCATCAAGTGGAACACCTGTTGCTGCGTGTTCTCGGGCCACTATTGACCATCCTCGCCATGCCCCTGGCAGCTTTGATCCAGGGACTGCCCAGATCCATCCGTCACCACGTCCTGGTCCCTGTGGTCAGAAACAGGGTCATCCAAACCCTTTATGGTTTCTTCAGTCACCCCTTGGTCGCTCCCCTCCTTTTTCTCGCCACCTTGATCTTCTGGCAGGTCCCGTCCATTCATGATCTGGCGGTACAGGACCGCCTGCTGCACGAACTGATGCACCTGAGCATGATCGTCAGCGGCTTCTTCTTCTGGTGGCTGATCGCCGATCCCCGCAAAACCGCCCGCCTGCCGCTGGGAATACGGTTGATCGCTCTGTGGGTCGTCACCGTGCCCAACACCCTCCTGGGGGCGTGGATCACCCTGGCGAAATCCCCTCTCTATAATGTTTACGATGTTCTCCAGGGCCGCTGGGACGTGGATCGTTTGTTCGATCAACAACTCGGAGGACTGCTCATTTGGGGACCGGGCGCCATGATGGGCGTGATCGGAACGGCTGTCATCCTGTTCCTGTGGATCCGCAGCGACCAGACATCCTCTCATCCCGGAAAGGTGAATACCGCGGTCACTTGACCGCCGAGACATAGGCGGAAACGAAGGTTGCCGGGGCCTTGCCGTCTTTGCGGGGATAGGCTTGCCGCAGGGCTTGCAGCCGCCCTTTCCCCATCAAGTGACGAGGCCGCCGGGAAGTGACATTGTGCGCGCCGATCCCTCTGAGTTCGTGAAACAACGCCATGGGAGAAGGATATTCAAGACGCACCGGTTGCGCCCACACCCGCCAACTGCGGAAACCGGCCGCTTCCACACAGGCCTCCAGCGTATCCAGGGCGACGAACCGGTTGACGTGGGTGTAATCGTCCACCCGCGACCAGGCAAGGCGCAGTTCTTCCAACGTGCCCGACACGAAGGTGGACAGCAACAACCGCCCCCCGGGCCGCAGCACCCGGGCCATCTGAGCAATGGCACACCGGGGCCGTAAGCACCACTGCAACGCCAGATTACTCATCACCAGGGCGGCACTTTCCGCCGCCAGCGGCAACGCTTCCATGTCCCCCACCACCCAAGCCGCGTCGCCACGGCACGAGAGATTCCTGGCCTGACGCACCATTCCTTCCGCCATATCCAGCGCCAACAGCGGCCGCTCCGGATAACGTTCAAGCAAATGGCGGCCACACCAGCCGGTACCCGTGCCCAAGTCCACAACCCAGCCAGGGACCGACAGATCGGGAAGCTCGCCGAACAGATTGCCCCCTATCCGACGCTGAAGCACCGCCAGACGATCGTAATCCGTCGCAGCTTTCCCAAAAGCCCGGCGCATCCAACGTTTGTCCCAACTCATGAATCAAAAAACCAATGAAGAGAACAGTAGGAACCCGTCTTGCAATCCTTCGACCGATACCCTATCGTTGTTGCGGCATGGCAAGACCTTCGAGAACCGAACGGAACCGGCCGGGGGATTGTACCATGTCGCATTCCAGCGAGCCGGTCACGAAGACATCTTCCCGGCGCAAACAGACCGCCCCATCCGGCTCAATCCCCCGAGGCCGGCCTGGGGACGGAAAAATGGAAAGCCGCTTCTCCCCGAAGCCATCTCTCGGGCGAACACAACCTCTGGAAGACGAAGATCTGTCCGGCGCAGCCGCGTCGAACAAGGAAAGAACGCGTGATTGCAAAACCTGACCCCGACAGGATATTGGACCGGGTGCTGAGCGGCTGGGCGACGGGCATCGTTCGCTTCCGTTGGCTCTGGATCGGCCTGACCCTGACCCTCGGCGCCGCAAGCCTTTTCTACGCCTTTGAAAACCTGGGTGTCGACATGGACACCACCAAGCTGTTGTCGCCCGACCTGCCCTTCCAGAAAGACAGGGCGCGGATGCAGCAACTGTTCCCCTACGACCTGCGCTGTATCGTGGTGGTGGTGGAATCCCCCACACCGGAACAGAGCCTGTGGGCGGCCCGCCAGCTGAGTGAGCGTCTGGCCCTGGAAAAAAACCACGTCCAGTCGGTCTATCTTCCGGGACAGGGGGCGTTCTTCGATCGCCATGCCCTGCTTTTTCTGAAAACCGGCCAACTGGAAAAAGTGGCGGCCGAAATCTCCAGGGCCCAACCTTTCATCGGCCGCCTGGCACAAAACAACACCCTCGGCGAATTCCTCTCTCTGGTCAGCACGGTGATCGGTGATCCAACCGCCTCCCCCGGCATCGGGCCGCTGTTGCCGGAAATGGCGACAGCCATCGAAAATGTCTTGCGGGGAGCACCCCGCAGGCTTTCATGGCAGGAGATGATGCTTCAAGCCTCCCCTGAACTGAACAAAAAAACCCAATTGCTGCTGGTCAAGCCGGTGTTCCAGTATGACCGATTCGTCCCCGCCGGTAAATCGGTCGAAGCGGTGCGGCACATCACCGAAGCATTCGCGCAGGCCCAGCCTGAAGTGACCATCCGTCTGACCGGTGAAGTCGCCCTGGAACACGAGGAGTTGCTCAGCATCAGCAAGGGAATCACGCTGGCGGCGCTCTCTTCGGCCCTCCTGGTAAGCATCTGCCTGATCGTGGGCCTCGGCTCCCTGATCCTGATCGCGGCGACCTTGATCACTCTGATGGCGGGGCTGTCGCTATCTGCCGGTTTCGCCACCTTCGCGGTGGGCCATCTGAACGTGATTTCGGTGTCATTCGCGGTGTTGTATCTGGGGCTGGGCGTCGATTACGCCATTCATTTCTGTCTCCAGTACAAGGAGCTGAGCCATCAAGGCAACCACGACAAGCGAACGATCATCGAAACCCTGCGCGCCGTCGGCCCATCGATCATTCTTTGCACGATCACCACCGCCATCGGCTTCTACGCCTTCATCCCCACCGCTTACAAGGGCGTCGCCGAACTGGGCGTGATCGCCGGCAGCGCCATGTTCATCAGCTGCTTCGTGACCCTCACCACCTTGCCCGCCCTGCTCGCGCTGACGAAAACCGACTCGGCGGGACACAAGAGAAAACCTGTCCGTCTTCCGCAATGGATCTACCTCTTTCCCCTCCGCCATGCCAGGACAATCCAAGCCGCTTCCTTCCTCCTGGCGGTGGGCGGGAGCATTCTGCTGCTGGATGTCAGATTCGATTTCAGCCCGATCAACCTCAGGGATCCCAATACCGAATCGGTGATCGCATTCAAACAGCTGCTGCGGAAAAAGGACAGCCCCCTGATGACGATCAATGTCCTGGCGGCCGACCGAGCCGCGGCGCAAGCGAAATCCAGACGCCTGGAGTCTCTGGACGTGGTGGATCACACCCTCAGCATCGAAAGCTTCATCCCGCCGGATCAAGAAGACAAGCTCGCCATCATCGACGATCTGGCCATGATCCTGGGGCCCGGACTGGCTTCTTTCCCCGCACCCGCCGCGATCACAGACCCCAGGGAACCGATGAAAGCCTTGAATCGCCTGGCCCGCACGCTTTCCGGCCGGCTGGCTATCGAACCCGCCGGTCCAACGCGGCAGACCCTGGAGCGGCTCGACCTCCAGGTACATACCCTGTTGGAGCGGCTCGAGACGGCCACCCCGGATTCGAAACTGCGGAAGCTGGAACAACTTCAGGACAGCCTGCTGGGAAATCTCCCCCACGCGATGCAAAAACTTTCAATGGCGCTTGAAGCCGGTCCCGTCGAGGATATCGACGATCTGCCCGAAACGTTGGCGATGCGCTGGATCAGCCAAACCGGCATCTTCCGGATCGAAGTCTATCCAAGCGAGGATCTGAACCCATTGGAAAACCAGCTGGCGTTCGTCACCGGGGTCAAGGCCGTCGAACCTCACGCGACCGGCCTGCCGGTGCAGTACCTGGAGTCCGGCTTGGAGGTCGTCAGCGCGTTCCGCCAGGCTTTCTTCAATGCCGCCATCGCGATCGCGGTCATCACCCTCCTGGTGCTCCGAAGCTTGAAGGAAACGCTGCTCATCTTCTATCTTCTGGCGCTTGTCAGCCTGGCCACCGGCAGCGCCTCAGTGATCCTCGACGTCCCTTTCAATTTCGCCAACATCATCGCCCTTCCCTTACTGCTGGGATTGGGTGTCGACAGCGCCATCCACCTCATCCACCGGTTGCGGACGAACCGGCAACAACAATGGCGCATCCTGCACACCAGCACCGCCAAGGGCGTCTTTTTCAGCACCCTGACCACGGTTTTCAGCTTCATCAGCCTGGCCTTCGTCTCCCACGCCGGTACCGCCAGCCTGGGAAAACTGCTGACTGTCGGCATCGTTTCGACCCTGCTTTGCATGTTGGTGGTGTTACCCGCCTTCGCGGCGAAAGGGCCACCCCCCAAAACCAGGCGGTAAAAAGCGGCGAAGGCCAGAAAACCAGCCGCGCGCCGGCAGGAAAATCAGGGAAAGACGATTCTGGCCAGTTTCAACGCCATTCTGGTACCAAAGGTCGGATACTCGGCCGCCAACAGCGGATCGATGATACGAATCGCCTGCCTGAGAATACAGTAGGCCTTGAAAACCCTCGCCGGCGTCGGCAAAGGCTTGACCGCCCGGTAGGCACCGAACCAGGCGACCGCGGCAAAATGCCGGATCAACAGGCGGATATCCCTGGAAATACCGGAAAGCAGGGCGATCGGGCCGGCCGCATACTTTCCTCCCCGCTGCAAATAAGCGAAACAGGCTTCATTGAGGTCCGGCTGGGTGAAAACGCCGTACAGGGCACTGGCCAGGATATTGATGGTGGCGTTGAGCTTGTGGCGATAGGCATAATAGGAACGGACCGCCTCGGAAACTTTTTCCTCCCGGCTGAAATCCCCTATCTGCAACAGCAGATTACCCAGGGTCCTGACATCTGTCAGAGCCACCGTCATGCCCCCTCCCGTCAACGGATGGCGCATGTTCAAGGAATCGCCCAGCAACACGGCGCCCGGCACCTGGGCCGGGTTGGCGTGCATGACGATGTTCGGCATGGCCTGGAAGTCCCGTTTCGCCACCGCGGCAGCGAAGGCCGCCCGCATCTCTTGCGGCAATCGCCCCCCCACCTGGTCGAGCAGAGAGTGGCCGAACGCCTCCCCTTTCAATTTGGGCATCCTGCCGGGAAAATCGATCAGAACCCGGACATGGCGGGAAGAAACCGGATAACTAAGAAAAGGTGAATCGTTGCCGATGAAGACGTGCCCGTGATTCGGACAGGGCAACCGGCAGTCTTCCAGCAACAGGCCAAGAAAATAACCGGACACTTTTTTTTCCGAGTTGCACAGCTTGTTTCGCAACGAGGAAACACAGCCGTCACACACGACCGTCAGGGGAGCAAGGATCGCCTGTTCCCGGTTCTCCGTTCTTTCCACATAGCGGACCCCCACCACCCTGCCGGCTGAAACATCCTCGACGAATCCCCTCACCCGGCCTTCGATCACGGTCACGTTGGGGCTGTCTTCAGCCGCCCGGCGAAGATTCTGAATGAAGCGCCCGTAACGGAACCCGCGGCCCGACAGGGGCTTCCCCGAGCTCTCGGGATAGGGAATCCGCAATTGAACCCCATCGTTGATCAAGGCGTAACCCTCGACGGGTTGGGCATCGATGCCTTCCAGCACCGAGGCGAGCCCCATCCGCTCCAATTCGAGCACGCCGCCGGGTTGCAGCAACTCTCCAACGATTTTCTTGGGTTCCGACAAATCCCTTTCGATCAATGCCACCCGGACGCCCCGCCGCCCCAGATAGGCGGCCAGCGTGGCACCCGCGACACCCGCGCCAACGACACACACATCGCAGCGACCGGTCTTGATGGAAGAGGAAATGGAATCTGTTTGCATGGCCTGGTGGATCATAAATCGTTCGTATACTGATACATCCCGCCTTTCCCGCGCAGCGGAAATGCACCGCAAGCAAGTCTTCACGGCGTTTTTCGAAACAGATCACCGGTGGAGTCCCGCGGCATACGCCCGCCGCGCCCCAGGACGACGGCTGCGATGATAGAATACGGAAGATGGCTGAACGCTGAACAGCCATTCACGCCCCATAAATCCGACAAAGGGATCCGGCTCATTATACGGTGCTGGCCAGGCCATCGCTAAGGATTGTGTGCCAGGCACGGTAAAGGCGATGGCTTCGATGTTCGGAAACACGGCGGCCCGATACCATCGGCCCAACAAATCTCCATCATTCATTCCCAGCCAGCGAAAAAGCGAATGAAAGAATTTTGGAAATACTGGAAACTGCGCCCGGAAGAAGACCGCCATGTCTGGCGATTTGCCCCCCCTGCGGAAAAGGACTTTCCCACCGGCTCAGACCGGGACTGGGAGACCCCCAGAGGCAAGCGGTTTCTCGAAGCGATGTCCCGGGATTTCCTCTTCGACAAATCCGCCAACTCCAATTCGGCCGACCGGCTTTACCGCCACCAAGCCCTGGAATTGCCGCATCCCCCGCCTGCCACCGCAACAGTCCCGGAGGAGTCGGGCGATCCTCTGGCCAACCAGGCCTTTCTCTCCACCCATCGCGGTATCGATTTCTATCGCCGTCTGCAAAGGGACGACGGCCACTGGCCCGGCGATTACGGCGGTCCTCATTTCCTGCTGCCGGGCCTCGTCATCGCTTCCCATATCACCGGAGCACCTTTTCCACCGCCCCATCAGACCCTGATGAAACGCTACATGTACAACCACCAGAACGACGACGGCGGCTGGGGGTTGCATCTGGAGGGGGCCTCCGTGCTGTTCACCACCGTGCTCCAATATGTGGCGTTGCGGCTGTTGGGCGAGGATCCGGGCAATGCGGAATTGACCCGGGCGCGGGAATGGATCTTGAGCCAGGGCGGCGCCACCGGCATTCCGCCGTGGGGAAAATTCTACCTATCCGTGCTGGGGGTCTACGCCTGGGAAGGCAATCACAGCCTGATGCCGGAAATGTGGCTGTTGCCGCGTTTTCTGCCCGTTCACCCCTGGCGCTACTGGTGCCATTGCCGGATGGTCTATCTGCCCATGTCCTATTGTTTCGGCCACCGGGTCACCGCTTCCGAAACCGAGGTCACCCGGGCATTGAGGCAGGAACTGTACCCCTGCGACTACGCCACCATCGACTGGCGGGCCGCCCGCGACCGGGTCGCCCGCACCGATCTTTTTCACCCGCCCTCCCCCTTGCTGAAAACCCTCAACGTGTTTCTCGACGGTTATGAAAGCATCCATCTGCGTCCTTTGCGAAAGCGGGCGTTGAAATTCATCCTGGAATACATCGACGCGGAAGACCGGCAGACGGAATACATAGATATCGGACCGGTCAACCAGGTGATCAACTCGATCTGCATCTGGCACGCCCACGGCAAGGACTCGCCGCAATTCCGGAAACACGTCGAGCGCTGGGCGGATTACCTGTGGGTGGCCGAAGACGGGATGAAAATGAACGGCTACAACGGCTCCCAGCTGTGGGACACCGGCTTCGCCACCCAGGCCATCGTCGAAAACGGCATGGAGCGCCACTTCCCCGAAGTGGTCAGGAAAGCCTACCGGTTCATCGAGCGGCAACAGCTCAGGGAAGAGGTCGCCGACAGGGAACGCTTCTTCCGTCACATTTCCAAGGGGGCCTGGCCGTTCTCGACCCGCCCTCACGGCTGGCCGATCTCCGACTGCACCGCCCTGGGCCTCCATGCCACGCTTCTGGTCCACCGCTCGGGGGTGCTGGAGGCCGCCGGATCCAATCCCATCGGCCGGGACAGATTGCAGGATGCGGTCGATGTCATCCTCTCGCTGCAAAATCCCGATGGCGGCTGGGCCAGCTACGAAAACACGCGGGGACCGGCCTGGCTGGAACTGCTCAATCCCGCGGCGATCTTCCGCGATATCATGATCGACTATTCCTATACCGAATGCTCCGCCTCCTGTATTCAGGCCCTGCTCCATTACCGGGAGTCAGACCCCCGCTACCGGCGTGGCGAAATCGACAGGGCGATCGAAAACGGCCTCCGCTTCGTCCGCGCCAAACAACGCCAAGACGGCGGCTGGTTCGGCTCCTGGGGCGTGTGTTTCACCTACGGCACCTGGTTCGCGGTGGAAGCGCTGGCCGCGGCGGCGAAACAGGCGGGCGGCACCGCCGCCCTGCGCGCCGACCCCCACTTGCAAAGGGCCTGCCGGTTTTTGCTGGACCGGCAGAACGGGGACGGAGGCTGGGGGGAAGCCTTCCAGTCCTGCCTGCGGAAAGAATACGTGCCCCATGCCAAGTCGCAAATCGTCAACACCGCCTGGGCGCTGCTCAGCCTGATGGCGGCGGCCTGCCCGGATACGGCGGCCGTTCGAAAAGGCATCCGCTTCCTGATGACGAGACAGGAAGAAAACGGTGACTGGCCCCAGGAAGGGATTTCCGGGGTCTTCAACCATACCTGCGCCATCACCTATACCGCCTACCGCAACGTCTTCCCCATCTGGGCCCTGGGCAGATACTTTTCCAGCTATCGGCAAGACAGAAACCACTGAGAGGCGAAGCGTTCCATCCCGGCCGTTCTCAGTACGCCCTGGCCTTACGGGAGACCTTGTCGTAGGGCTCGGGAAAGGCGCCCACCGCCCCGGTGCGCACCCGCTCCCGGTCGAGCAGGGTATGATCGAACATCTGCCGGAACTCCTCCCGGGTCTGGTAAGTATCCGCATAGAGCGCCTGAAAGCCCCGCACCCGGCGGACGAACGCCTCCAATTTTCGGGTGGTGGTTTCAGCGTGATAAGGCACCACCTGAGGCTCGCCGTAAATGCCCACATCCACGAACATCTCCTCACCCGGTGCCGGATGGACGAAACCACGCAGCGGCGCATCGAAAATCCTGGCCGGGCACAGCCACAACGGATAGAAACTCACCTCCCGGCGCAAAAATGACAAGAACGACTCCAGGGCACTCATGGGAATCAGAAAATCCTGATCCATATGATACTTGTCATAAAGTTCGTGGATCTTGCGGGTTTCGGTCAGTTTCAGCAGGGAGATCTCCGGCGGCGACATCCAGCCCAGCAAATAGCGGAACAGGGGATGGTTGCCGAAAGGGATGATCTGCTGCATCTCCCAGAAAAACGAGCGGGTATGGCGATGATAGTAATGCCGCAGGGGAATCCATTCTTCGCCCCCCTGTCCCTGCCGCAGAAACGACCGCACGTGTTCGTAGAACCACGGCTTCCAGAAACGATTGATCGCGTTTCTCCGCTTCCCCCGCGGCACCTGGTCGGAGAAATTCCCCAGCATCAGCACTCCGGTATCGTCCGAAAACATCAACCCCTCGATGAAATCGGCGGCCTGCTCGAAGGGTTTCGACGACTCCTCGGCGAAGCGCCGCAGGAACGCCGTTTTCGAGCGGTAGGGCAGATAGGTCAGGTGGACATATTTTTTTGCCGGAACGATCCTCAGCTCCGCCTCCACCAGGAAACCCAGAGAACCATGAGACCAGGGAATGGCGTGGAACAACTGCGGATTCCGCTCTCTGGAACAGCGGACACAGGCACCGTCGGCGGTGACGATCTGGAAACCTTCACAGATGTGCTGGAACAGGCCGTATTTATGGGAGGAGGATTCGATTCCGAAACCATTGACCAGCCCACCCACCGTCAGGGCATCCAACTCCGGCACCACGGCCAGGGTCCACCCCAGGGGATTGAGGGCCGCGGTGATCTGCCCCATGGTCACCATGGGCTCGACCCGCACCGTCCTCTTCCGTTCGTCGATCTCCAGAATGTCGGGAAGATTGATCCTGACCCGGTAATGGGTCTTTTTGTAATTCCCCTGTTTGAGGGACATGGCCTGCCAACCCGGCCTGGCGGTGCACATGGGGACCGCACCCCCTGTCCGCGCCTTCCAGTCCCTCACCTGGGCCTGTACCCGGACCACCTTCTGCCCGTGCTTGCCGGGCGCGCTGTCGAGCCAGAAGGCCAGCCGGTTGCGCGCCCCCATATAGCCCTTGAAGAGAAGCGAGAGCGGCAGCACGAAAAGGGTGACGAAAACACCCCGGTAACGGGTGATCAAATCCAGCAACATATTTGGCCCTCCAGGCATGACAGGTAACGAATCGATCAACGAGACGGCTGGCCCCTGGCCAAATCCGCGCCGGCGAAGCACCCGGCCACGGCGGACTGCAGCGCTTCAGGATGAAACAGAAACGGCGCATGGCCTCCCCCTTCCAGCGTCAACAAGCGGCCGTCAGGCAACATGGCGGCCAGACGCCGGGATGCCTCAAGCGGCACCAGGACGTCCCCCTCGCCGGCGACGACCAGCGCCGGGGCGCCGATACCCGTCAGTACCGGCCGCAAGTCCACCTCCTCCAGCAGCCTCAGCCCCTGCAACAAATCCTCCAGGGAAGGCGGAGGCAGGGCGCGCCAGTTCCGCCTCAGAAGCCTGAGACCGCGCCCGTCCCCGCCTTGACAAACCAGACTCAGGAAGCGGTTCAATGCCGCCGTGACATCGGTTTCCACCCCCTCCCGGAACCGCCGCAAGGTTTCCACCGCCATCCCCGGCCAGCCACCTTCCGCGGCAAATTTCGGATTGGTGCCGATGAGCACCAGTCCGGCGACTTTCTCCGGGTGGTTTGAAGCCACCTGCAGCGCCACCTGCCCGCCCAGCGACCATCCCACCAGGACCGAAGGCGCCTCGATGGCTTCCGCCAGCCGGGCGGCGACATCCGGCAACGTCCAGCCGGGCCGGGAGGGGGTGCCCCCGTGGCCCGGCAGCTCGATGCAACACACCCGGTGGCGGCGGGCCAGCGCATCGCCCCACCCCCCCCAGACCTTTCTGTGCATCGCCCAGCCGGGAATCATCACCATGGGCACCCCCGCGCCACGGCACGCTTGAAACAGGGCGCTCATATCACCTCGGCGAGCGCCTCGAGAAGCCGGTCCACATGGGCCCGGCTGTGCGCCGCACTCAAGGTGATGCGGAGCCTGGCGGTACCGGCGGGCACCGTCGGGGGCCGGATCGCGGTGACCCACAATCCCCGCTGCCACAACCTTTCACTGGCTGCGAGCGCTTTGTGATTGTCGCCTATCAACAGCGGCTGAATGGGGGTCCGCGAAGCCATCAGCGGCAGCCCCAAGGCCTGTGCCCCGGCCCGGAAATGCCGGATCAGCGCCCGCAGACGCTCCCGCCGCCAGCTTTCTTCACGCAACAGTCTGAGGCCGGCGCGGGCGGCTTCCGCCACGGCGGGTGGCAGGGCGGTGGTATAAAGGTAGGTTCGGGCCTGCTGGATCAGGGTTTCGATCAACGCCTCCGGCCCCGCCACGAAGGCGCCGAAGACCCCGGCCGCTTTCCCCAGGGTCGCCATATAGACGGGCACTTCCTCCTGCCCCAGCCCCAGCTGCTCAAGCGTGCCGCGCCCCCCCCGCCCCAAGACGCCAAACCCATGGGCATCGTCCACGTACAGCCAGCCATGCCGCCCGGCGACCACGGAAACCAGCGCCCCCACAGGGGCCACGTCCCCGTCCATGCTGAACACTCCGTCGGTGGCGACCAACCGCACCCGCTCCCGCTCCCGCAGCCAGGCGGCAAGCGCCCCGGCATCGCCGTGGGGATAACGTTTCAACCGCGCCCCCGCCAGACGCGCGCCATCGAGCAGCGACGCATGGTTGAGCCGGTCCTCGGCAACCCAGTCTCCGCGTCCGCACAGAGCGCCGATCACCCCCAGATTGGCCTGATAACCGGTGGAAAACAACAACGCCCGGTCCCGGCCGGTGAAATCGGCCAGCTCCTCTTCCAGCGCATGATGGGGCGCCATGTGCCCGCACACCAGATGGGAGGCCCCGCCGCCCACTCCGTAGCGGGCGGCGGCGGACTGCATGGCTTCGACGAGGCGGGGGTGGGATGCCAGCCCCAGATAATCGTTGCTGCAGAAGTTGATCAGCGACCTGCCGGAGACGGTGACTTCCACGCCCTGGGCACCTTCCACCACCTTGCGCCGGCGGTAGAGGCCCTCGCTGCGGCGGCGCCGCAACGCCCGCTCGAGTTCAGCCGGCATCCGGCCCGGTGAAGCGGATTCCCAGTCGTTCGAACAACCGCCGGTCGGCATCGGCGCCCGGGTTGTCCGTGGTCAGGAGCTTTTCCCCGTAGAACACCGAATTGGCGCCCGCGAGGAAACACAAGGCCTGCATTTCGTCGCTCATCCCGGTCCGTCCTGCCGACAAGCGCACCCTGGAAGCCGGCATCAGGATTCTGGCGACGGCGACGGTACGCACGAATTCGAAGGGGTCCAGCGCCTGAGCCCCGTGCAACGGCGTTCCTTCCACCTGCACCAGCAGATTGATGGGGACACTCTCCGGATGGCGGGGCAGATTGGCCAGTTGCTGCAGCAATCCCGCCCTGTCGGCCCGATCCTCTCCCATCCCGACGATACCTCCGCAGCAGACGGCGATACCGGCGTCGCGAACGTGGCGCAGGGTGTCGAGGCGGTCCTGATAGGTCCGGGTGCTGATGATCTCGGGATAATACTCGGGAGAAGTGTCGAGGTTGTGATTGTAGTAGTCGAGCCCGGCCTCCTTCAGCCGTTCCGCCTGGGGGCGGGTCAGCATCCCCAGGGTCATGCAGGTTTCCATGCCGAGCGCCTTGACCGCGGCGATCATGGCCGCCACCTGGTCGATGTCCCTGTCTCTGGGCGCGCGCCAGGCCGCCCCCATGCAAAAGCGGGTGGAGCCCTTGGACCTGGCTTCCCGCGCCGCCGCCACCACCTCCTCGAGCGGCAACAGGCGCTCGCGTTCCAGTTCCGTTTCATAGCGCCCGCTCTGGGGGCAATAGGCGCAATCCTCGGGGCAACCGCCGGTCTTGATGGACAGCAGGGTACTGACCTGAACCTCGTTGGGATCGAAGAACTGCCGATGAACACTCTGGGCCTGATGAACCAGATCGATCAGGGATCGATCGAACAACCCCAGGATTTCCTCCTGCCTCCAGTCGTGTCGAAGCCCGTCCTGGGACAATTCAGCGCAAGATACCGCCATCGAATACTCCATGATGAACTAGATTTAACGCATTCCCGGCCATACGCCGGGAAACCTGCGCCCCGTGCGCGGGGCAAAACGATATTAACGCCACCCCCGATCCTGTCAACTTATATTCATGCCAAAAGTTAACGATTGGCTCGAAACAATCCAGAACCTGTTGTATCCCCCCTCGTGCCTGCTATGCGGGGCGGCGGGACAGGATCGGCTGGATCTGTGCCGCGCCTGCCACCAGGCGCTTCCCTGGATCGACAAGGGCTGCCCTCTATGCGGACTGCCCGTCCCCCTGGCGAACGCCCTTTGCGGCCGCTGCCTCGAGCATCCGCCGCCTTTTTTCCGCACCCGCGCCCCCTTGCACTATGCGCCGCCGGTGGCGGGACTGGTCGCCGCCCTCAAGTTCGGCGGCAGACTGGCGTGCGCCAGATTGCTGGGCGAGCTTCTGGCACGGCAATGGATGCACCTTCCCCGTCCCGACTGCCTGCTTCCGGTGCCCCTGCACCCAGACCGCCAGCACCGGCGGGGTTTCAATCAGGCACTCGAAATCGCCCGCCCCCTGTCCCGGCGGTTGGAAATTCCTCTTCAACCCCGGTTTTGCCGCCGCGTCCGCGCCACCGTGCCGCAACGGCAACTCGATGCCGGGCAGCGGCGCGGCAATCTTCGCGGCGCGTTCGAGGCCAGTGAAAAGGTCGGGGGACACCACATCGCCCTGATCGATGACGTCATGACCACCGGCGCGACGGTGCGGGAGATCGCTTCCACCCTGCTGAAGGCGGGGGCGGCGAAGGTCGAGGTCTGGGTCGTGGCCCGAGCCTGAAAGGCCGGATTGCAAAACCGTGCGCCTTTTCACAACCTTCGATTCGAATTTGTCCCACACTTGGCTCAACGCCCCCGGCGCCGCAAGGCGCCAAGCCGAGGGGGACGGATCATTAACCAACCAATGAGGTGAAACCTGTGTCAAGCGTGGAAATCATCATGGCGGGCAGCATGCTGGTGGCGGTATTGGGTAGTGTCGGCTGGTGCTGGCAGCATTTTCGCCAAGGATCAAAACATATAGTCAAGCACGATCCCTAGGAAAACGACCATCCCAAGCCAGTGATTGTTGAGAAAGGCCCGGATACAGCGATCCGGCCGGCGATCGCGGATCAGCCACTGTTGATAGACGGCCAGCCCCGCAGCCGCGATCAACCCCAACCCATACCAGCCGTCCAGCCCCGACAGCCGCCCGACCCACCCCAAGATCCCCAGCATCAGTACCTGGATGGCGGCGATGAGGTGGCGGTCGTAGCGGCCGAACAGGATGGCGGACGACTTGACCCCGATTTTCAAGTCGTCTTCCCGGTCCGCCATGGCGTACATGGTGTCATAGGCCAAGGCCCACAGGACCGTGGCCAGCAGCAACCACCAGGCGACCGGCGGAACGCCCCCCGTCTGCGCCGCGAAGGCCATGGGAACGGCCCAGCCGAAGGCCAGCCCCAGATACGCTTGGGGAAGGTGGGTATAGCGTTTCATGAAAGGATAGGAAGCCGCCAGCAAGGCCGCCACCAGCGACAGGGCAATGGTCAGGCCGTCGAGTTGCAAAACCAGCAGGAACGCCGCCAGGCACAGCGCCCCGAACAGCGTCAACGCTTCTCCCGGGCTGACCCGCCCGGCGGCGATGGGGCGCTGCCGGGTTCTCGCCACATGGGGGTCGAAGTCACGGTCGGCGTAATCATTGATGACGCAACCCGCCGCCCGCATCAGCACCACCCCCAGGACGAAAACCGCCAGGATCTTCGGATCGGGCATCCCGCCCGCGGCGATCCACAAGGCCCACAGAGTGGGCCACAGCAACAGGAAAATCCCGATGGGGCGATGAAACCGCATCAACAGCCAGTACTGGCGCAGTCTGTCCACGATGAAATCCCTCTCCGGTCGTTTCATCCTCGCAGTCACACTCACCCCTCCATCACGCCGGGAAGAAAAAACTCGTTGACCAGCAAGGGCCCGGCCCCGATCCAGTAGAGGATACGCCGGCCCCAGCGGGGGGGCGGAATCTCCGCCGGCCGCCAATGACCGCTCTCCACCCGGCTCCATTCCATGCCCCCCCGCACCACGCCGGGATGGGTAAACAGCAATTCGCCCAAAGGCCGGTTTCCCAGACGGGCAAAGGCTGCCCCCGCCCCCCTGAGGGTCGAACAGGGAGCCACGGTGCGGGCCGCCACCAGCGGTCTGTCTCCGGCCCGCAGCAGAACCTCCCGGACCCAGATCCATTCACCCGAACCCAGTCCCATCCGCCGGCGCTCGCTCGCCAGCAGCCTGCCCCGCTCCTCCTGCAAAACCGTCACCCGCACAGCTCCGAACGCACACGCCAGGCGCGCCGTCAAGGAACCCGGCTCTTCCAGCCAGGAGCGCGCCTCCGGTGGGAAACGATGACGCCAAAGGGAACCTGCGGCCAGCCAGCGGAGATCCCTGGCGAGCAATACACTGTGTTTCAAACGAACTCCCGGATTGCTTGCAGTCACAAACCGGGCATTTTACCCGCAACGGGAAAAAAGGAGGGAACAATCCCCTCCCGCACCGCCAGGGAGGGGAGAACGGGGGATTCAGGCCGTCAGGATCCGGAAGGACATGCCTCCCTCCCCGTAGTTCGGAAAGGAAACGTTCAGATCGACGCCCTCACGCGCTTTTTGAATCAGCTCCCGAACGGCGTCGGGCACATCGCCGGATTGACGGTAAAGGGTGTGCAACCGCAGATGGGGGCTGTTCTTTTTCATCAACAAGCGGGAACAGATATTCAGAATCTCATGCACGTTACCGATCATGATATCCGAAAAGTCGCCGTTCCCTGCGCACTCTTTGGCGACCCCCGGGGAAACGCGGGTGAGCGAGGCACCCCCATAGGCGGTGAAAGGGTAATCGACAGCGCACGCTACCACGGGCTTGTCGTCGTCATCCACATAAAGGGCGACCAGGGAATCGCTGCCTTTTGCCGCCGGCACCGGTTTCCCCTCCCGCACCTCGAGTCCGTTGCCATACATCATGGAAAGAATCTGCCGCAAGCCATCGGGGTCAGGTAATGGAATCTTCGCCATGTCACGCTCCTGTCATGTCATTTGATATAAGGGCCCAGCGTTTCCCTGAAGGATTCGGGGGTGAAGGGTTTGGCGATGAGAAAGCGCGCCCCCAGTTCCCCGGCCTTGCTCCGCATCTCTTCCGAGGCCTCGGTGGTGACGAACCCGAACCTGACCTTGATACCTTCCTCGTTGAGCTTCTCCAGCAGTTCCGGCCCGGTCATGTTGGGCATGTTCCAGTCGCAAAGCACCAGATCTGGCTCGTCCTGGCGGATCTTTTCCAGCGCCTTGGCGCCGTCTTCGGCCTGGGTCACGTCGTGCCCCTCGAAGCCGGCTTCCCGTAAAGTTTTCATGACGATCAGACGCATCGCCATGCTGTCGTCCACGATCATGATTTTCATATCGATCCTCCTGTGTGTTGTATCAGTCTAAGTGGTCAAAGTATGGGAATGCGCACGCCGGGGCGTTCCCGCAGCGCCCCGGTGATTCATCTTCGAAAACTGGTCCAGCAGCGCCTCGGGAATTTTCCCGAGCGGGGCCACCTGACACGCCGCGCCAAGTTTCACCGCGGAGCCGGGCATGCCCCAGACGACGCTGCTTTCTTCGTCCTGGCAAATGGTGAAAGCGCCCGCCTCCCGCATTTCAAGCAGACAACGGGCGCCATCGTCCCCCATGCCGGTCAGCAGGATACCGATGGCCTTTCCACCCGCGCATTGGGCCACGGAGCGGAACAGAACATCCACCGAGGGTTTGTGCCGGTTCACCCTGGGCCCGTCGTTCAACCGGCAGCAGTAACCGCCGCGCTCCCGGGCAACCAGCAAATGGCTGTGCCCTGGGGCGATATAGACATGCCCCGCCAGAAGGGGCTGGCCATCCTCAGCCTCGCAAACCTCCAGAGCCAACAGGCGATTCATGCGGTTTGCAAAGGCGGCGCTGAACCCGGCGGGGATATGCTGGGTAATGACGATGGGAGGCAAACCAGGGGGAAGGGGCGCAAGCAACTCCTTGATGGCTTCGGTCCCGCCGGTCGAGGCTCCCACGGCGATGATCGGCCCGCCGCCGCCACGCCCCCGGTTCGTCTTCCCGATAATCACATCGACTCCATATCGCTCCTCGACATCCAACCCGGCTGGATCCTCACCCCCGGCTTCTTTCAGCGACGCCCTTCCCGCCCTCTTGAGCCGGGTTCGCGCCGCCATCTTCACCTTGGAGATGATCTCCGCCGACAAACGCTTGATCGCGGTGGCAGGCTCCCCCTGCGGCTTGCAGACGAAATCCACGGCGCCCAGTTCGAGCGCCTGCAGGGTCGTCTCCGCCCCTTTTTCCGTCAGGGACGAAACCATGACCACCGGCAGCGGGCGAAGACGCATGAGGTTCTTCAGGAACGTGATGCCATCCATGCGCGGCATTTCCACATCCAGCGTCAACACATCCGGGTTCAGCTTCTTGATTTTTTCCCGCGCATCATAGGGATCGGTGGCGGTGCCGACCACTTCGATGGCGGCATCCGTTTCGAGAATCCGGCGCAACAGGTTCCTGACCAGGGCCGAATCGTCGATGACCAGTACTTTTATCATGGACATTCTCAGGTTCTCCTTTATCTCACCCTTCGATAGATCGACTTGCCGATGAGTTCGAAGCGATCCGTCAGGTCCAGGGGACTTTCGGAATGCCCGATGAAAAGATGTCCATCTTCCCCGAGCACGCCGGCGAAGCGCTCGAACAGCTTTTTCTGGGTCGGCTTGTCGAAATAGATCAGCACATTGCGGCAGAAGATGAAATCCATGCGTCCCTTGATGGGCCACGCCTCCATCAGATTGAGCTTGCGGAACCGGATCATCTCCCGCAAGACCGGCTTGACCTTTACCTTACCCTCCAGGGCGCCCTTGCCCCGCAGGCACCAGCGTTTCAGCCGCGTCCCCAGAGTCCGCTGAACGCCCTGCAATTCATAGATGCCGGCTTCGGCCCGCTTGAGCACGTTCGAATCCAGGTCGGTGGCGAGAATACGGATGTCCCAGTTGTGGGGATCGGGGATGGTTTCCCGCAACACCATGGCCAGGGTGTAAGGCTCTTCTCCGCTGGAACACCCCGCCGACCAGATCCGCAGTTTGCGCTCGGTGTTTTTCCGCGCCAGCAGCTCCGGCAGCAGGGTTTGGGCCAGATAGTCGAAATGGTGCGCCTCGCGGAAAAAGGCGGTCAGATTGGTGGTCACCGCGTTGCGGAAGGATTCCAGCTCCTCTTCGTATCCGTCCTCGATGAGCCGGCAATAGTCGCTGAAACGGGTGATACCAAGAATCCGCAAACGCTTCGAAAGCCTGCCGTAGATGAGATCGCGCCGGTTGTCCGCCATGCGGATACCGGTATGCCGGTAAACCAGCTCCCGCAACCGTTCGAAGTCCTTGTCGGTGAATTCGTAGCCGGACCGGGAACAGCGCTCCGCCACCGCTTTCATCGCCCGTCCGCCTCCAGCCGCAAGTCCTTTTCCAATCCCATCAGCTCCGCCGCCTCGAGCAGGCAGCGGGAAGGCTGCCGCCATTCGATTCCAACGCCCTCTTGCCCGGCCGTCCGCGCCAGGGCCAGCAGCAGCTGCATTCCGGCGCCGTCGATCCGCTCGAGAGCCGACCCATCGAGGACTATCGGCCCCCCTTCGGTCAGCGCCGCCAGGAAACGTTCAGACATCTCCCGAAGATTGTCCATTTCCAGGCATCCCCCCAGTTTCAACACAACGCACTCGCTTCCGGTCGTCATGGCGGATCAGAACTCTTCCCAGACCTCTTCCTCACCCACCGCCTTGAGGTGGGGAACCGAAGCGCCATCAGCGGCTGTGCTTCCCTGCGGGCCGCCACTCACCTGTTGCTCGATCCGTGTCAAAAGCTCGGACACTTGGTCGGAATACCGTTCCACCCGGGCGAAGACGGTCTCCGCCTTCTGCGAATTCCCGGCATTCTTGCTCTGGATCACCTGTTTGATCAATGCATGCATTTCCGCGTGCGTCTTTTCCAGCCGCTGCATCTCCGGCAGATGCCCATAGCGCTCGAGTCCGTTTCCATAGAGCCATTTGCCAAGGTCACAATCATGATGGGACACCGCCTCGCTTTCGCTCATACCCCCTTCACCATCGAGAAAAGCACGCAGTCGGGTTTTCCATAATTTGTGCTTGGTGCGCGCGGACGAAAAATCCAGCGAGGCCGGCTTCCGGTCCGCCCAGGGGCGGTTGGATGAGCGGCGCTCCGTCCCATCCCATCCTTCGCGGTCCGTCTCGCCGGCCTTGAAAAAGGCGATCAACGCCCCCAGCTCCTTGGCCTCGTCGTCCAACATCTGGCTGCTCTGAGCCGTTTTCTCCACCAATGCGGAATTCCGCTGGGTCAGCTCTTCGATCTGGGAAACGGCTTGGTTGACCTGATCGATACCGGCATACTGCTCGGAGCTGGCGGCGGCGATCTCGGCGATGAAGTCGTTCACCTGCTTCACCGACTCGACGATTTCCCGAAGCGTCCGGCCGGACTGATCCACCAGTTCCGATCCTTCCTCGACCTTCTTCACGCTGTCCTCGATGAGATCCTTGATTTCCTTGGCGGCGGTGGCGCTGCGCTGGGCCAGGTTGCGCACCTCGGTGGCCACCACCGCGAAGCCGCGCCCCTGCTCGCCTGCGCGGGCCGCTTCCACGGCGGCGTTGAGCGCCAGCAGGTTGGTCTGGAAGGCGATGTCGTCGATGACACCGATGATGGAGGCGATCTTCTTGCTCGATTCGGTGATCTTCTCCATCGCTCCGATGGTTTCCGTGACCACCGAACCACCGGCCACCGCCTGTTCCAGGGTTGCTTTCGAAAGCTCGCTGGCCTTGCGCGAGTTGTCGGCGTTCTGGCGCACGGTGGAGGTGATCTCCTCCATGCTCGCGGCGGTTTCCTCCAGGCTGGAGGACTGGGTCTCGGTGCGGCGGGCCAGATCGGCATTGCCTTCGGCGATCTCGCGTGCGGCGTGTTCCACCGTACCGACGCCCTTCCGGATGTTGTCGATGACCCGGGAAAGATTGGAAATGGTAGCGTTGACATCGTCCCTGAGGCGGGCAAAGGCGCCCTCGTACTCGTTTTCCATCTTTTTGTTCAGATCCCCCCGGGCCAGTGCGCCGATGACCGCGCTGGTTTCATCGATCACCTTCTCCAGCACCGATACCAGTTCGTTGACGCTGCGGCTCAAGGTGGCGAAGAATCCCTTCTTCCCGGCCATTTCGATGCGCTCGCCAAGGTTACCCATCAAGGCCGAATCGACGATGGACTGGATCTCTTTCTCGATCGCCATTTCGGCAGTACGATCATCCCACTCCAGCACAGCGCCGAGACGCTCGCCCGACTTGCCGAAAACCGGATTGGCCGTGACCCGGAAGAAACGCCCGCCGAGGGAAAATTCACCCACGAAGGTTTTTTCCAGCCGGCCGAGGACATCTTCCTGCCGCGGTTGGGCGGGATCGCGGAACTGGTCCATGGTTCCCCCCAGCACCCGGTCCGCATCGAAGCCCGGCAATTCCTTCCGGATGTCCGCTTCGGCCTCCTTCAGCATTTTGCCCGCCGCCTTGTTGAGATAGATGATGTTGAGATCCTCATCAAGGATCATTACCTTGGCGCTGGTACTTTCCAGCGCCGCCCGTATCCGGGCGAAATCGCAAGACTGAGCCTGGGTGGTTTCGGTGATTTCATAACCGAGACGGATCTGGGCCGACTTGAGCTGTTGCAGCATTCTGCCAAGATCATCGTTGCGGCGGTTTTCCGGCCAATGGAAAAACTCGCCACTGGCAAATTGCTGCAACGACTCGATGGCCTGCTGCACCGGCCGCTTCACGTAGCGGGTGAGCCCCCACGCAGCCAGCCCCAGCACCAGCGTGAAGGCGCCGATGACAGAAGCCAAAAGAGGCAGGGAGGCGCCAATCATCGCCAACCAGCCGACCGTTCCCATCGAAACCAGGGAAAGAAACGTCAGCATGGCGGCAAAACGCCCCACTCCCTGATCGAGAAACCTCTGTTTCATTCTCTGCAACATACCGGGTTCGAGAGACGCCCTGCCGGCGCGGACATCGCGGTACAGGGTTTCGGCCGCCTCGATCTCCAGCCGGGTCGGCTTGACGCGCACCGACATGTATCCGGTGATGCGTCCGTGCTCGCGCAAAGGCGTGACATTGGCTTTCACCCAATAGAAATCACCATTCTTGCAGCGATTCTTGACCATCCCCGTCCAGGGCCGGCCCGCCTTGATGGTCCGCCACAGATCTTCGAAGGCTTCGGGCGGCATGTCGGGATGGCGCACGATATTGTGGCTTTTCCCGATCAATTCCTCGGTGTTGAAACCGCTGATACGGGTGAAAACCCGGTTTACGGAGGTGATCCTTCCCTTCAGGTCGGTCGTGCTGACGATGAATTCTCCCTCATTCATCACCACTTCATTGTTGGTTACAGGTTCGTTGATCTTCATGCCGTTTTCTCCGTTGAAGCTGTCTTCATTCGTGAATCTCCGCCGTCTTGCGGGCCAGCCCGAGGACGCCGTTGATCATCAGGTCATCGATATCGAGCAGGATGATCATCCGCTCCCCCACGGTGGCCAGACCTTCGATGACGCCCCGATCGTTTTCCTCGCCAATCGGTGGCGGCTGGATTTCATCGCCGGGGATGTTGTGGACCTCGGAAACGGAATCCACCACCATCCCCAGGGTGCGCGTCCCGCCCCGGCCATCCTCGACCTTGACCACGATGATGACGGTGGTGGCTCCACGGGCCGCCTTCGGGAGATTGAAATAGCTCCGAAGCTCCACGATGGGCACCACGGTGCCCCGCAGATTGATCACCCCGAGTACCGGATCCGGGGTATTGGGCATGGGCGTCACGTCGGTCCAGCCCTTGATCTCCTGCACCTTCAGGATATTGACCCCGTATTCTTCCCCGCCAAGAAAAAAAGTCAGATACTGATTCGCCCCGAGTTCCGCCTGCAGGTCGGAATCGATTTTGAATGCGTTGCTGGTCGTCATGTTGCTCTGGCCCTCATCAGGAAACGGCGGCAAGCTCTGCCGGCCGGTGGATTTGACGATGGAAAAGCTGCACCAGACCGGGGATATCCAGAATCAGGGCCACCTGGCCATCGCCCAGAATCGTGGCGCCGGACACCCCTTCCAGTTGCCGATAATTGGTTTCGAGGCTTTTGATCACCACCTGTTGCTGTCCCAACAGCGCATCCACGAACAGGCCCGTGTGGCGGCCTTCCGTTTCCACCACCACCAGCAGTCCCTTGTACAGATCCTCGGTGGCGCCGCGCACCCCGAACAGCCGGTCGAGCCGGATGATGGGAATATACTCGCCGCGGAAACGGTACACCTCTCCACAACCTGTGACGCTCTTGGCATTCCCGGGTTTGATTTGCAGCGATTCGACGATGGAGATGAGCGGCAAAATATAGGTTTCCCCGCCCACCCGCGCCAATTGGCCGTCGAGAATGGCCAGGGTGAGCGGCAGGCGGATGGTGACGGTACTCCCCTTTCCCGGCTCGGAATGGATATTCACGGTGCCGCCCAGATCGTTGATGTTGCGCTTGACCACATCCATGCCCACCCCACGCCCGGAAAGATCGCTCACTTTGTCGGCGGTGGAAAAACCCGGCTGAAAGATCAGATTGTCGATGCGCTCATCGGAAAGCTCGTCCTTTTCGCTCACCAATCCTTTTTCGATGGCTTTGCGCAGAATCTTTTCCCGGTTCAGCCCGGCGCCATCGTCGCTGATGCGGATCACGATGTTGCCGCTCTCGTGTTGGGCGCTCAGTTCCAGCCGCCCCTGCTCGGCCTTGCCGGCGGCTCGGCGCGCCTCCGGTGTCTCCAGACCATGGTCCAGTGCGTTGCGCACCAGATGCACCAGGGGATCGCCGATTTTCTCCAGCACCGTTTTGTCCACTTCGGTCTGTTCGCCGGTGAGCACCAATTCCACCTTCTTGCCCAGACTGTTGCTGATGTCGCGCACTAGGCGGGGAAAGCGGTTGAAGGCGAAACTGATGGGCAACATGCGGATCTGCAGCACGTTCTCCTGCAGTTCCCGGGTGTTGCGTTCCAGTTGGGCCAGGCCGTTGAGCAGCGCTTCGGCCCGGGGTCCCCCTTCCTGGAGAATGTCCGCGCCCACCTGGTTGAGCATCGACTGGGTAATGACCAGTTCGCCCACCAGGTTGATGAGCAGATCGACCTTTTCGATGGAAACCCGGATGGAGCCGCTTTCCCGGTTGGCCGGGCTCTTCACCGCCTTGAGTCCATTGGCCTTTTTCGTCGCGGGCTTTCCGGGTTCGGGAGGACTTTCAGGTTCCGGGACAGGCGGCGGGGTCCCGGTACCCTTGCTTTCCACGTCAGAGGCGGGCGCGGCAGGCTCGGTCACCGCTTCCTCCGGCCCCGCCTGGGCTTCCCGCCCGTGACCGGACGCCTCGCCGGAAGCGATCTCCACCACGGCCTCCTCGCCCAGCCAGGCGAAGATCTCGCGAATCTCGTCCTCGCCGGCCGCGGTGGTCAGCCTGGCTTCCCAAGAAAGATGGCAGCTGGCAGGATCCAGCCCGGCCAGTGCCGGCAGCCCGTCAGCGCGGGTTTCCACCGTGAGTTCGCCCAGCTTTTTCAGCTCCCGGATCAACGCCAGCGGGTCGTTGCCTTCACGGAACATTTCCTTCCCCGGTACCAGCCGGATCCGCCAGTGGCGCACCGGGCCTTCGCTCCCGGGCGATTCGGTATCGCGGCAGGTTCCGGCGGGTTCCGGGGACGCCTCCCCACTCTCCAGCTCCGAAGCGATCACCGCCTCCAGTTTCTTCCTGAGCCCGGCCACCCGATCGTCATCGGGCGCCTCGTCCGTCTTCAGCCCTTCCACCATCTCGCGCAACACATCCACCGAGGCGAGCAGCAAATCCACGCTGCCCTGATCGACCGGACGCTTGCCGCTGCGCAGCTGGTCCAGCAGCGTCTCCATCACATGGGTGAATTCGGAAATGTGATTGAAACCGAAGGCGGCGCTGCCTCCCTTGATGGAATGGGCCGCACGGAAAATAGTGTTGACTTCCTCGAGATCGGTACCCGCGTCGAGATTGAGCAGGCCGGATTCCATAACCTCCAGCCCCTCGAAACACTCTTCGAGAAAAACATCGAGAAATTCCGATAGATCCATCGACATCGGACGCCCCACTGCCTCCACATGTTTGCCTCTTTCACCCAGCGGTATCGGCAGCAAAAAAATTTTCTTGACAAGAAAATTTATGGCGTCGGACTATTTGCAGTCACGACGACGGCAAAATGCCCGGAAAGCGTGGCATGAACGCATCCATCCCCTCCTCTGCCGGGGCTTTCAAACCTCCACGTAACGCCCCCCCTCCCCCAGCCAGAATGCGATCAAAGGTGGAATGGCCTCCGGCGCATGGCGGCCCAGCCATCTTGCCGCTTCCCGGACCTGGGGCAGCAGATCGCGGTCCCGCACCGGATCGGCCAGGCGGAAACGCAAGTCGCCGCTCTGGCGGGTACCCAGCAGTTCGCCGGGGCCACGCAGTTCGAGATCCTTTTCCGCCAGGGCGAATCCATCATGACATTCGCGAAGGTAAGCCAGTCTCCGCCGGGCCGTGTCCGAGAGAGGCGGGCGGTAGAACAGAATGCAGTAGCTTTTGCCCCCTCCCCGGCCCACCCGGCCCCGCAGCTGGTGGAGCTGGGCCAGTCCCAGGCGTTCCGAGTTTTCGATCACCATCAGACCGGCATTGGGCACGTCCACCCCCACCTCGATGACCGTGGTCGCCACCAGCAGGTCGATCCCGCCGGCCTTGAATGCGTCCATCACCGCATCCTTCTCTTCCGCTTTCATCCGGCCATGAACCAGTCCCACGCGCACGCCTTGCAATTCCGCTTCCAGGGTTTCGGCGGTCTTTTCCGCCGCCTCCGCCGACAGCGCCTCCGATTCCTCTATGAGGGTGCATACCCAGTAAACCTGGCGCCCCCCGCCGATCCAGCGCCGTAACCGCTGGAGCAACAGGTGGCGCTTGTCTTCGCTCATCACCCGGGTCTCCACCGGCTCCCGGCCGGGGGGAAGCCGGTCGATCACCGACAGGTCGAGATCGCCATATCGCAACATGGCCAAGGTACGGGGAATGGGGGTGGCGGTCATCACCAGATAATGAGGCACATGCCCTTCCGCCTTGGACTTGAGGGCCATCCGCTGGTCGACGCCGAAACGGTGCTGCTCGTCCACCACCACCAGCCCCAGACGATCGAAACGCACCTCTTTCTGGAACAGCGCATGGGTGCCAATGAGCACATCCACCTCGCCTCCGGACACGGCGGCCAGCAACCGCTCCCGCTCTTTCCCGGATTGCCGCGAAGTCAACAGGGCGACCCTCACCCCCAGTGGCGACAACCAGCCGTTCCAGGTACGCCAGTGCTGCTCGGCCAGAAGTTCGGTGGGCGCCATGAAAGCGCACTGACAGCCGCCCTCCCGGGCCGTCAGCGCCGCCAGGGCCGCCACCACGGTCTTTCCCGACCCCACATCCCCCTGCAATAACCTCCCCATGGGAACGGTTCTTTCCAGATCCTGACGGATCTCGGCGAAAACCCGCCGCTGCGCGGCTGTCAGTTCGAAGGGCAGACCGGCGGTGAAGCGCCGCAACCCTTTTTCGGTCAACAGCAAACGGGGCGCCCGGCTGTTTTCACGGAGGTGGATTTGTCCCTGGAATACCAGTTGATGGGCCAGCAGTTCCTCGAAAGCCAGGCGGCGCTGGATCGGGTGGCGGTTTTCGTTCAACAGCGGGATCGCGGCGCCGGAGGGGGGAGAATGCAAGGCGCGCAATGCCGCCGGCAGAGGCAGGAACACGCCTTCCGGAAAACATGAAGGCGGCAGCCCGGGCAGCCATGGGGGGGCGTTTTCCAGAATTTCCAATGCTTGCCCGATCAGGCGGCGGAGGGTCTTTTGCCCGAGCGCTTGAGTCGCCGGATACACCGGCACGATGCCTTCCGGCCCGGAAGCGGCGGACATCAGTTCCGGATGGATCATTTCCTTGCCGAAACGGCCGGTCTTCACCTCGCCGTAACAGCGCCAGCGGGTTCCCGGCAACAACCGATTGCGCAGGGAGGAGGCATAATGAAAAAAACGCAGTTCGATCGAACCGCTCCGATCCTGTAACCGGCAAACCAGAACGGGTTTGCGTCTGCCGGCGACCTCGGCACGCACCACCTCCCCTTCGATCAACACCCGGCCGCCCCGGGCTTCGGCAATGGGGGTGATGCGGGAACGGTCCTCGTAGCGTGATGGCGCGTGAAGAAGCAGGTCGCGGATATCGTGGATATTCAGCCGGGCCAGCCTGGATGCAAGCGCTGTCCCCACACCCTTGAGCTTCAGAACGGAGGGGGGAGCGGCGGGTGCCGCCATGGCCCGTTTCCGCAGACTCAGGCCCGTGCCCGCTGAATGCGCAGTACCACGGGCAATATGCGCAACCTGCGAATGATTCGGGCCAGATGCACCCGGTCACGGACGGTGAGGGTGATCAAATCGGTGCTGGTGTGACTGTCCTGCTGGGTCACCTGAAAATTCTCGATATTGGCCCCTTCTTCGGCAATGGTGGAAGCCACCTTGGCCAGGGTGCCGCGGCGGTCCAGCAGTACCACCCGCAGATCCACGGAAAATTCGCCGTCCACCCGGCCATCCCATTCCGCAGGCACCCAGGTGATGTGTTTCTTCTGAAACTCCAGCGCATTGTGGCAACAACCCCGATGCACCACCAAGCCCTTCCCCGGATTGAAGAAACCGACGATCTCGTCGCCGGGAATCGGCCGGCAGCAACGCGCCAGGCTGATCACCATCCCCTCGGTCCCACGAATGATCAGTGGGGAGCCGCTTTGATTCTCGTCATCGAGGGTGACGTCGACGCCTTCCCCTTCCGCGGCCAGTTGCCTCGCCACCAGCATGGCCAGGCGGTTTCCCAGACCGATCTGTTCCAACAAGACATTCAGTTCGCCGCACTCCATAGCCTTCAGCTTGGCCTGCAGGCGGTCCTCGGGGATCCGCTCCAGGGACTGGTCCAGCTTGCGCAGCTCGGCTTCGAGCATCCGCTGCCCCAGTTTGATCGCCTCACGGCTCTTGAGATTTCGCAGATAGGTCCGGATGGCGGTACGCGCCTTGGCGGTCACCACGTAATTCAACCAAGCGGGGCTGGGGCGGCTCCATTCATTGGTCACCGCCTCCACCGTATCGCCATTGGCCAACACCGAGTGAAGAGGCGACAGGTAACCGTTGACCCGGGCGGCCACGCAGCTGTTTCCCAGTTCGGTGTGGACCGCATAGGCGAAATCCAGCGCCGTGGCGCCTTGCGGGAGCTTGACAATATCGCCTTTCGGGGTGAAGACATAGATTTCGGAGGGAAACAGGTCCACCTTCAGGTTTTCCAGAAACTCCAGCGACCCGCTCTCCCCTTGCTGGTGTTCCAGAAATTCCTTGATCCAGGCGTAGGCGCGCGTCTTGGCGCTGTCATCGATTTCTTTCTTGTAGAGCCAGTGGGCGGCAATGCCGTTCTCCGCCACCCGGTGCATGTCCCGGGTCCGGATCTGGAGTTCGACCGCCAGGCCATAAGGCCCCACCAGAACCGTGTGGAGGGATTGATAGCCGTTGTCCTTGGGCAAAGCGATATAGTCCTTGAACCGCCCCGGCACCGGCTTGAACAGGCCGTGCATGACGCCCAGAACCTGGTAGCATTCCTCCACGCTCGAGGTCACGACGCGCACGGCATAGACATCGTACACCTGGTTGAACGTCAGCCCCTTGGCGCGCATCTTCTTGTAAATGCTGTAGACATGCTTCTCGCGCCCGGCCACCTCACATTCCAGGCCGGCTTCGGCAAGGCGTTGACGAATGGCCCGCTCGATGGTCACGATGACTTCCTTCCGGTTGCCCCGGCTCCGCCTGACCGCCTGGGTGATCACCCGATGGCGCATCGGATACATGGCCTGCATGGACAGGTCTTCCAGCTCCAGGCGCATCCGGTGCATCCCCAGCCGGTTGGCCAACGGCGCGTAGATGTCCAGCGTCTCGCGGGCGAAACGCCGCCTTCTGGCAGGCGCCATGGGCCCCAAGGTCCGCATGTTGTGAAGCCGGTCCGCAAGCTTGACCAGAATGACCCGCAGATCCCTGGCCATGGCCAGAATCATCTTGCGCAGGGATTCGGCCTGGACCTCCTGCTTCGACTTGGTATCCAGCTGGGTGAGCTTGGTCACCCCATCGACCAGTTCCGCCACCTCGGAGCCGAACGACTCCTCCAACTGTTCCTTGGTGAACGGCGTGTCTTCGACCACGTCGTGCAAAATGGCGGCGATGATGCCATGCACGTCCATGCGCATCTCCCGGGCCAGGATCAGCGCCACCGAAAGGGGGTGGCATATGTAAGGCTCACCGCTGAGCCGGTATTGATCGGCGTGGGCCATATCAGCGAAGACATAGGCCTGCCGGACCGCGTCCAGCTGGTCCTGGGTGCAATAACCGGCCACGGCTTCGATGAGCTCCGCCGCCAAAGCATCTTGTGGGCGTTCGAGTTGCCGGGCCGGTTCCGCCATGGGGGTTCCTCTACATCATTTGGGGCGGCATCCCTTCTTCCCTGACCACCGCGACACCGCCGTTCATATCCACATCCCTGAGTTTATCGATATCCACCTTTCCCGCCGCGATCTCCCGCAGCGCCACCACCGTCGCCTTGTCGTCGCCCCACTCCACCAGGGGGTCGGCCCCCGCCAGCAACTGACGGGCCCGCTTGGTCGCGAGCAGGACCAGCTCGAAACGGTTATCAACGTTCTCCAGACAGTCTTCAATGGTGATGCGGGCCATGAATGCTCCTTTCCTTCATCTTTGTTGTAAACGTATAGCAAAGTTGTTGCAGAATTACAATCATTCCGCACGCTGCTCCAAAATCTCCACGGCAGGCAGTTTCTTACCCTCCAGGAACTCGAGAAACGCGCCGCCACCCGTGGACTGATACGAAATCCTTTCGGCAACGCCGAACTTCTCGATAGCGGCCAGGGTATCGCCGCCGCCGGCGATGGAAAAAGCCCGACTTTCGGCAATCGCCTCGGCCACCTTGCGGGTCCCCTCACTGAATTGATCGATTTCGAAGACGCCGACAGGACCGTTCCAGACGATGGTACCCGCTTGTTCGATCATTCTTCCGTACCGGGCCGCGGTCTCGGGTCCGATATCGAGAATCATTTCGTCCTCCGCTACCTCGGCCACCGGCTTGGTGACCGCCTGGGCAGTCTCGGAAAATTCCGTGGCCACCACCACATCCACCGGTATCGGAATTTCCGCCCCGCGAGCCTTCGCCTGTTCCATCAGGCGCCTGGCTTCGGGAATCAGGTCCGGCTCATACAGGGATTTGCCGACCGGGTACCCCTCCGCAGCGATGAAGGTGTTGGCGATACCACCGCCGACGATGAGTTGATCGACTTTCTGCGCCAAAGTTTCTAGGACCGTCAGCTTGGTGGAAACTTTCGACCCACCGACGATGGCCAACAGGGGGCGCTCGGGATTTTCCAGCGCCTTGCCGAGCGCTTCCAGTTCCTGGGCCAACAAGAGACCGGCGCATGCCTGGGGCGCGAACCGGGCCACCGCATGCGTAGAAGCCTGGGCCCTGTGGGCCGTCCCGAAGGCATCCATGACGAACACGTCACAAAGGGCCGCCATTTTCCGCCCCAGGTCCGGATCGTTTTTCTTTTCCCCCACCAGAAAACGGACATTCTCCAGCAGGAGCACCTCTCCCTTACGCTGGCATTCCACCCCATCGATCCAGTCACGCACCAGGCTGACCGGCCGCCCCAGAAGCTCGGTCAGGCGATCGGCCACCGGCGCCAGTGAATATTGTTCATCAAATTCGCCTTCCTTGGGACGCCCAAGGTGGGACATGACCATCACGCACGCCGCTCCCATTTCCAGCGCCCGGCGAATCGTCGGCACGCTGGCACGAATGCGGGTATCGGAACTCACCCCCCCCTCCTTGATGGGCACATTGAGATCGGCACGGATCAATACCCGCTTGTCCTGCAAGTCCAGATCGGTCATCTTCTTGATGGTCATCTTCCCTCCTTAAGGTTTAATCGATTTCAGCCGTTTTCCCCGGCATCCGGGCTCTCCGCGCCTTCCGGGGCCTTCGTGGGTTCTTCCTGCTTCCATTTGATCGAACATCCCATGCTCGGATACTGTTCCCTGGGTCCATTGCCACAGATGGCGACGCGTTTCATCGCCTCGAACAACTCGCGTGCCGCGTCGGGAACCGCCTCTTTGCGACTTGCGTCGAGCCGTCCCCGGTACTGCAGCGCCAAGCGGGCGTTGTAACCGAAAAAGTCGGGGGTGCAGACGGCGCCGAAGGCCTTGGCGACCTCCTGGCTCTCATCGAACAAATAAGGAAACGGGAAGCGCTTTTCTTCCGCCAGCCGCTTCATGTTCTCGAAGGAATCTTCCGGGTACTGCGTCGCGTCGTTGGCGTTGATCGCCACACATCCAATACCGTATTTCTGCAGATCCCTGCAATCGCGAATGATGCGATCGAGAACCGCCTTGACGTAAGGGCAGTGATTGCAAATGAACATGACCAACAGGCCATTTTCCCCCTTGCACGCGTCACGGGTCCAAGTCTTGCCATCGACGCCCGGCAGGGAAAAATCCGGGCAGGGTTTGCCAAATTCGCAAACCGGTGTTTCTAAACTCGCCATCTGAGACTCCTCCTGTTCATGAATGTATTTCTATTTTACTTTTGTTGTTTTTCAGCCAGTTGGAAGAACCGACCACGGACAAAGCATACCAAATATCCCGTACGGCTGTCTTCCGTCAGCCGTCGGTACGCTCCCGGCCGCCGTCCGGCTGGGGAAGACGCTTGTGCGGGTATTCACACAGGTCATCAATGACGCAGCGATCACATTTCGGCCGCCGGGCGGTACAAACATAACGTCCATGCAGAATCAGCAGGTGATGGGCATCCTTTTTATACGCCACCGGCGTATGGCGGTTCAGTTTGTCTTCCACCTGACGGACGTTTTTCCCCGGCGCCAACCCCGTCCGGTTGCACACCCGGAAGATATGGGTATCGACCGCGATGGTCGGTTCCCCGAAAGCGGTGTTCAACACCACGTTCGCCGTCTTGCGCCCCACACCGGGCAAAGATTCCAGCGCTTCGCGGCGACGGGGAACCTCCCCCCCATGACGGTCGAGCAATTGGCGGCAAAGGGCGATGATATTGCGCGCCTTGGTATTGTAGAGGCCGATGTGACGAATGTAGCGTTTGAGACCTTCCTCGCCCAAGGCCAATATTTTCTCGGGCGTATTGGCCACGGCGAATAATTTTTCCGTCGCCTTGTTGACGCTCTTGTCGGTCGCCTGAGCCGACAACACCACGGCGATCAACAGCTCGAAAGGGGTGGTGTATTTCAATTCGGTGGTGGGATCGGGAATGGCCTGCGACAGACGTTCGAAGATCTGTCGCCGCTTCATCTGATTCACGAACCGCGCCTCTGCAACAAGGCCTTTTTCCGAACCTGGAGCCGGTCGCGCTTCTTTTCCGCCCGCTTCTCCAGCCGCTCTCGCCTCGCCCGGTGGCGTGCTTTGGCCAGGCGGCCGCGGTGCGATCTTTCCTGAGCGGTTTCCGGCTTGAGACCGGCGGGCGTGGGTTTCATCACGATGCAATCCACGGGACAAGGCTCCAGACACAGCCGGCAACCGATACATTCGGCCGCGATGACGGTGTGCATCCTGTTTCTGGCCCCGACGATGGCGTCCACCGGACAGACTTCCAGACAGCGGGCGCAACCGACACAGCGGGACTCCTCGATCCAGGCGACAGTGGAAAAGGCGCGGCGCGTCCTTTCGCTCATTCGCTCTCACCGCTCATCGTGCCGGCGCGGTTCGTTTCCCCGCCGCCGGGCACCCAGCCGTTCATGAAATTGCGACAGAGTTCACACTGGCCCTGTCGGCGGCTTCCTATACTGGATTCGTTCGCAGTCGAAACCAACAACAGGATTTTACCCATGGCAACCATTTCTCTCGATCATTCCCGTCCGGGCGACGTTCTGCAGCGTCTGTGGCAAAACATACGCCGCCTGACCGGCGGCCACTACGCCACCGGAATCCTGCTGACCGCCGCCATGATGACAGTGGTGTTTCTTCTGATCGGCACCGGCCTGGAAAACCAGCGCGGCAACATCGCCCGGGTCAAGCTGGCGGAAAACGTGGTGCGCCTGGCCGAGGCGGCCCGGGCGGAAATCCTCGCCCTGTCCCAGACCAGCGACCCGGATATCAACCGCCGGGCCCGTTCCCGGCTTCTGGAGATTCTGACGAAGATCGGAGATTCCCAGAGTGTTCTGGCCTCCGGGGAAAGAATCCTCCCCACCCAGGATCTGTGGTACGTCACGGCCCCCGGGGAACTGTCCGATGAGCTGCGCCGGATCTATCACGGCGACACCGCGCTGGACAGCAGAATCGGTGAGTTTATCACCCTTGCCCGTTCCATTGCCAGCCGCTCCCGGGTGCGTTTCGACAACCCGGTCGTCGATCGGACGCTCGCCATGATCGACAACCTGATTCCGGATCTTGAGCGCGCCGCCAGGCTGGTGGAAAAGGAAAGCGCCGCCCAGTTCGACCAGGCGGTCACCACCTTTTCCACCCTATACATCCTGATGCTGCTGGGATTGCTGGGAATCGCCCAGATGGTCGTCAAACCCCTGATCGTCAAGCTGGAACAGACGATCGGACAACTGCAACAGGAACGGGATTTCACTTCGACGGTTCTCAACACCGCCCAGGCGCTGATCGCGGTCACCGACTCCGAAGGAAAGATCCGCCTGATCAACGAATACACCCAACAGGAAAGCGGCTGGGCGGCGGAAGAGCTGGAAGGCGAAAACTTTTTCGATCACTTCATTCCCGAAAACGAAAACGCCGGATTCCGCGACAACCTCCGTCAACTACTCGCCGGTGAATTGCTGGAAAGCGAACTGGAAACCCCCTTCCTGCTGCGCACCGGAGAATCCCTGACCGTGGTCTGGCACAACACGGTTCTGCCGGCACAGGGCGATCAACCCCTGCTGCTGATGACCGGCATCAACATCACTGAACGCAAGCAGGCGGAAAACCGTTTGCGCCATACCCTGGACGAGCTCGAACGACTGCACCAGCGGCAGAACGAGGAAATCCGCATGGCGGCCAGTCTGCAACAGGCCATGCTGCCGCCACCGAAAATCACCCTGCCGGGAATCGAGGGATACGCCGCGATGCGGACCTCCAGCGCGGTCGGCGGCGATTACTACGATTATTACGCAGTCGACGACCGTTACAGTGTCATCCTGGTGGGCGACGTCACCGGCCACGGTGTGGGGGCGGGCAGTCTGGTCAGCGCCGTCAAGGCGGCCGTGACCCGGCTGCGCAGCCATCACGTCCACCGGCCGGCGGAGATTCTGGCCTCCGTCAACGACATCGTCGCCGATGTGGGCCAGCAGACCCTTTTCATGACCATGGCCTGTCTGGTTCTGGACGCAAGGGAAGGAAAACTGCAACTGGCGTGCGCCGGCCATGCGCCGCCCTATTACCTGCCGGAAGACGGCGACCCGCGCCCGCTGGAGTCTTTCGCCCAGCCGCTGGGGCAGGATCAGTCCCACGATTACCGGGAAGCCGAAATCGAAGCCGAGTGGGCGCTGGGGGCGCGGATCGTCCTGTTCACGGACGGACTGGTCGAGGAGGAATCCCCAAGCGGGGAAATGTACGGTTACGAACGTCTCGAACAGGAAATTTCCCGCAGCCGGGAAGCGCCGGAACAACTGTGCCAAAAGGTGTTCGAAACCCTGCAGCAGCACACCCTGCGTTCGCAGTTCGAAGACGACGTTACCATCGTGACCCTCGATCACACCGAGCGCGTCGTTGGACAGGAGACTCTGGGCACCGATCACATTCATTTCATCCCCCTGTCCCATTACCGCCGGGGGGAACACCCGGAGCCCGAAATCGACCGCCGCTGGCTGGTGCTGCAAACCGACGGCCCGTTCAAGGAATTTCTCCCCGACATCGCCCGCGACGATATCCGCCGGGTGGTGCCGGTGGCGCCTCATCCCCTCTACGACAGCGTGTCCATGGAAACGTTGCTGGCCCAGCACGACGACCACGGCGATGATCTGACGCAATTGCTGGGCCCTTCCCACTGGCGGCAAAGCTATCCCCTGACCCATACCGACGACAAGGGCTTCATTCTGGAGGAACTCGAAGCCCTGCTGCGTGACCGGGGCTGCACCGAGGAACAAACCCAGCAAATGATCATCGTCGCCGACGAGATGCTGGAGAACGCTTTCTATGCCGCTCCCCGCGACGGACGCCACCGCCCCCTGCACGAAAAGGGAACACCCCGGTCCCTGGACGAAGAAACCGTTCTGATCGAGATCGCGCAACTGGGGGATCTCTGGGCGCTGATGGCCACCGATACCTGGGGAACCCTCACCAGCGAGCGTTTTCTGGCGCACCTGAGCCGGGCCTCGCGCGAGGGCGTCACCTCGGGGGTCGGCGGCGCGGGACTCTACATGATGTGGGAATTGAGCCACTACTTCCAGGTCCGGGTCCACCCCCATCAACACACCCGCGTATTGGCCTTGTGGAATACGGGCGACTGGACGCCGGTATCGGAAGACACGGGTTTTCAATACTTCGAACAATGACAGATCAAGGAAGCGGAACCATGAACGAACAAACGCTACACGTCACGCCCGAACTCGGGGAGGACATCGCCTGCTACCGTTTCTCAGGTATCATCGACGCCTACAGCAAACAAATCCTCAGTTCCCTGGCCCAAACACCGCCCTCTCCCTCGCAGGTGGTTCTGGACTTCTCGGAAATCCAGCGGATCAACTCAATGGGACTGGCGTTGCTGCTGAAAATGCTGAACGTATGGGAGGGCCAGGGAAAAAGCGTCCGGGTCGTCAACCTCAACCGCATGGCCGCCATCTTGTTCAAGATCACCGGACTGGGACGTTTCCTCGAAGGCGGGGGGGAGGCGGGCCGCGGGCCGTCCGTCGATACCGGCGCGCCGGCGCCGCAACCCCGGACATCTCCCGCCTCCATCCAGGGAAAACTGAGGATGTTCGCTCATCTGCAGACGAGCCAGCAACTCAACGGCTGGTTCCTGTTCAACACCTACCTGCAACGCCAACTCCACCGTTCCATCCAGTTTCAGGCCCAGACCCTGGCCGACCGCAACGACAGCCAGCAACCGCCCGAAGCGGAACTAGTGTTCGCAGGCCCCTTCGAGGCCTGCCGACTCATCCGGGGCCAGGGTTTCTCGGTGGTGGCCAAGCCCTGCGGAGAAACCGACGAGGTGGTCATCCTCGCCCATGCGGAAGACACCCGGCCGCTGGAAAGCGTGACGGGCGCCAAGGTCGCTGTCGCCAGCGAACACAGCTTCACCTATCTTCTGGGGCGTTTTCTCTGTGACGAGAAGGGGTTGGATTCCGACAACTTCACTTTCCACCAGACCGGCAACGACATCAAGGCGGTTCAGTTTTTGATCCGCCGCAAGGTGGACTGGGTCATCATGTCGCGCAAGACCTTCGAGGGACTGTCCTCCCTGAGCCGGCGGCAACTGAAAGTGATGGATCAGAGCCAGACGGAGCTGACCGCCCACCTCTTTTGCGCCGCCCCTTATCTCGACGAATCCACCCGGGAGGGACTGAAATCCGCGCTCCTGGGCATGAAAGACGACGACAGGGGGTGTCAGCTGTTCCAGGATCTGGAGATCGAAGGCTGGACGGCGCCCGAACCGGCGGAAGTGGAGATGCTGCTCAAGGTCTACCAGAGCTATGCGGAGTGACAGGGATCATTTCACCCGCATGCCCGGCTCGGCCCCTTCGTCGGGTGAGAGCAGGAACAGCTCCCCGCCACCGGGGCCGGCCGCCAGGACCATGCCTTCGGACAGGCCGAAGCGCATCTTGCGGGGCTTGAGGTTGGCCACCATGACGGTCAGACGGCCCACCAGCCGTTCCGGATCGTAGGCCGACCTGATGCCGGCGAAGACGGTACGGGTTTCACCGCCCAGATCGAGGGTCAACCGCAACAGCTTGTCGGCGCCCTCGACGTGCTCCGCCCCGACGATTCTGGCGATCCGCAAATCCACCCTGGCAAAATCGGCAAAGTCGATTTCCCCGGCGACAGGTTCGGCCGCCTGCGCTCCCTGGGGTTTTTCGGACGGGGCCGGCGCCAGGCTTTCCCTCGACGCCTCCACCATGGCCGCGATTTTGTCGGGATCGACCCGCTGCATCAAGGGCTTGAAATCGTTGATTTTGCACCCCAGCAGTGGCCGGGTTTCGGCATCGGGCCAACTCTCCGGCCCGATGCCCAAAAGCGCCTCGGAATCGGCCGCGAGCTTGGGCAGAACCGGTTTCAAATAGGCCACCAGGAGACGGAACAGATTCAGCCCCTGGGTGCAGATCCGCTGCAACTCCCCCTCGCGGGCGGGATCCTTGGCGATCACCCAGGGCTTGTGCTCGTCGATGAACTGGTTGGCGGCGTCGGCCAGGGCCATGATTTCGCGCATCGCCTTGCCGAATTCGCGGGATTCGTACAGCGCCGCGATTTCTTCCGCCGCCCCCAAGAAACGCCGGTACAGATCCTCATCGGGCAATTCGTCGGCCAGCTTGTTGGCGAATCGCTTGCGGATGAAACTGGAGGTCCGGCTGGCGATGTTCACCACCTTGCCCACCAGATCGGCGTTGACCCGCTGTGTGAAGTCCTCGAAGCTGAGATCGATATCGTCCACCCCACTGCCCAGCTTGGCGGCGAAATAATAACGCAGATACTGTGGGTCCAGGTGCTCGAGGTAGGTGCGCGCCTTGATGAAGGTGCCGCGCGACTTGGACATCTTCTCGCCGTTCACGGTCAGGAAACCATGCGCATACACCGCCGTAGGCGTGCGGTAGCCCGCGCCATGGAGCATCGCGGGCCAGAAGAGGGCGTGGAAATAGATGATGTCCTTGCCAATGAAATGATACAGTTCGGCGTCGCTGCCTTCTCCCCACCAGGCGTCGAAATCCAGCCCCTTCCGGCGGCACAGGTGCTTGAAACTGGCCATGTAGCCGATGGGGGCATCGAGCCATACGTAAAAATACTTCCCCGGCGCATCCGGAATCTCGAAACCGAAATAGGGGGCGTCGCGGGTGATGTCCCACTCGCGCAGTCCGCTTTCAAGCCATTCATCCACCTTATGGGCCACTTCCGGTTGCAGATGGCCTTTCCGGTGCACCCATTCCTTCAGAAAACCGGTAAACGCCGAGAGCCTGAAAAAGAAATGCTCGGTTTCCCTTTCGACGGGCGTCGACCCCGAAACCGCCGAAACGGGATTTTTCAGCTCGGTGGGGGAATAGGTCGCGCCACAACACTCGCAACTGTCACCATATTGATCCTTGGCGCCACACTTGGGACATTCGCCCTTGATGAAGCGGTCGGGCAGGAACATTTCCCTGACCGGATCGTACAGCTGGGTGATCTTCCGCGCTTCGATATACCCCCGCTCCTTCAATTTCAGATAGATATCACCGGCCAGTTCGCGGTTTTCTTCGCTGTGGGTGCTGTAATAACTGTCGAAACCGATCCCGAAATCCGCAAAGTCGGCCCGGTGTTCCCGCCCGATCCGTTCGATCAACGCCTCGGGTGTGATCCCCTCCTGCTGCGCCTTGAGCATGATCGGCGTGCCATGGGTGTCGTCGGCGCACACATACCAGCACTGCGCGCCGCGCATCTTCTGAAATCTGACCCAGATATCGGTCTGAATGTACTCGACCAGATGACCGAGATGGATGGGGCCGTTGGCATAGGGCAGCGCGCTGGTGACGAGTATTTTGCGTCCGCGGGATGACATCAGGCGTCCTTCCTTCCATTTCAACGAGCCGGGTATTTTAGCCTAGTTTGATGGTAAAGTATTATTTAACTTACATCTACGGGCAAACACCATGGAAACGGCTCTGACGGTCAGCCGGGGGCGTCCTTTACCCCTGGGAACACACAGCTTCGACGGTGGCATCAACTTCGCGGTATTCAGCCGCCACGCGACCCGGCTATGGCTGCTGATCTTCGACGATCGCCTGGCCCTGGAACCCACCTGGTGCTTTGAACTCGACCCGGACACGCACCGCAGCGGCGACATCTGGCACGTCTATGTGCGCGGCGCCAGACCCGGCCTGTTCTACGTCTTCCAGGCCGACGGCCCGCGCGCGCCCTCCCGGGGGCTCCGCTTCAACCCCCGGCGGGCGCTGCTCGACCCCTACGCACTGGCCCTGACGGGCGTGGAACAGTGGGATTTCTCGATTCTTTGTGACAGCTGGCTCGAATCCCATCCCGGAGAAAAGATCCCCAAGGCTCAATATCATGTCAAGGCCCTGATCCCTCCGGAAGAGGACTTCGACTGGAACGGGGACGTCCACCCCAAGATTCCCTGGCAGAAAACGGTCATCTACGAGACCCATGTGCGCGGCCTCACCATCCATCCTTCCTCCTGCGTCCAGTATCCCGGCACTTATCTGGGAGTGATCGAAAAGATCCCTTATTTCAAGGAGCTTGGCATCACCACCTTGGAGTTGATGCCGGTACATCAATTCAACCCCCGTGAACTGGACCGCAAAAATCCCTTCACCGGGGAGCCTCTGGTCAACTACTGGGGTTACAGCACCGTCTCCTTTTTCGCCCCCCACGCCCAATACAGCACCGGCCGGTATCCCGGCGGCCAGCTCTCGGAGTTCAAGACCATGGTCAAGGCCCTTCACGAAGCGGGGCTCGAGGTGCTCCTGGACGTGGTGTTCAACCATACCGCCGAAGGAAACGAGGCAGGGCCGACCTTGAACTTCAAGGGACTGGACAACCCTGTCTTCTACCTGCTGGAAGAACATGACAAAAGCCGCTACGTCAATTATTCCGGCTGTGGCAACACCCTCAATTGCAACCATCCGGTGGTCCGCAATTACATTCTGGAATGCCTCAGATACTGGGTCACCGAAATGCACGTGGACGGTTTTCGCTTCGACCTGGCCTCCATCCTCGGCCGGGACCGTTCGGGACGCCTGATTCCCAACCCCCCTCTGCTGGAAGCCATCGCCGAGGATCCGATCCTGCGCGGGGTCAAACTCATCGCCGAAGCCTGGGATGCGGGAGGTGCTTATCAGGTCGGCCTGTTCCCGGGAGAACGCTGGTCCGAATGGAATGGCCAGTACCGCGACGACGTGCGCCGTTTCTGGCGCGGCGACCACGGCATGCTCGGCCCCTTCGCCACCCGCCTGTGCGGCAGCGCGGATCTGTACCAGCACAGCGGCAAGACCCCGGTCAACAGCATCAACTTCATCACCAGTCATGACGGGTTCACCCTGAACGACCTGGTCAGCTACGATCACAAGCACAACGAGGCCAACGGCGAAGACAATCGTGACGGCAGCAACGAAAACTACAGCTGCAACTACGGTGTCGAGGGACCGACCGACGATCCCGCGATCGAGGCCGTCAGATTACGTCAGATCAAAAATATGCTCGCCACCTTGTTCGTCTCCCGGGGCATTCCCATGTTGCTGGGAGGGGACGAGTTTCGCCGCACCCAACAGGGCAACAATAACGCCTACTGCCAGGACAACGAGATCTCCTGGTTCGACTGGAGATTGGCGAAGAAGCACAACGCGCTGGTGAGATTCGTCCAGCAGTTGATCCGCTTCCGCAAGGCGCACCCCCTGCTGAGCAAGGAAGATTTCTACCAGCCGGACGAGATAGAATGGTTCGGTCCCCACGGCGCGCCCCCCGACTGGCGCAACGGTCAATCCCTGGGTCTGTACATTTTTCCGGGCGACCCCGAACATTCCCATCTGTGCATGTTCTTCAACGCCACGCCGGAACCTGTCAGATTCACCCTGCCCCCGGCACCGGGCGGCAGGAAGTGGCGGCTGGCGGTCGATACGTCGGCCCAGTCCCCCGACGACATTCACGAACCGGGCTCGGAACCCGAAATCGAAGATCTCCACAACCTGGAAATCGGCGGCCGGGCGCTGATCATTCTGGTCAATCCCGTAAAAGAATAAGTCGTCTATACTCCTGATAAAACACGAACGACATTGGGTCCATGCCGCCCGAAAACCGCATCAACCCGGACCGCCGCCAATTCGGCCTGAAAACCCTGTGGTATGCGTTGATACGGGGCAGACGGCGCGGACTCAGACGCGCGGAAGAGTTGAACCGCCCCCACTATGTGGACATCTACGAAGATCACCGCCTGTTGCTCTGGACCTGCGGGATCGTCGGGTTTTGCAGCATCGACGCGCTGCTGACCCTGCAAATCCTGGACAAGGGGGGGATGGAGCTCAATCCCGTGATGGCGTTCCTGCTGGGCATCAGTGTTCCCGTCTTCTTCTACGTCAAATATCTGGCGACCGCCGGCGCGGTGATTTTCATCCTCTTCCACGTCAACTACCGGGTGCTGGGCATTCCGGTACGAAAGATTCTGCCGCTGTTGTTTTTCGGTTACGCGGTTTTGATCGGTTACGAATGGACCCTGCTTTCGGTCTGAGCGCCTGGAATCACCTTTTCCACGACGACACTGCCCACACTGTCCCCCCAAACGTTCACGGCGGTTCGGAAGCGGTCCAGCAACCAGTCGACCGACAGAAGGATGCCGATGTATTCCACCGGCAGCCCCACCGCATTGAGCACGATCACCATGGTCACCAGTCCCGCTTCCGGAATCCCGGCGGCGCCGATGGCCGCAAGGGTTGCGGTGACCGCCACGGTCGCCTGCTGCAACAGACTCAGATCCATCCCCACCACCTGGGCGATGAAAATCGCCGCCACCGCTTCATACAATGCCGTGCCATCCATGTTGATGGTGGCCCCCAGCGGCAACACGAATTCCACCGACTCACGCGACACTTTGGCCCGCTCCACGGCGCACTCCATGGTGATCGGTAACGTGGCCGAAGAGCTGGCGGTGGAAAAAGCCGTCAACAGCGCCGGCGACATCCGGCTCAACAGCAGAAAGGGATTACGCCGGGTCAAGAACCAAAGAATCGCGGCCAAGGTCAAAAACGCATGCACGCCCAAACCGAGCAGCACCGTCATCACATACCCTCCCGTTTGCCGCAAGGTTTCCAAAAACGCCCCTTCGGCCTGGGCTTCACCGAAGCGCGCCGCCACCAGGCAAAAAATCCCCAAAGGCGCCAGTTTCATCAGCCCCATGATGAAGGAAAGGAACGCCTCATTGATCTGGACGATGAAAGTCGTCACAATAACCGTCTTTTCCCCCATCACGGTCAACACGCCGGCGAAGAGAATGGAAAAAACGATCAAGGGCAGCAGGTCTGCATGCGCCATGGATGCGAACAGGTTATCGGTAACCAGCATCAACAACAGGTTCTTCAGGATCGCGCCAATCCCCATTTGGCCGGCGGCGACGATCTCTTCGCCACCCGCAAGATTCCGGACCGCCTCGCGATCCGCAGCGCCGGCCCCCGGCTCGATCAGATTGACCAGAACGATTCCGACGATCACCGCCAGCAATGTGGTGGCAAGGTAATATCCCACCGCCGCACCACCCGGACGCCCCAGTTTACGCACATCGCCAAGACCGATGATTCCGGCCATCACGCTGGACATGACCAGGGGCACCACGAGCATTTTCAACAGACGCAGGAAAACCTCGCCGCCGATATCGAAACGCATGGCCAGCTGCGGGCTCGCCAGAGCCAGGACGATTCCCGACACGATCGCAAGGAAAATGTATAAAGTCAGATGATTCGCGTTTTTCATCCCCACCTCATTGTTCAGTCCTTGACCCAAGACAGAGCCGCCATGGACGCGCGCGCCCTTGTCATTCCCCATTCTCCAGCGGTTTATCCCTGAATGGCGGTCATTCTATTACAATTTTCGCAATCCTATCTGCTGAAACGCCTCTGGAACTGGTGGCGGGGGCAGCTGACGCCATTGTTGCCGGAGAAGGCGCGCGTTCTGCTTATTCCCAGAAATCGGTTCTACATCACTTTCAGCGATGAAAAAACCATCGCCATTTTGCATCCGCAGTCAGACGGGCAATTGCGTGAACTGGCCAGGCTTCCCGTCGGCGGGCTCCGCCTGTGGTCGGAGGACGCCGATCTGCCGGACAATCCCGTTTTCATTCTGCTTCTGCGCCCCGGTCAATACCTGCGCCGTCGTTTCGACCTGCCCGCGGCCGCCAGGGAAAACCTCAAACAGGTCGTCGGGTTCGAACTGGACCGTCATACGCCCTTTACCGCCGATCAGGTCTACTTCGCCGTCAAGGTCGCGGACGTCCTTCCCAAACAAAGCCAAATACGTGTCGATGTCGCTCTGACCCCCAAACGGGTATTGGATGGTTTCGTCAACCAGCTGCCCACCGTCTCTTTGCGCCAGGCGACGATATCGGCGGGCCCGGACCTGCGGCCGGAACAGGACTTCGATCTTCTGCCCCCTGAACTGAAATCCAGGCCTCCCCGTTTATTGCGGCTGCTCAACCTTGGACTGGCAGGGCTGCTCGTGGTTTTGCTGGTTCTCGCTTTCGCGGTGCCGGTCGTTCGCTACGACCGGACGATTCAATCGTTGGAGCGGCAGGTCGATCAGACACGCAGAGCCGCCGCCAAAGCCAATGACATCAAGCGGGAATTGCTCCAGTTACAGAAACAGATCCGCTTCGTGCTGGACAAAAAGAACGAAGCCCCTCCCATCATCACGCTCATGGAGGAGATCAGCCAGCGTATTCCCGACGACACCTGGCTGACGGGTTTCCAGTTCCGGGACGGACGTATCAATATCGATGGCAAATCTCCCGCCGCATCGAAACTGGTGGAGTTACTGGAGGCGTCCCCCTATCTGAAGGATGTCCATTTCGTTTCCCCCATCACCCACGATCGCGCCAGTGGACTGGAGCGCTTTCGCATCAGCATGGAAATCACCGATGGCACAAAACCGGATTCCGGCGCTTAAACAGGGTCAGCGTGCTCTGGCGTTAGCCTTGTTGCTGCTTCCCTTGTTGGTGGTCTATTTCGTGGTCATCGCCCCATATCGGCAGTTGCTGGCCGACAAACGCGAACGGATCGCCGACCTGACGTTCCAGTTGGAAAGACTCCGGCGAACCACTTCCCGGGAACCTCTGTGGAAAAAGCGGCTACAATCCCTCAAGGAAGCACAAAGGCGAAATCATCATTACCTGACAGGCACGACCACCGCCCTGGCTTCCGCGGAATTGCAGGAACACTTGCGGGAGATCATCCACCAGGCGGGAGGGGAAATCACCAGCACCCAGGTGCTTGCGACGAAGCCGGACGGCGCTTTCAGCAAAATTTCGGTGCGGATCCGGTTCTCCACCGACACCCCCTCTTTGCGCGAGATTCTCCACGGGATCGAATCGGATCAACCACTGCTCCAGATCGAATCCATGAACATCCGCCCTCTCCGCGGCCGCCGGCGGTCCAGAAAAACCCGAAAGATCATACCGGTGGACAAATTGAACGTGGACATGGTGGTGGCCGGATACATGGCGACACCCGGATCATGAAAGCCTTGTTGCTCAGATACTGGCCCACCACGTTGCTGGCGCTCTCTTGTGTGCTGGCCGGGGCATGGCTGGCCATCGAGGCGTCCCTGACGCCCGACCGGCCCGAAAGCCGCCAGCCCCCCGCTGCCCCGTCCGCCCTGCCCCCCCTTCCACGGGAGGAAGACTTCACCCTGCCGCCACCGGAACATTTCCAGGCCATGGTGGACAAGCCGCTGTTCATCGAGGGAAGGAAACCGCTCCCGCCGGCGGACACCGACACCGAAACCACCGGCGACACCACGAAACCCGCCCCCAAGGATCCGCCAAAACTGCAATTGACGGGTGTGCTCGAAATTCCGGACATGGGCACGCTGGTATTGCTGCGCAGCGACGACGGCAAGCACCATTACCGCCTCAAACCCGGAGACAGCGTGGAGGGATGGCGCCTGAGCGAAGTGACGCCGGAGCACGTCACCCTCACCAACGGCCCGCAGAAGCACACCCTCAAACTGATCAAGCCCAGGCCCGTGACGCCACGGCGCAAACCGGGCTTCAAGCAACGATTCCCGAGGACCAGACAACCTTCCACCGCATCCAGAAAAAGGAACGGATCATGATGATGCGACCCCACTTTTCCATTCCCCTTCTCATGGCTTTCCTCTACGGGCTGTCATCGTGCGGCATGGTGCCCCCCCGCCCCGGTGAAAAAATCCCCCTGGAGCTGAGCAAGGTCACGGAAATACCTGCCGAAGAACCCCCGCCCCCGCTCCCGGCCGAAGAAGCGGTGACCCAACCCTTGACCAAACCCGAAATACGCAGGGGAAGCGGGGTTTTCATCCATCCTCCCCAACAGCCACCGGCGGAAAGGAAACCGGGCAAGTATTCGCTCAATTTCGACGATGCCGACCTGAACGAGGTGGCGAAAGTGGTGCTGGGGGACATCCTCAAGCTCAATTACGTCATCAGCCCCAAAGCCCATGGTAAAGTCACCCTGAAAACCACCCGCCCCCTGCATCGGGAGGAGGTACTTCCCACCCTGGAGATGGTTTTGCGCACCAACGGCCTGGCCATGGTGCGGAAAAGCGGTTTCTACTGGATTGGCCCCGCCACTGAAGCCACCGCGGGCGCGCCATTGAGCATTCCGGGCAAAAAGGTGCCGGCCGGCTATCAGATCCGGATCTTTCCGCTGCGGTACATCGGGGTGGAAAACATGGAGAAGATCCTCAAACCCACATTACCCTCCAAAGCCATCCTCTATGCCGACCCTGTGCGCAATTTGCTGATGGTGGCAGGCACGGCGGCGGAATTACGCACCATCGGGGAAATGGTCCGGACCTTCGACGTCAACTATCTCAAGGGAATGTCGGTGGGCCTGTATCCCCTCTACAACCTGGATTCGGAAACCCTGGCCGAGGATCTCAAGGCCGCCCTGGGTGAAAAGATTCTGGACAAGGACACCTCGCTTTTGCGTATCCTGCCCATCAAAAGGCTCAACGCGGTGATGGTCATCACCGCCCAGCCCGACTACCTCAAGCTCGCCGATACCTGGATCAAGCGACTGGACAGGGCACTGGTGGAAACCTCCGGCTCCGTTCATGTCTATCGGGCCCAGAACGTGGACGCGGTGAAACTGGCCGAAACCCTCAATCAGATCTTCACCGGACTCAAGCCCAAGGCCGGCCTGACCCTCGCACCGGGCCTGAAAAAGGCCACGGTGAGCGGCAAAAGCAAGCGCCCCGGCGGAAGAATCACCCGCATGACGAACCAGAGCGGAAAGGATATCCGCATCATCGCCGACGAACCCAACAATGCCCTGATCATCATCGCCGACCAGGAGAACTTCCGCTCCATCGAGCGGGTGATCAAACAGCTGGACCGGCTTCCGCTTCAGGTATTGATCGATGCGTCCATCATCGAGGTCACCCTGACCGACGAATTGGAATACGGGCTGGAATGGTTCGCCCAGAACAAAATCCCCGATCAACATAGTGTGACGGGATTCACGAAGAGCGGGTTGAATCTGACCGAAGCCGCCAAAGGCGCCCTCCTGAATACGTTGGCCCCAGGCTTCAGTTATGTATGGCAAAGCAAATCGCAAGACCTCGGCGTCATTCTCAAGGCGGCCGCACAGAATGGCAAACTCAACGTCATTTCCTCCCCCTCACTCATGGTGCTCAACAACCATGAGGCCACCATCGTGGTGGGCGACCAGATTTCGCTGCAAACCTCCCAATCCGTCAATACCGGTACCAGTGGTAACAATCCATTCGTCACCAGCACCTTCCAGCAGCGCGATACCGGTGTTCAACTCAAGATCAAACCGCGAGTAAATTCCGGTGGTTTGGTCATCATGGAACTGGAGCAAAAAGTGGACGATGTGGGACAGATCAGGGAAGGCAGCCCCAACCCGGATATTCTGCAACGGCAAATCAATACGACGGTCGCCGTGAAAAACGGGGATACTCTGGTATTGGGTGGACTCATTAGGGATAACCGATCAGAAAACGTCAGCGGTATTCCCATTTTGTATAGGATACCGTGGATCGGACATCTCTTCGGCACCACCAACGATACCTTCAAGCGCACTGAATTGGTGGTTCTGATCACTCCCAGAGTCGTGGAAAATCGCCGCGACGCCTTCGATATCACCAAGGAATTCAAACAGCGGCTGCGGGAACTCTATCAAACCGAAGAATATCCAACCGCCCCGCCTCCGGCAGGCCAGGCTTCCCCATCCCCGCCCTCCGACACCCCGCCTTACCCGAAAGAAGCGGCGAACCCTTGAAATGTCGTCAGGGCGGTGGGGAATGCGCCACCGCCCACCCCTCGATCCTCGCGTAATCCACCTTGCCGCTGCCGAGCAGAGGCAGTTTCTCCATCGCCAGCACCCGCCTCGGCAGCCACAGCTCCGGCATGCCCGCCTCGCGGGCGGCCTGTTTCAACAGATCGAGCGCCACCTGCCGGCATTCGCTCACCAATACGATTTCCTCACCCTTGCGGGCGTGTGACAATGAAACCACGGCGTGCAGATGGTCGGGCCAGAGCCGGAACGCCAGCTTCTCGATGGCGGTCAGCGGCACCATTTCCCCCCCCACTTTGGCGAAGCGTTTGAGCCTGCCGACGATGGTCACGAACCCTTCCTCATTGATCCGGACCACATCGCCGGTGTCGTACCACCCCTCCCCCAGCGGCGAACGGGGCGGAACCAGGGTACCGGGCCGGTCGGGAAGACAATAACCCAGCATGATGTTTTCCCCCTTTACATGGAGCCTGCCCCCCTCGGCCAGACCGTCCACCTTTTCCAGCCGCCACCGAACGCCGGGCAGAAAGCGGCCCACCGTCCCCGCACGGTGGAACATGGGCGTATTGACCGCCAGAACGGGACTGGTCTCGGTGGCGCCATACCCTTCCAGAATCCGGATTCCGAACTTTTCCATCCACAAGCGGCGCACCTCCTCCTGCAACTTCTCGGCCCCGGCAAAGACATAACGGACACTGTAGAAATCATAAGGATGGGCATACCGGGCATAGCCGGCCAGAAAGGTGTTGGTTCCGAACAATACCGTGGCATTGATTTCATAGGCCAGCTCCGGAATCAGCTTGTAATGGAGCGGGTTGGGATAAAGAAAGGTGCGCATGCCGGAAATGAGCGGCAGCATGAGACCCGGCCCCAGCCCGAAGACATGAAACAGCGGCAGGACGTTGAGAATCACGTCACGAACGTTGAAATCCACCACCACCCCCAACTGGGCGCAGTTGCTCAGAATGTTGCGATGGGACAGCAAAACCGCCTTGGGAGCCCCCTCCGAACCGGAGGTGAACAACATCACCGCGGGGCGGCGGGGCGCTTGTTCGTCAGGCCGATACCACGCCCTGGCACTCAAGCCGGCCGCCATCGCCCACAGTCTCGGCACCAGCCCCACCTCCCGCTTCCAGTCCTCGACAAAATGGATACGGATTCCGTCCCCCCGCAACGCTTCGACGTGCGCTTCCAGCTGAGCCATGGCGACAAAGCGCCTGGAGGTGACGACGGTGCGGATCCTGCCGGTGGAACAGGCGCCCAGCAGCCCGTGGCTGCCGGCCGTATAATTGAGCATCGCCGGCAACCTGCCCGCCAGTTGGCAGCCCAGCAGCAGGGCCACGGTGACATTGGCGCCCGGCAAAAGCAGTCCGACCGTTTCGCCTTCCCCGCTGTGACGCCGCACCTGCCGCGACAAAACGATGCTGTAAGCGATCAGGGCACTGTAACTCAGGGGCTTGCGCTCGCCGTCCTCGAGGATCTTCTTCCCGCTTCCATGGAGATGGCGGGCGTCCAGTATGGCCGCGAACAGGGTTCTGCCCACGGGGCTGGTCAAAAGGAGCATTTCCGCCATCAAGTCCGCCAGGCGCAACCCGGCCAGTTTGCGCCTTTCGCTCCCTTTCACCGCGGCGGGGGGACGGATGTCCCTGGGGGGAAGCACATGAAGCCGGATCCTGGGAAACCAGCGCCAGCGAAGTTGTGCCTTGAGACGGGAAAAAGGCGTGAACTGGGCGCCGTCGATACGCACCGGCAGGACCATCGCTCCAGAGCGGTCCGCCACCATGCCCGGGCCGTCATAGACCTTCATCAAAGTGCCGGTGACCGTGATCCTGCCCTCGGGAAAAATGACGGCGCGGCGGCCCGCCTGCAAATGGCGGATCAACGACTTCAGGGAACCGCTCTGGCGCGGGTCGAGTGGAAACACCCGGGCGAACCGCAAAAACGGCCGGACCCACCACAGCCGCGCGACCCGGCTGTCGATGGCGAAGCCCGGATCGCCGGGGAGGAAGGCCCAGAGCAACACCGGATCGAGAAACGACTGGTGATTGGCGACGATCAGAACCTTGCCGCTGACGGCCCGGTAGTGCTCCAATCCGTGAAGTTCCACCCGATAGAGCACCTTCAGCAGGAAACGAACGACGAGTTTGAGCATGGGCAATCCTTTTCAGGGAAGCCAGGTTTCAATCACGGGGTGCGCCGGCCTTTCACCCCGCCGAAGCGAAAAAAAACGGTTATCGGGATCCCCACCAGGCCCCGCCCAGCATCACCCCACCCAGGGCGGCCAACCCCAGGGTCAACGGCTGGACCACCCCCAGTCCCAGCAGCACGCTGGCTGAAATCAGGGAGGCCCCACCCCCGATCGCCGCCACGGTACGGCGGTGATTGCGCTGCATTTGCGCCTTCAACGCGGTCAGTTCGCTGGAACGCCATCGAACCTCCAGCCGCCCCCTGCTGGCATCGTCCAATAACCTGAGCGCCCAGCCAGGCGCTTCGGGCAACTGCTCGGCCCACAAGGGAATCTGGTCGCGGGTCTTGGCGAAAAGGGTCTTTGGATGCACCCGGCGCCTGAACCATTCCTCTAGATAAGGCTTGGCGGTCTGCCACAGATCCAGCTGGGGATAGAGCTGGCGTCCCAGCCCCTCGATCTGCAACAGGGTCTTTTGCAGTAACACCAGCTGGGGCTGCACCTCCATGCGGAAACGGCGCGCGGTCTGAAACAACCGCAGCAACAGCTGTCCGTAGGAAATCTCCCCCAGAGGCTTGGAGAAGATCGGCTCGCATACCGCCCGGATGGCCCCCTCGAATTCCTCCACCCGGACATCGGCCGGCACCCATCCCGATTCCACGTGCATCTCCGCCACCTTGCGGTAGTCACGATTGAAGAAAGCCAGCAGATTCGATGCCAGATAAAACTGGTCGGCCTCGGACAGGCTGGCGACGATGCCGAAGTCCACCGCCATGTAGCGAGCGGGGGAATGCGGATCGACGAAGATGTTGCCGGGGTGCATGTCGGCGTGGAAGAAATTGTCCCGGAACACCTGGGTGAAGAAAATCTCCACCCCCCGTTCGGCCAGCAGCTCCAGATCCACCCCGGCCTGGACCATCGCCTTCTTGTCGGTGACAGGAATCCCGTGAATGCGCTCGACCACCAGCACTTTGGGGCGGGTCCAGTCGAAATACACCCTGGGCACGTAAAGCATTTCCGAACCTTCGAAATGACGCCGGAGTTCGGCTGCATTGGCGGCCTCGCGCACCAGGTCCAGCTCGTCCAGGATGGTCTTCTCGAACTCGGCCACCACCGCCACCGGACGCAACCGCCGCGATTCGGGAACGAAGCGCTCGAGAAGCCCCGCGAACAGCGCCATCAGCCTCACGTCCTCCCGGATCCTGGACTCTATGCCGGGACGCAACACCTTGACCACCACCGACTCGCCGGTTCTCAGCCGGGCCGCATGCACCTGGGCGATCGAGGCGGAAGCCAGAGCGGTGGTTTCGAACTCGGAAAACACCTGTTCCAGGGGCTGTCCCAACTGCCGCGCCACGATCTTCCTGGCCTCATCACCCGCGAAAGGCGGCACCCGGTCCTGAAGTTTCTCCAGTTCGTCGGCGATGTCGTCGGGAAGCAGGTCGCGACGGGTCGATACCGCCTGGCCGAACTTGACATAGATGGGACCCAGTTCCTCCAGGGCCAGCCGGATTCGCTCTCCCCGCGGGCCCCGGTGGCGGATACGCCAGGTATTGGGGGAAAACCAGCGCAGAAAGCGCAGCGGTCTCAACCACGGCAGCCCCAGAATCAACTCATCCAGGCCGTGACGCAGCAATATCCGCTGAATCCCGATCAGCCGCCAGAGGGAGCGAAAAGGCATCATCCCGGCGACCACTCCCGCAACCTCGGCCTCATGCCTCCAATCGCCGTTTCAGCCGTTCCACCCGCGCTTCCAGCCGTTCCACGCCGTCACGCAACCCGGAGATCCGGCGGTACAGATCCTCGGCCTCCAGAGGCGCCGGCAGCGCCCGGGTTTCTTCCTGGAGAAATTCGCCCAGATTCAGCTGGAAAGTCTCCCAGGCCTGACGGTGCCATGCCACGATGCCCTTGACCCGGGCGGCCGCTTCCCTTCCGGTCATCTCCGCCAACCAGCTTTCCCAGTCCAGATCGAGGCGGTCGAGAAATTCCTGCAGCCGCCGCGCCACCCCCATGTCCCCTTCCACCGTCACGCTGCCGTGGAACAGCTCGGTCTGGGGCCGGCCACTCATCATCATTCGGGCAAATCCCAGCGGGGAGCCCCGCAGCACCACATCCGGCTCACCGGGACAGTCGGCGAGCACCAGGACAGTATCGGTGGTGGGACTGAACCAGAAGCGCCCCCGCCAGGGCAGCACCTCCACCGCGATGACCTTGCCGGCGATGGGCTCGAGCAGCCTGGCATGACCCGGATCCAGCGCCAGGAGCCTGGCGACGGCGATCTCGACGGTGCGTGAAGACAAGGCCCGGGCAAGCATCTACAACTTGTACCCCCGGTGGATGGCGACCACGCCCTGGGTCAGATTGAAGTACTCGATACGCTCGAAGCCCGCCTTGGCCATCATCCCCTTGAGCGTGTCCTGATCCGGGTGCATGCGGATCGATTCAGCCAGATAGCGATAGCTGTCGGGATCCCCGGCGATCAGCTTGCCCATCAACGGCAGCAACTTGAAGGAATAGAGGTCATAGACCCGGCTGAACAGCGCGTTGGTGGGCCTGGAAAATTCCAGGATCAGCAACCGCCCGCCCGGCTTGAGCACCCGGTACATGGAAGCCAGCGCCTTGTCCTTGTCGGTGACGTTGCGCAGCCCGAAGCCGATGGTAATGCAATCGAACGACTGGTCCTCGAACGGCAGCGTCTGGGCATCCACCTGGACATAACCGACGCCGCCCACCAATCCCTCGTCGGTCAGGCGGTCGCGGCCGCGCCGCAACATCGACGCATTGATGTCGGCCAGAATCACCTCGCCCTTGTCCCCCACCCGCGGATGAAACAGGCGGGTCAGATCACCGGTACCGCCCGCCAGGTCGAGCACCCGTTCGCCGTAGCGGACCTGGCTCAAAAATACCGTCAGCCGTTTCCACAGGCGATGGACCCCGAACGACATCATGTCGTTCATCAAATCGTATTGATCGGCCACCGAATCGAAAACGTTACGCACCAGCCGCGCCTTTTCCTTTTTGGGCACTTGGCGGAAGCCGAAGTGGGTGGTTTGATCGCTATCGTGTCTGCTCTCGTTCATAAGGAATCCTGTGGGGCGGAAAATGCTTTCGCCAGTCGATAAAGCGTGTCCCAAGTATACAAGCCACTGTCGTGGCCGTCACTGAACACCAGCCGGACGGCGTAATTGCCCACCGGCTCGATGGCCGTGACCCGAACGTCCCCGGCATCCTGGGGGTGTTCGCCCGCCGCCGGGGAATGGGACCGGAGATAACCGAAGGGCAAGCGGCACTGGAGACCGTCCTCGAAGCGGATCTCGAGACGGCACGAGCGGGTATGGAGTTTGATCTGAGTGGGGACCGGCACCTGTCGCCTCACAATATATAGCGGCTCAGATCCTCGTCCCGGGCCAGTTCTCCCAGGTGAGCGTCCACGTAGGCGGCGTCGATTTCCAGGGTCTGCCCGCCCAGGTCGGGAGCCTCGAAGGAAACCGATTCCAGCAGTTTCTCCAATACCGTATGCAGCCGCCTGGCGCCGATGTTCTCCACCGTCTCGTTGACCTGCCAGGCGATTTCGGCGATACGGGCCAGGCCGTCGGCGGTGAAATCCAGTCTCACCCCTTCCGTGGCCATCAGGGCCTTGTACTGTTCGGTGAGGGAAGCGTCCGGTTCGGTGAGAATGCGGATGAAATCCTCCACCGACAAGGCGTCGAGCTCCACCCGGATGGGGAAACGCCCCTGGAGCTCGGGGATGAGATCCGCCGGTTTGGCAAGATGAAAGGCGCCGGAGGCGATGAAGAGCACGTGGTCGGTCTTCACCATTCCGTATTTGGTGCTCACGGTGCTGCCCTCCACCAGCGGCAACAGATCCCGCTGCACCCCTTCCCGCGACACGTCGGCATTGCCGCCCATTTCGGAACGGCGGCAGATCTTGTCGATCTCGTCCAGAAACACGATGCCGCTTTGCTCCACCGACTCCACCGCCCGCAGCTTGATCTCCTCCTCGTTGACCAGCTTGGCGGCCTCCTCGTCCCGCAGGGCTTCCAGGGCGTCTTTGATCTTCATCTTGCGGCGTCTGGTCTTGCCCGCGGCCATGTTCTGGAACAACCCCTGAAGCTGGCTGGTCATCTCCTCCATCCCGGGCGGAGCCATGATCTCCACCCCCAGGGCGGGCGCCTGGAGCTCGATCTCTATTTCCATGTCGTCGAGCTGGCCGGCCCGGAGCTTGTCCCGGAACCGCTGGCGCGCCGGTGAATCCTTCTCCGCCGCCTGCTGCTCGGACCAGCTCGAGGGCGGCGGCACCAGCACGTCGAGCACCCGCTCCTCGGCGGCCTCCTCGGCGCGGGTGCGGACCTTTTCCATCTCTCTCTCGCGGGTCATCTTCACCGCCACCTCCACCAGATCGCGGACGATGGATTCCACATCGCGCCCCACATAGCCGACCTCGGTGAACTTGGTCGCCTCCACCTTGATGAACGGGGCACCCGCCAGCCTGGCCAGGCGGCGGGCGATCTCGGTCTTGCCCACACCGGTGGGACCGATCATCAGGATGTTCTTGGGCGTGATCTCCTCGCGCAACGCCGGGTCCACCTGGCTGCGGCGCCAGCGGTTGCGCAGGGCGATGGCCACCGCGCGCTTGGCGTCGGCCTGGCCGATGATGTGCTTGTCCAGCTCGTGGACGATTTCGCGGGGGGTCATGGTCATGGTTTTTCCGACTCCAGCTCTTCCAGGGTCAGGTTGTGGTTGGTGTAGATGCAAATATCGCCGGCGATGTGCAGGGACTTTTCGACGATCGCCCGGGCGCCCAGTTCCGTATTCTCCAACAGCGCGCGGGCGGCGGAGAGGGCATAGAAACCGCCGGAACCGATGGCGATGAGATCGTTTTCCGGTTCGATCACGTCCCCGGTTCCGGAGAGGATCAGCGACGCCTTGGCATCAGCGATCGCCAGCAGCGCCTCCAACCGCCGCAGGGCCCGGTCGGTGCGCCAGTCCTTGGCCATTTCCACCGCGGCGCGGATCAGATGACCGCGATGTTTCTCCAGTTTGCCCTCGAAATGCTCGAACAGGGTGAAGGCGTCGGCCGTCGCGCCGGCGAAACCGGCCAGCACCCGGTCATGATACAGGCGGCGGATCTTGCGGGCATTGCCTTTCATCACCGTATTGCCCAGAGAGACCTGCCCGTCTCCCCCGATGACCACCTTGCCGGCGCGGCGGACGGACAGAATGGTCGTTCCTTTGAAGGTTTCCATGATGACTGTTTCCTGTGTCCAGATCCGGTCCATTATACCCGCACCGGAACGAAATCACGCTCATTTCCTCCCCGCCGGCGGCAATCCCGCCCCGGCCCGAAACGCAACGACCACCAAAGGCCCATAGGCCAGCGCCAGCCACAGCCCGCCCCGGGCGGAATCGCTTGCCGCCAGCCACGCCCAGGGCAACAACCAGAACAGATTGACCGCCGCCACCGCCAAGGTCACCACCCGGTGCCCATACCGCCTGGCGAGGTGTTGATAGGCATGGGCGCTGTGGGGCCGCCACCAGCGTTCCCTCCGCCACATCCGCCGCAACAGGGTGAGGGTAGCATCGCTGACGAATACCGCCGGCAAGATCGCCCAGCTCCATGGACTGATCGCGCCACTTTCGCCGCCGGCCAACGCCAGCACGCCCAGCACGTAGCCCAGATAACCACTGCCCACATCCCCCATGAAAATTCGCGCCGGCGGCCAGTTCCAAAACAGGAAACCGGCACAGGCCGCGGCCAGGGTACCCGCCCACACGGCCAGACCGAACGCCTGGGTGGAAATCAGGATCACGGCGGCCGCCACCATCACCGTCACCGCCTCGACCGCCGCCAGGCCATCGATGCCGTCCATGAAGTTGTAGAGATTGATCAGCCACACCCAACCGACCGCCGCCAGCAACCAGCCGGCCGGGAACGCGGCGGCGGCCGGAGGAAGCAGCAAGGCCAGACCGAGACAAACCGCCCCCACCTGGACCAGAAGCCGCCAACGGATGGCGACATGGCCGAAATCGTCCACTAGGCCGATTCCCGCCACCGCCATCCCTCCTCCCACGACGGCGGCCAAGGGACCGGTGGCGATCCAGCCGAAACGCCACAGAACCAGCGAAGCCAACCCGAATCCCAGGACGACCCCGATCCCGCCCCCCCGGGGCGTCGGGGTTTGATGGGCGCTGCGGGCATTGGGAATATCCATCAGCCTCCCGTTCGCCGACAGGCGCAAGACCCACCCCGCCGCCAACCAGGACGCCACCAACGCCCCCAGGCCAGTGACGACGGCTAATACCATTTCCAGCCGTGCCTGTTGAAAAACCGCCAGGCGGAACGGATGAACCAAAAACGGTGACGCCACCCCTTGCGTCCCGCTCCACCACCCAGATGGGTGATACGGAAGTCGGGAGCGTAGGCCAGCAGCGTTTTCCGCGCCGCCCGCAGGGACAGATCGAAATCCTCGAAATAGAGAAAGTAATCGGGGCTGAATCCCCCCGTTTCCCGCCACACCCGGCCGCGCATCAACATACAGCAACCGCTGACCAGCTCGAGATCGAACCGCGGCCGCTCCCAATCCAGGTCGCGCATCTCGTATCTCTCCAGATAACCTGGAAACAAATCCCTGACCCAACCCGGCGCGAACCCCCGCAGCAGCAACACTACAACAGTGGGATAACGCTTGCAGAGATACTCCGGCCCGCCCTGGACACCAACCACCCGAGGAACCAGCAGCCCCACCCGGGGATGACGTTGCAGAAACGCCATGCCCCGAACCAGGCTGTCAGGCTCCAGAAACACGTCCGGATTCAGGATCAACCGAAAATCCTCTTCCCCTGCCGCCACCAGGTTGTGCCCGCGGCCATACCCCTCATTGACAGGACTGCACACCAGACGGCAGCGCACTCCCCGCCGCTCGAGGCGCGCCAGCAGATCCCTCAGCGCCTGCCGATACCCCGGCCCCGAATCGTTGTCCACCACCACCACGCTCAAGGCGGCCGCCTTTCCGGCCCGCACCAGCTTTTCGCCGGCGACGCGCAGGCAAGACAAGGCACGCTCCAGCTCCTTGAGCGGAGAACGGTGGACGACGATGGAGACAACCAGACGGGAAACGGTCATACGCCTTCAATCATACAAAAGTTGCGGCGGGAAATCCGCAGATCCCTTTCCCTCACCATCTATCGGTTTGCTTCTTCGGAGTCCGGGAAGGGTCCGCCGGACCGAAATTCGTCCGTAAATTCAGGCCCGGCGCGGCCCTCCCCGGCCGTTGACGGACCCTTCCAGGACTCCTTCGACAGAAGTGACAGGTGGCAAGTCCCTTGCCAAACGGCGATGAAACTTCGACAATGTACCGACCGCAACGGCCTCTGCCGCGCCCGCCGGACTCAGGCCCTCTTACGATACTTTTCCGGCCGGGAACGCGCCTGCGACATTCCAATCCACAAACCATTGCCACAGCATAAAACACCATGTTCGATTATGTGATCGTCGGCGCAGGATTCGCCGGCTGCGTTCTGGCGGAACGCCTGGCCTCCCGGCGCAAGGGAAACATTCTACTGATCGAAAAACGGAGCCATATCGGCGGGAACTGCTACGACCATTACGACGACCAGGGGATACTGGTGCATAAATACGGTCCCCACCTGTTCCACACTTCCAACGCCGAAGTCTTCCATTACCTCAGCCGCTTCACCGACTGGATCGAATATCAGCACCGGGTGCTCGCCGTGGTGGACGGGCGGAAGATTCCGTTGCCTTTCAATCTCGATTCCCTGCACCGGGTGTTTCCCGCCTCAATGGCGCGATCGCTGGAAAACAAGCTGATCGGGCACTACGGCTTCGACGTCAAGGTCCCCATCCTGGAACTTCGGAAACAGGCGGACGAGGAACTCAAATACCTGGCCGATTTCATCTATAACAAGATCTTCCTCAACTACACCGTCAAGCAATGGGCCTGCTCCCCGGAGGAGATCTCGCCGGAAGTCACCGCCCGGGTGCCGGTCTTCGTCTCCCGCGACGACCGTTACTTCCAGGACAAGTACCAGGTCATCCCCCGGCACGGTTACACGCGGCTGTTCGAGAACCTGATCGATCACCCCGACATCAAGCTGATGCTCAATACCGACTACCGGGAGATCGTCCGCCTCGATGCCGACAGCCACCGCATCCGATGCTTCGGCCACCCTTTCGAGGGCCAGCTGATCCATACCGGCATGATCGACGAGCTGTTCGACCACCGCTTCGGCGAACTGCCCTACCGGTCGCTGAAATTCCAGTTCGAACACCTCGCCGGCGACCGCTTCCAGGAGGTCACCACCGTCAATTATCCGCAGGACTACGACTTCACCCGGATCACCGAATTCAAGCACATCACCGGTCAGCGGGTTCCAGGCACCACCATCGTCCGGGAGTATCCCCAGGACTACGACCGCCTCGACGCCCGCCGCAACATCCCCTATTACCCCGTCTTTCAGGAGGAAAACCTGGAACGCTACCGGCGCTACGCCGAATTCGCCCGCCGCTTCCCCAACCTCACCCTGGTGGGGAGGCTGGCCGAATACCGTTATTTCGATATGGACGACATCGTCGCCCGCGCCCTCGAGGTCTTTCAGGACCGGTTCGGAAACGGGGCATGAGCCGGATCCCCCTGCTGAGTATCGTCTTCCTCAACTACGACCGCCTCCACGAAACGCGGCAGACCACGGAACGGCTGCTGGCGCTTTGCGGAAACCGCGACGACAGCGAAATCATCGCCGTGGACAACGGTTCCCGCGACGGCACCGCCCGATACCTTGAGAGCCAAAGGGGCATCCGCAGCGTGCTGCTGGATCGCAACCTCGGCATCGCCGGCTACAACGAAGGCTTCAAGATCGCCCGCGGGCGATACCTGCTGGTACTGGACGACGACTCCTGCCCCCGCGACACCGCCACCCTGGGCGGGGTGATCGAAGCGCTGGAGACGGACCCCGGTCTGGGCATCGTCGCCTGCCATATCGAAACCCCCGACGGCCGGCCGCAATGGAGTTGGCACCTGCCGAAGAAACCGGTGGCCGGTCCCTCGCCCTTCTTCATCGGCTGCGGTTTCGCCATCCGCCGCGAGTTGTTCGAGCGCACCGGCTGGTATCCGGAAGACTTCTTCCTCTACCAGAACGAAATCGAGGTCGCCTTCCGGGTCCGGCAACAGGGCTACCGGATCGAATATCGCCCCGACTGCCGGGTGGTCCACCGGGGCACACCGGGCCAGCGCCCCGGCTGGCGGCGGGTGTATTTCCCCACCCGCAACACCCTGTGGCTGATCCGCCGCCATTATCCTCAGCCGGAAGCCGGCTATCTCCTCGTTTCCAGGCTTCTGATCGGTCTGGCGCGGGCGCTGCAATTCGGCGAGCTGGAAACCTACCTGCGGGCGGTCCGGGACGCCTTCGCCCGGCCGGTCGAGCGGCAGATCCTGCCAGCGGAGATCCGCCGCCAGTCCAGGCCCTTCTGGCGCCAGAACAGCCTCTTCCACCAACTCTTCAAACTTGCCTGAACCACCCCGCGACATGAACGACGCCCCCAAGACCCTGGTCATCATCGTCACCTGGAACAAGAAACGCTATCTGCTCGATCTCCTCGACTCGCTGTCCTCCCTCGACTATCCCCGGCGGTCGCTCGACATCCTGGTGGTGGACAACGCCAGCAGCGACGGCACGGTGGAGGCCCTGGCAGGACGGAAAGACATCACCCTGCTGCGCAACCGGGAAAACCTGGGCGGGACCGGAGGTTTCAACACCGGCCTGGCATGGGCCTTCGCCCAGCCTGAAGGGCGTTACGACTTTCTCTGGTTGCTGGACAACGATGTCCAGGTGCATCGAAACGCCCTCACCGCCCTGGTGGCGCTGCTGCGCGACAACCCGGATCTCGCGGTCGCCGGCTCCACCATGATGCAGCTCGACTACCCGTGGCGGATCAACGAAATGGGGGCGTCTTTCGACAGGCGCCGGGGGGTGCTGAAGCTCCACCGGCACATGGAGGAGATCACCGCCTGGAAATCCCTCCCGCTCGAACGGCTGCGCACGTTGGACATCGACCTGGGCAGGCACCTGCCCGGGTGCCCGAAATGGCGGAAAGTCGATTACGTGGCCGCCGCCTCGCTGTTGATCCGCTCGGAGGTGGCCCGCCAGGCCGGGTTGTGGGACGACTTCTTCATCCATTTCGACGACGTGGAGTGGTGCCTTCGTATCGCCCGGCTGGGCCATGGCGTCGCCGTCTCGGCGGACTCGCTCATCTGGCACCTGTCCGCCCTCTCCAAGGTGCCCAGCTGGATTCTGTACTACGACAACCGCAACGTCCTCTACCTGCTGGAAAAGCACGGCGAGCCGGGGTCGGTGGCCAGAACCCGGCGCTGGATCAAGCTCAAGGCCCTCTACTACGCGGTGCTGGGCAAACAGGATCTTTCCCGCCTCCATTGCCGGGCACTGCAGGATTTCCGCAAGCGGGTGAAAGGAAAAAGCGCCATCGAACTGGACCCGGTCTACCGGCCCTTGGGCGAACTGGAAACCCTTCTGTCGCGGCCCGAAATCCGAAAAATCCTGATCCCCTGGACGGTGCCGACCGAAGGCCTGGACCTGCCCGCCCTCCTGAGCCGGCCGGGATTGACGGTCGATCTGCTGCTATCGCCCGACGGTACCGAGGCCGCCTGGATGAACGAGGTGCCCGGCGCCTCGAAAAAACGCCCGCCAAACCGGCTGCGGCGATGGCGCGCTTGGCTGCGGAGGCAGCCGCCCTACGACCTGGTTCTGCAATCGGACTACCGGCCCGTTCCCGCCCTGTCGCGGCTGGGACGGCAGGTGCTGTTCCTCAACAACGAATCCCTCAGCCTGCGCGAAAGGCCGCGCCTATCATCCCTCATCCAGGCTCTTTGGACGGTCGCCCTGAGTTGACGTTTCCAACGCCAGCTCGTAACGGTCGCTGGATTCCGAGAGATTGGGGTTGTAGGCGGGATCGCCGCGCCGAAGCCAGGCCCGCCAGCGGCTGGCGAACACCGCCCTGTCGCGCTCCGGGAAACGCCCCGCCCAGGGATCTTCCCGGCATTCGAAACGCGCCGACGGCACGTACACGATCCGCCAGCCGGAGGCCAGCGCCCTGAGCGCGAAATCCAGCATCGCCCAGGGGCTCTGAAACGCCGGATCGAGCCCGCCCAGCCGCTCCCACAATTCCCGCCGGACCGCCAGGCAAAAAGGATCGGGGACGCTGAGATTGCGCACGATCGAGGTCACCGCCATATATCCCGGCTCTGCGGCGGGAAAGCCGTGGTAAGGCCGCAGCAACGTCCCCCGCCGTGTCAGCACCGCCCCCGCATAGACATTCCGCCCCCGGGCGTCCAGCGTTCTCCCCGTCACCAGCCCCACCTTTTCGAGCCTCAGCCAGCTCAACAACTCAGGCTCCGCACCGGTATCGGCGGGCGTCACTTCGCCGTCACGAATCAGCAGGTAAGGCCGTCCGGTGCACCGCGCCGCCCGGACCTGGACGGCATAACCCTGTCCACCAGACTCCGGGGGCAGGAGGATCCTGTCCGCCGCAGCGGGCGGCGGAAACGGCAGTCTGACACGATAATGCCCCCGCCACAGGTTCCCCTCCTCCTCGACCCGGCCATCGATCCCCCTTCTCCGCAGGGCGTCCCGCAGCGCCCGGACGCCGGCGTCGAAGGCGAAGGACTTGGCGCCGTCGTCGAGAGACACCGAAGCCGGATGCTGACGCCAGTGATACAAAACCCGGCGAACATGGGCGATCCTGTCGGTATGCTCCATGCAGCGCAGGATCAGGTCGTAGTCCTGGGATCCGTCGTATTCCCCCCGCAGGCCACCCACCCGCCCGATCAGAGACTTGCGATAACACAGCAGATGAAAGACGTAGTTGCCGGAAAGGAGCGTTTCGGGAGACCAGTCGGGCTTCATCAGATGCATATAGCGCCTGCCTTGGGGCGACAACATGTCGCGGTCGGAATAGACGATGTCCAGATCCGGATCGGCCGCCAGCGTCTCTTCCAACACCTGGACGGTCTCCAGGGCCAGGCGGTCGTCGTGATCGAGAAAGACGACGAACTCGCCTCTGGCGCGGGCGATGCCCAGATTGGTGGCAGCCGAGATACCCGCCGGCCGGCCGCCGCCGGTGGAGAATATCCGGATGCGGGGATCGCGGACGAAAGGCGAGGCCAGCACCGCGCGGGTCTCGGGGCTTGCGGAAGCGTCATCGACGAGAATCCACTCCCAGTAGGGAGAAGTCTGCATTCTGACCGAGAGGATACATTCCTGCAGAATCGCGGGTGGGGTATTGAAAACCGGTGTGACGATGGATATCGAGGCGGCGGGCGGCCTGCTGCGGGCCCTCTGATGGAGCCGTCGCCAGCGGCGAAGATCCATGCGGTCGTTGCGGTCGATCCAGCGCTGGTAATCAGGCCATTCGCTGCCCGACCAGCGGCTCAGCAGCAGCTCATCGGGAACCACCGGCGGGTAATAGCGCAGCCAGTGCCAACGGCCGGGCAGCAGAAAGCGCGGACACAGGAGGATAAAGGCCAGGTAACGGCCGACACGCGGCAGCACCGGGGGAATGCTCATGGGCGGTTCCTGCGGATCGTTCCCCCTCTCACCCCGAGGCCGGGGTCTCTCGCCATCCGGTCCAGTGTGAGAACCACCTTCACGACTTCCATGGCTTTACGACCCTCGGACAAACAGCAAGGGAAAAATCGCAGTTTTCCAGCGTCAGGTTGGGATTGTAGGCCGGGTCGGCATACAGCAGCTCGCCCCAGCGCCGCTGCATCAGATCGATCTCGCGCCGGAAACGGCGCTGCTTTTCCGGCGTGTCTTCGTAGCCACGGGTGGCCGACTCGTGATGATTCAGTTCTGCCAGCGGCGTCCAGACGTTGCGGTAACCGGCCGCGTGGATTTTCAGACACAGATCCACGTCGTTGAAGGCCACTTTGAGGCCCCGCTGGTCGAATCCGCCCACTTCCTCGAACACCTCGCGCCTGACCACAAGGCAAGCGGCGGTCACCGCGGTCAGATGCTGCGCCAGCCGCAGCCGCCCCATCTGCCCCGGCGTTCCCTTCGGACAGCCCACCCAGGCATGGCCGGCCACCCCCCCCATGCCCAGCACGATCCCAGCGTGCTGGATACGGGCGTCCGGATAGTAGAGCATCGCCCCCACCGCACCGTTTTCGGGCTGAACCGCATGGGAGACCATCTCCCGCAACCATCCACCCTCCAGGATTTCCAGATCGTTGTTGAGAAATCCCAGGATCTCGCCCCGGGCCTGACGGACGGCGAAATTGTTGATGGCCGAGTAATTGAACGGCCGGTCGTAACGCAATACCCGGAAGCGATCCCTGACCGCCAGTTCATCGAGATAGGACAAAGTCTTCGGATCCTGCGAGCGATTGTCGATCACAATCACTTCGTAGTCGGGATAATCGGTTTTCGCCAGCAGGGTTTCGACGCAGCGGTGCAGCAGCGCGTGGCCGTCATGGGTGGGAATGATCAGGCTCACGGGGGGCGGGCTGTGCGCCAGCTGGAAACGCACCCGGCAATGTCCGCCAGGCAAAGGCGTCACCCTGGCGGGACGCTTCAATCGCTCGAGATGCTGCGACACCGCCCGCACGGCCGTCTCGCCGGTGTAGCCCTTTTCTTCCGGCGACCTGGCGGTGGAACCTGCCGCCGCCCGCCAGTGGTAGAGAACGAAAGGCAGATGGCGGACCTGCCGAGGCTTCAACGACTCGCTGACCCGCAAGGCCAGATCCCAGTCCTGGCTGCCCTCGAATCCCTCCCGGAAACCGCCGGCGCGGCGCACCGCCTCGGTACGATACACCGTGAGATGATTGAGGTAGTTCTGGCCCAGGAGCAGCAGGGGATTCCAGTCGGGTTTGAAATAGGGATCGAAATGTCTCCCCGTTTCGTCGATCTTGTCCTCGTCGCTGTAGAAAAGTACCGCCTCGGGATGGCGCCCGATCTCCACGGCCATCAGATACAGGGCGTGCTCGGCCAGCTCGTCGTCGTGATCGAGCAGGGCCACGTATTCGCCGCTCGCCATGTTCAGGGCATCGTTGGAGGCCGCCGAGATATGACCGTTGATCGGGCGGTAACACACCTTGATCCTGTCGTCCCGCGCCCGGTATTCCTCAAGTATCCGGCGCACGTAAGGACGGGTGGAAGCGTCGTCGGCGATACAAAGTTCCCATTGGGGATAAAGCTGGCGGCGCACCGATTCGATCGCCGCCCGCAGCCAGCGCTCGTCGGGATCGTGGACCGGCATCAACACGGAGATCCGCGGCCGCCTGGGAAGCGACCGCAAGTGACGGATGATCGCCCGCCGGTCGGACCGGCTCAAGCGGCCGTGGCGCTCGAACCAAGCGGGATAATCGGCCGTTTCCTCCGCCGGGCAGGGAAGGCCCGCCAGCGCCAGCCGAAGCCCCGCCCAGCCCCCTTGCCGCCAGACACGCCGCATTTCCCGAAGCCCGTCCAGCCAGTCTGCGGGATCGGCAAGCAAGCCGGCCACGGCGGCCAGGACGAGCCGCCCCCACGCTTCCGGCGGCCCGATTTCCACCACGGTGAGCGAAACCCGCTCGAGCTTTCCCCGCACAGGGAGGGGGTCGAACCGCAGCCGCTGCACCCCTTCGGGCAGGCGCACCAAGGCCTGGAAGCGCGACCCGCCGACGTGATCGAGGACGAATTTGCGCCGTTCGTCGAATCCCCCTCCTGAATCGAAATAGATTTCCGGCTCGGCGGCAGGATCGCCCTCGATCCGGGCGGAAACGGCAATCCAGCGCTCGGGACAGCGTCCGGCGGGAAATTCCAGGGAGAAGTGGGGATCGGGGCCCAGGGACTCGAATCCACCGCAAGGCAGCGCTCTCAGCTGATGGAGCGGCTTCAGGTCCGGCTTCAAGGTACGTCGGCGTCCCCAATACTTCAATCTTCGAAGCGCCCTGCCCGCCACCCTGACCGGCGCCGAGACACGCCAACTGGTGGATTGGAGAACTTCCCGATGCGCCGCCCGCCAGTGCCGGACCTCCTGCCGTAACGCCTCGAGCTGACGCCGGTGATGCGCTTCCAGTTCCCGGCCATGTTGTCTGGCCTCTTCGAGCAAGGTCTCGAGATTGGCCACATGCACCTGCTGGGCGGCGTAAGCACGCTCTCTTTCCGCCACCAGCCGTTCCAGATTCGCCACATGCGCCCGCTGTGACTCGAGCGCCCGGTCCCTTTCCTCCAGCAGACGCTCCAGATTCGCCACATGCGCCCGCCGCGACTCGAGCGCCCGGTCCTTTTCCTCCAGCAAACGCTCCAGATTGGACAAATGAATCTGTTGCCCAGCCAGGGCCCTGTCTTTCTCCCGCAGCAGTTTCTCCAGATTGGCCAGATGAGATTCTTTCAAGGGCTGGTCGATCCCATCCCGGGCATATTGGATCAATCGGACCAGAACCTCGTCCGGCCAACGCCGCCGCCATTTACGGTATAGAACCTTCTGCGCCTCGAACTGCTCCTGACGGCCGGTTTCGAACCCGAACCCGGCCCCATCCCCGACCCGGTAACATCCGGTGATCCGGTCCACATGGATAAAGCCAGTTCTTTCAGCCACCTGGAGCCAGAAATCCCAATCCTCGTAACGTTCCAGGTTCTCGTCCATCCGGCATCCTTCGGCCACCAGAGAGCGATCGAACAACACCGAATGGATCGGCAGGAAGTTCCGGGTCAACAGTTTCAGGGGATCGTAGGGTTCGTTGTAGACGTGAAGCTTCCGCCACCGGCCCTTTTCCAGCCGCACGCACTGTATCCCGCTATAGGCGGCCCGATCGGTCCCCTTCTCCAGGGCATCCAGCAACAGGGAAAAATGCCCGGGCAACAACCAGTCGTCATCGTCCAAAAAACCCAGATATTTTCCCCTGGCCTTTTCCAACCCCACATTCCCCGCGGCGGAACGCCCCCGCCCCGGCTGCAGATCGATGTATTCCAGGCAGGCGAAGCGGCTGCGCAGGCTTTCGAGCTGCTTCGCCACATCACGCCCCCCGTCGTTGACGACGATCACCTCGAGATTCGGGCAGGCTTGAGCGGCCAGGGAATCGAGGGCTTTGACCAGTGCTTCGGGACGATCTTTGGTGCGGACGATAACCGAGACCAAAGGCGTGTTCACTTTCACCGTTTGTTCGTCTTTCATGGAAATCCCACAGAGTGGTCAGTCATATCCCAATTCAGCCATCAATCGCCCGGCGACCCGCTCGAAGCGGGCGCGCAACCCCGACCTGCCCCCGTCACGCCGAGACCTCAAGGCCAGCGGAGCGCCGCCGGACGAGAGGTAATTCCGATACACCTGCCCGCCCACAGGCCGCACCCCGATAAACTCCAGAACCCGGTCGAGGGTTTCAACCGGCCGGCTGACCAGCTCCTCATAACGCACCTCGAGATATAACCCGGGTTTGGCCGCATCCCGGCTTTGTTCAATCAGCCCCCGCCACCACCAGGCCAGTTCCTCCACCTGCCCCCATTGCAATGCCAAAGCCGAATCCACCACGTCCCAACCGTTACGCACCATCAGAACGATCCGGCAATCACCCAGGCACGAGCGAAGCTCCCGGCCGAAGCGTGGTATCTCCGGGGTCTTATTGATCCAGTAATTCCGTCCCGCCAGAGCGACCTGCCGCCGCCCCAGAGCGGTGATCATTTCCCCCGTCGCCCGGGCGACGGAAGGGGGGGAGCAATCGTCGCCAAGCAGCGCCAGCCAGTGATTCAACGCACGCCCGGCTTCCGAAAGGGAATAGAGAATATGGTCCCCCCCGAAGGGATAGCGTTCATGGCTCCGCTTCCCGTCCGCCACCTGTTTCTTCAGGCGTCGATCGTTATGGCTTATGTGCCAGCGCATCCTCGCCGCGACCGCATCCAGGGAAAAACCCGCCGGTGCCCGCGGCTGAATCAACGATTCCTCCCCGGCCCGCGCCCCGGGGTTTTCCAGAACCCTGAGCCAGCGCAGGGATTCACAGAATTCCTTGGTTTCGAACCAGGGCGTCAAGCGGGGATGAAATCCCAGCAGATTGACCAATAGCGTGGAACCGCTTCGAAAACCGCCGATGAAAGCCGGCAGCCATTCATGATCGAGGTGCTTCGACGAGGTCATTCAGGGCTCCATGTGACGGCGTAACGAAGCCATGGACCGCATCAAGCGACCGCTTTCCTTTGGCTTCATTTCCAGAAGGGCTTCCACAGACTCCGCGCCAGGCGCCAGACATCGGGCCCGATAGGCCATCAAAGAAGTGGACAGGGTGGAATAGTCACAGTAGCTCAAGGGCAGGCGGTAACATTGCAATGCCTGGAGTTTCCGCTTCTGCCACGGCGTCACGTCCACCACGTGGGTCGCGGCGACAGGCTGGCTCACTTCGTAATAAAACAACCGCCCCGGCGTGCCCAACCGCCGCCAGGCATGGGTCACCGCCCCGGCCACCGCCACATGATCGCGGTGAATCTCCAGGGGAGAAGGGACCAGCAGCCAATCGGGCCGCCCGGCATGAATTTCAGCCTGTATCCGCCCGCGCAAAGACGCATCGTCCACACATTCGCCATCGGGCAACTTCCACTGCACGTATTCATCGATCCCCAGGATCGCCAGCGCCTGCCGCAATTCCTCTTGCCTCACCCGGACTGTCGGGGCTTGAAACCTGCGCGCCGGGTCACCTCTTTCCCCTTCGGTCACCACCACGAGTTTCACCCGCGCGCCCATCTCCGCCAGTCCCGCCAACATTCCCCCCACGCCCAGGGTTTCATCGTCCGGATGGGGCGCAAACACCAAGACCCGCAGATCGCCAGACAGACTCAAAGGCCGGGGCAATGGATAGACGGACAGATCTTCCATTCGATCCTTTTCCATCTTCTTTCTCTGCGGCATCTTCCACTGCCCCCCTTCGCCGGCCTTTCCTTCCCGATAAAGCGCCAGGTATCGAGCCGCCACAGCGTGTTCGTCAGGCCATCCCCGGGCCCGGTTTACGGCGCGGCGGGAAAGATCCTCGCGAAGTTCGCCGTCGGCCCACAACTTTTCAATGACTTCCGCCAGTACCGCGGGCTGACGGGGAGGAATCAACCAGCCCCCATCCCCCACCACTTCCGGCACGCCTCCCACGGCCGTGGCGATCACCGGCAGTCCCGCGACCAGCGCCTCCAGATTCGCCAATCCGAACGATTCGGTGAGAGAAGTACTGACATACACATCGGCACCGCTGTAGTAAATACCGGCCTCGGGGCTCGCCTCCAGATGCAACCGGTGTTCGGGCAATCCCGCTTCCCGGGCCAACCGGCGTAACGTAGGATCGTCCCCGGGGCCCAGTAGCACCAGATGAAGAGAATCCTCGTCAAAGCTGGCGCAGGCCTGGATGAGGTCGCTGAAACGTTTGAGCGGCGCGTTGCGCCCCACCCCGAGCACCACGAACCAGTCTTCGGACCATCCGAGCGTTTTTCGCGCCTGGGCCCGGGATGTCAGCGTCAACCCGGGACGGGCATGAGGAATCACCTGCCAGTGCTGCGGGATAGGGTAACAGGCAAGATCACGGGCCAATTGTTCAAGGCTGGCGACGGTAGGCGTCAACACCCAATCGGCCCGCTGTAAAATCCTGCGTTCCCAGCGGCGCAGCCACGCCATCAGACAGCCATTCAATCGCGCGCCATCCTCATGCAAAGCCTGGGTATAGCTTCCGAACCCGTGCTGGGTCAGTCCATGACGCACCCTCCCGGCCTTGTACCCCCCGTAATACCAGCGGAACCATTGGTAGCCCGCGGCAATGATGGGATCGTGGCAATGGACGTGGGTCTGTCGCCGACCGAAGGCCACTTTGGCGGCCAAACGTCCCATGTTGAGGCGTTCCAGGATCCCCCCCACCAAAGCGTCGAACTCACTGCCGCTGAAGATCCAGCCAAACCATCGCACGATCCGGCCCTGCAAGCGCGCCAGGAGCAGCCGCCCCCGCTCGCCGGCATCCTGTTGGGACAAATAGAGGATTTCCATGCCCTGATCCCGCAGTGACCGCAGGACAGGATCCAGGCTCTTTCCCAGACCATAACGACGGTCATCGGACCGTTCGCGGGTAACAATCAACAACGAAGGCATGTTTTCAGAAAAAATCGGTATCGCCAGGCATCAACCACCAACGGTCGCGTATCATCCCGGCAGCCGGGCCCTTCGTCCAGGCACAAGTGGGAATATAGACATCCAGCGGCTTCACCTCCCCTTCCGTCTGCGCCAGACGCCGGGCCAGGCACGTGCTCGCCCACGTATACAAATGCCCACCGAAGCGCGAAGCCAGACGCCTAGCTTGAAAAACCGCCATTTCCAGATGGGAAGGGTCCCCCACCCAGTCCACCCAGAGGCATCGGTCCCCCTCCCGGCGCAACACCAGCACACCCAGCTTGCGACCGGTCCAACGCTGCTGGATCAGAAACAAATGATATTCATGCTCGGGGTGATGGCCATAACGGTGCAACAAGTATGCGGGATCACGCACCCCGACGATGGAATCCGCCAGCTTCTCCCGCATCTCGATCCACAAGCGCTCCAAAACACCCGCATCCTTTCGAAGTTGAACGGCAAACACCCGGCTGCCCCAAAGAGGGCGATCCGGCAAAGGCGCCCAGTGGAGTTCACTCATCCGGTCGACCCGGGCATACAATCCCAGACGCTCAGCGACCAGCATGGCCCGCAGATGCGGAAAGCCGAAGCCCAACCAGTAAGGCTTTCCCTCCCCCAGCCAGGTTTCCAGAAAGGCGGCGGCACAACGCTGAAAAGCGCCCCGGCGCGTCAATCCACCTCTCGAGGAGGGTTCGACCATCACGTCACCCACCTGCAAGGCGCCGACCGTTTTTCCAAACCAGCGGACCTGACGCGGAAAACCGGCGTAATGGGCCACGAGCCGATCACCGCGCCAGCCCCCCATCGCCAGCCCCCTTCCCCCGCCATATTTCCATCGCCACCAAGCGGCAGGCTTCCTGACGCCAAACACGGTTTCGAACAATGCATGCACCCGGACGTCCCGGGAGGAATCCACGGGCGCCATACGCAGCCCGGCCCTTCCCTGTTTTCGCGCCATCAACCCTGCGGCGGCAACCATCGATGCTCCATCCAGCACATTCCCAGCTCCTTGCCCGGTTGTCTGACCCGGAATTTCAGACAGGCAGGCCAACAGTCGTAGATATGGACGCCTGTCGCGTCGAGCAGGTAGATATCACAACCATATTCTCCCGACAACAAGGGCAGATCAGTAATCTCATAGACGATGCCCACCCGCCCCTTCTCGAGAATCGCCAATGGTACCCGATCGACCTCGGTGCTGGCGCCGAAGCAGGCGACGCTGTCGTTGCGCCGGATCACGACGCCGATATGCACGTCATCCGCCTCCACCCGGCCCAACCCGGCCACCACCTCGAGTCTGAGCGCATCATGAGTAGAAAAGACCGGCACGCCCTCTTCGCCGGCAGGCGAAGCGAGCCATCGAACCTCCGTGATCCAGGCGATTTTTTCCTCGGGGCCGGCATGAGCGGGTTCGACCGCCGTGGACTTGGCCGGATGGCTGAGATCCTGCCGGCGGACATGATCCTGATAGGCATCCACCACCTCTTCCACCGGCCCCATAAGGCGCACCCTGCCATGGTCAATCCATAACGCCCGGTCGCACAGATGACGTATCTGATATAGGGAGTGGGAACAGAACAAAAGTGCCTTGCCCTGCTGCCGGAATTCGGTCATCCGGTCCATGCATTTTTTCTGAAAATGGGCATCCCCCACCGCCAGCGCCTCGTCGATGATCAGAATATCGGGATCGACGGAAGTCACCAGGGAAAAAGCCAGACGCACATACATACCGGATGAGTAGGTCTTGAGCGGCTGATGGATGAACTCCCCCAATTCCGAGAATTCCAGGATCTGGGGAATGCGCTCCTCGGTTTCGGACTCGTCCAGCCCCATCATCGCGCATCCAAGACGCAGGTTTTCCAGGCCCGTGAATTCAGGATGGAAACCAACCCCCAGTTCGAGTATGGCCGCCACCCGGCCACGAACCTCCAACCTGCCCGTTGAAGGCTCGATGGTCCCCGCCAGGATTTTCAGCAGCGTGCTCTTTCCCGCGCCATTGTCCCCCACAATACCCAGCGTCTCGCCGAAATCGAGTTGAAACGACACATCTTCCAAGGCATGGAAAGGGGTGTGGCGGCGGCGGCGAAACAGCATTTCCAGAAGACTGTCCAGGGGACGATTGTAAAGCCGGTAGACCTTGCCCAGATTCCAGGCATTGAGGGCCGCGGTCATAGGAAATCTTTGGCCCTGCCGAGGGCGCGATTGAAGAATGCCACACCAAGCATCGAACCCAGCCCCCCTCCCAAGGCTGTCCACCAGAATCCCGGAGGAGGCATGGCCGCTTCAAGCATCACGGATCTGTAACCGGACACAAGCCAGTAGAAAGGATTGAAAGTCAACAACCACTTCCATTCCATGGGGATAAGCTTGGAAGGATAGATGATCGGCGTGGCAAAAAAGACCAGCGTCAAAAGCATCCTCAGTAGCTGTGAAAAGTCCGGGAGAAAAACGGCCAGTATGCTGGTGAACCATGCCACGCCCCCCGTGATCAGGAGTCTCACCAAAACAAGCAGGGGTATCAGCGCCATCCATGGAGTCACCCCCTGCTCCCAACCGACGAACAGCAGCAGAACGAAAAGCCCGAGAATTTCATTCACCGCGCTTCCCAGCACTTCCACCAGTGGAAGCATCCAGCCGGGAAATCTGGTATGCAGCAATAGCGGACGATTCCCCACAAGCACCCCTGCACTGCCCTGTACGGCCTGTTGAAAGCTGTTGTAAGGCACCAAGCCGCACCAAAGATACAGCGCGAACGCCCCCAGCCCCTCCCCGGCATCAAACCGGACCTTGAGCAGATGGCCGAACACCCAAGTGTATAAAGCGAAAAGAAACAAAGGCTCGAGCAACAACCACCCCAGCCCCAGAACAGATCCGCGCGTCCGGGAAGCAATGCTCCTTCGCAACAGTTGCAACAATGCCCATCGCAACCGCCAACCTTCAAACAATATTTTCAAAACAACAGACATCGGCCGAACAGCGACCGCGCAAAACAAAAGGAAATTTACTAATTTTTATTTTGAATATCCTCTTTTTCACCTTTCCAGCCAAGCTCGGCTTTTTTCTCCCTGATATATTCATCCAAAACCGGCTTGTTCAATTTCAGAGGACGTTTTTTCAATCGATCCAGATAGGCATTTACCCGTTCTTTCCTGATATCAGCCTCCATCCGGGCCACAATTTTCTCTTTCACCTCTTCGAAGGACAACTGCCGGGCCGGTTCCTTGTCCAGGACTTTGACAACATGAACGCCAAACCGGCTTTCAACCAAGCCGGACTCTCCTTTGCGCAAAGCGAAGATTCCCTTGGCAAAAGCGGGTTTCAAGGTGGCCCGCGTATGCGGGCCCAGATGCCCGTGATTTTTTTTGACGGACGGATCATCAGAATACTTGTCCGCCAACGCGGAAATCTCTTCACCCTGCCGAACTTTCGCAAGCAGTTTTCCGGCCAGTTCCATCGCTTCTTCCCGCGTCCTTCCCTTACCTTTCCATTGAACAAGAATATGGGAAAAATCAACGCGTTCCGGCGACATGAATTCATCCAGATGCGCGCGGTAATACTCCTGGGCCGCCTTGGTCATGTCAGGGACAGGTTCATCGCGTATCTGACGCAGTCTGGCCTTGGCCAGCAATCCCTCCCGATAGCTTTCCACACGCAACCGCAACAGCGGATCTTTATCCAGCCCCCGATCCACAGCCTCGTTGGCCAGAATCCGGGCCAGGTACATCTGTCCCAACACTTTACGCAACCGCTCGGGATCGTTCAGCAATTTCATCTGAGCATCAGGCGGCGCCTTCGTCAACTCCACCTCAAGCCGTCCCAGGGATACGCCGATCTCATCGTCACCTATCACCGTCTTCGACCATTCTTTCGCGCCCACCTGGGCGGCAAGAACGACACACGCCAGAAAAAATGAAAGTTTTCTCTTCATGTTCCCCCAAGTCGGTTTTTCACCTCTCCAAAAGGAAGAGGCGGGCAAATTGCCCGCCTCCGACCTTGCATCGTTACAAGGTATGCTTACGGCGTAGCCGTGGGGGTCAGATTACGCATGAAGCGATGTTCCGTGGTTTCCCCGAAGTAAGCACCTTCCTGGACACTGAAGTCCCGCCCCTGCATCGCGCCGAAACCGACGACGGGAATACCACAAAAGTCCGCATAGTCGGTGCTCAGGAAATTCACATCCGGCGGATTCGAACTCGAAGTCAGTTGAGCGTTCTTCAGGCAATACTTGCCATCGAACATGATGTTCGCCCAACCTGCCTTGAATTCTTCACCAGGGCTCAGATTGGTCACTTCGGTCGCCCCGAGAATCGAGCTGCCCGTCTCCGAGAAACTCACCACATTGACTTCACGCTTCAGAATGATTTGCGGAGATTCCGGATTGATGACCGGAGACACGGTAAAGTCAGGGCTCTCAGGAGTGATGGTACCTTCCTCCCGGTCATACACCGTCACGCTGATGACAGCATCCTTGTCACGCCCCGCAAAACATACATTCGTCCCTTCGGTTCCAGGAGTGCTTGAAGTGACCGGGGCACCCACCGGGTTGCCATCCTGATCCTTGTCGCTGCAGGAATAATCGCCGGTCGCCGAATCGAACAAGAGCGCTCCATTGGCATATTGCCCATTGAAGATTCCGTGCTTCTTCATGGGGAAGGTCAGAACCCACTCGGTCGCCCCATCGAAATCAGGGTTCACGAAATAGCTGTTCGCGACCGACGTGGCCTGCAGAGCCATCGCCATCGGCAAAGGATTGTTACCCGACCAGGGGGTGTTGTCGTCGCCATCGTTCAGGGTCGCATCCACCGTGGTGTCGATGCCGCTCATGATCACCGCGCCATCCTGATCCGGAACCGGAATCATGACACTGCTGACATCCCCGGAAGCCAGAGACGGCTGCAGGAAATGCATCGGATCATCGGAGCGGTAATGCTGGCTGACCGTGGAATAGTGGTCGATCCCCGTAGCGTCAGCAATGAACGCAGCACCCTGCTGGGTATTCAACAGCACTTCAAAACCGTACAGCCCACCCGTAGGCGCCATCAGCGCCGCTTCCGGATCGGCATCCCCCACATAAACGTAACCATTAGGAGAGTAAGTACCCCAGTTCGGTACCTGAGCACCGGAAGGCTGGGAACCGATGGTGGTTCCATTGTTCCAGGCGGCTTCGATAGCCTCGCAGTTGGGCGGCACCCCATCCACGTGCTTGACCGCGTTGGTGATCTGAACCGCGCCACCATCGCTCACATCGTCCGTGGCGCCATCGCCATCGAGATCGATATAAGTGTCTTTGTCGATAACGCCCATCTCGATCACTTCGATGTACCCTTCACGCGCATCGGCGTCCGTTACATCGGGGTAGATCACATTCATGTCCCAACCGGTGCTGTTCAGCTTCAGCCCACCCACACCATTGATGGTCAGGGCCTTGTTGTTCATCGGCAGGGTACAGGTCGTATCGGCACTCACGATATTGGCGCGCGTGACCTTTTCGCCATTCTCGGTGCGCTCCACCGGACGAATGACGCCTTTCCAGACATCGTAAGGGGAAAGATAGATATTGAAGTCGAGCACGTCCTGGGAGTTGCCGCCTTCGCGCAAGCGTACCTTGACGATTTTATACTCGTCCTTGGTATTGATGATTTCCACATTGGTCACAAAGCCATTGTTGACATTGTAATAAGGGAAGATCAATACCTGTCCTGTCCCATCAGGGTTGACCGATACTGCCGACGCGCTACCGACAGCACCTGCGGCCACCATCGCGACGGCCAATTTAGACATTTTGAACTTCATAAAAGTCTCCTTGTTTTTTAAAGGTTGAAAACAAACGGCCATTTATTACACTGCCCGGCCCATCCCTGCACCCCGGCACACCTCCTTGTCCCGGGAAGCGAAGGCGGACCGCGCCCGCATCGTTGACGGTAAAGGGTAAATCCTTTGGGACACCCGCGCAAGACAGAAATCCACACTCCGGGCCTCAGCCGCGCAGAGCAAACGAACACCCTCTCTATCCCTTCACACTGTTTGTAAGATGACACCGTTCTTCTCTCAGAGATCAATGCTAGCACAGCCGAAGCAAAAGGCAACCAAAAAACAACAAATTTTCAGCAAAAAAGCGAATTAAAGAAAACTCCGGCAACGGCAAGACGAACCGGTCATCAACAGAATTCATGCTATGGACAGCCGAAACGAAAGACACCAGTCCCGTGACCACGACGCCAACAAACCGAAGAAACCCACCCCCTCATTGGTCCGCCCCGCGACCGCACCCACGCATAAATGTTGCAAAAAGACAACACATATTAACGGTCAGGCACATACCACCACTGACCCTCGGAGTATATCCATCGCTCGTACACAGGGTTTGTCGATTCGATCGGCTCGCCGCCGGATCGAGGAATCACCAGGTGAACATCGACCATAACCAGCACCTTGCACACTTCCGCCTCATCACATTCGACCCTTTCCACACGGGCCTTCCGCCATAACCCCACCCCCCGGATTTTACGACGATAACGTTCAAAGGGAGTGGACTGGCGATAGCCTGGTGAAAGGTAATCATAAGCGGTTTGCAGATCCCCCCGGATCAAGGCGTCCCACCTGGCTTTCGCCCTTTCCGACACGATCTCCCCGGGAGATTTGCGGATATCCTCACAGCCGACCAACCACAAAGCGGCAAGCACCACAAAAAGCAATGCGCATCTGTTTCTCACCATCTCCCCTTCCCGATCAAAGCCCCATATCCTATATGAAACCACTGCATTTTAGCACCGATCGCCAACGTTTACAGGAAGCAAAAAAGAAAAAAGAGTATGCTTTCTCAACTTTAAATCGGCGCTCTTTCCCAATGACGACCGCATATCCTCGTGCTTTCACCCAATTTGACAAATTATTTCTGTTGCCTGCTTCCGCCCCTCCTCTCTTCATCCTATGGCTGATCTGGAGCTCCGGCTCTTTGCCGGACAATGACTATTGGACCTACCTTTCCACGATTCTGGATGCAGGCGGCTTCACCTCCCACCTGAATCTTTGGTTGTCCCCTTCGGCCAACGAACACATCGTGCTGTTGCCGAAAATGTTCTACGCCCTCAACGTCTGGCTGAGCGGCGGCGACAACCGGATGCTTGGCGCATTCGCTTTCCTTTTCGCGGCCGGGCAGGCCGGTTTGTTGTATCGCTTTGCAAAACGCGGCTTTTCCCGGCAAGAGTGGCCGCTGGCGTTATTGACCATCTCCATTTTTGTGTTCACCCCCCGCGCCGTCCACAACTGGATGATGGGAATGAGCGGTGTGGCCTGGATCGGCGCCAACCTGTGCGCCATCGCCGCCTTTTATCTGCTGCTGCGTCACCGCCCTGTCAGCGCCTGCCTCATGGCCACCATAGGGATATTCACCTACAGCACCGCCCTGGCCATCTGGCCGGCGATGGTGGTGGGCGCATGGCTGAGCGGTCAATCCTGGCGCAAGGTCGCTTTCATTCTGGCGCTGGGAATTTTCGCCATCGGCCTTTACCTGCATCAATATCATACCCCCTCCCATCATCCGGCTCTCCAGCACGACCCCGCCACAATCCTCAAATACGCCCTGATCTTCGTCGGCGGGCTGAGCGCCAACACCTTGCCCCATGCCGCCTGGCTGGGGGGCGTTGCAGCAGGGATCGGCGGCCTGCTTTGGCTCCTCACCCTGAAGAGCAAGCCGCCTCTCCGGGCGGCCGCGGCTCCGTGGGTCATGCTTCAGGCATATGGGCTGTGCAACGGCGTCATGGCCGCCATCGCCCGTTCCGGCTTCGGGTTGGAGCAGGCGTTGTCATCCCGCTACGCCTCCCTGCCGGCATTGTTCTGGCTGGGATTGACCTTCACCGCGTGGCTCCATTTGCGCAGCACCCCTTCTTTCTCCAAGGCAACCCCCCCACTCATAGCGACATGCGTTCTGCTGCTGGGATCTGGCGCCTGGACGAGCAGCCGGCCCGCCACCCTGCACTTCATGCACCGCAGCACCCTCAAACCCCTCGCCCTGGTCTCGCTTTATACCGGGGCCTTCGATTACCCCCTCCTGCACAAGGCCGTCACCCCTGTCGTCAACGGTCCCCGGCAGAGAAACACCCTGGAACACTTCATGGCCATTCTAAAAGCCAACGGCCACGTCCCCTTCGACGGCACCTTCGCCGCCTGCCCGGAAAGGGGAGAGCGGATCGAGCCGGGCGCCACGCCCCTCTCTGACGGCCGGATCCGGGGGGTTTTCGACCAAGCGCGAAGACTGTTTCCCAAAACCGTCAAGGTACACGGTTGGGCCTACAGCCGGGCGGGAGAGATCCGCTGCATCGCCCTCACCAACCAGGACGGCATCGTGCGGGGAATCGCCATTGGCGGCTTTCCGCGCCCTGACGTCGCCAGACACCTGCGGATCGAAGAAACCGCCAGCGGCTGGGAGGGCTATGCCCGCATCCAGCCGGGCGACCTGCGGTTGCGCGCCTGGGCCAGAATCGGCGACACTTGGCATCCATTGAACCAAACCCTTCCGGTGCCTCCGCTGGCACGGGAAAACTCCAACTCCGAGGTTACGCATACAGAATGAACACCTTGATCAGTTTCGTCATCCCCGTCAAGGACGAGGCCGGCTCTCTGGAAGCGCTGAGCCAAAGAATTCACGCCGTGATGGCAAAGCTTCCCCGATACCGCTTCGAGATCGTCTTCGTCGACGACGGCAGCCGCGACCGCTCCTGGGAAATCATGCGGTCTCTGGCCCGCCGGCAACCCGAGACAGTGAAGGCGCTGCGGTTGCGGCGCAATTTCGGCAAGGCGTTCGCCCTGGCGATGGGGTTCGAGGCCAGCGGGGGCGACATCGTTTTCACCCTGGACGCCGATCTTCAGGACGACCCGGAAGAAATCCCCGCCTTTCTGGAGAAACTGGAGCAGGGTTACGACCTGGTTTCCGGGTGGAAACAGAAGCGCCGGGACCCCCTCTCCAAGACCCTGCCCTCCAAACTGTTCAACAAGGTCACCGCCTGGCTCAGCGGGGTGCCGCTGCACGACTTCAATTGCGGTTTCAAGGCCTACCGCCGTGAAGTATTGCAGAACATCCGCATCTACGGCGAACTGCACCGTTACGTGCCGGTTCTGGCCCACGACATGGGATTTCGCATCGGGGAGATTCCGGTCCGGCACCATCCGCGGATGCACGGCAGCTCCAAATACGGCTGGGAACGCTACGCCCGGGGATTCCTCGACCTTCTGACGGTGCTGGCGACCACCCGCTACCGCCACAAACCGGGCCATCTTTTCGGTGGACTGGGTCTGGTGTTCGGACTCCTGGGCGGCATCATTCTGGCCTACCTGGCCATCCTGTGGTTTTCCGGAATGGGGCCGATCGGCAACCGGCCGCTGTTCTTCGTCGGCATCCTGCTGGTCATTCTGTCGATCCAGTTGATCTCGGTCGGCCTGTTGGCGGAGTTGATCACCCACCACGCCAGCCGGCGCCCACCGGCTTGCGCGGTGGTGGAAACCGCGGGAAGGGAGGCGGACGATGAAACCGCGTAAGGCGCCGCTGATCGAAAACGGCATCGTGGTCGGCACCGGCTCGGACAAATACGAAACCAAAAACCCGCTGGCCAGAGCCCTGCTCAGACACTTCGAGCAAGCCGTGGGCGACCTGGCCGCTTCCGTCGATCCCGCCTCGATCCTGGAAGTGGGATGCGGCGAAGGCCACATCACCCGGTGCCTGCTGGATCGCACCGGGGCGGAAATCACCGCCACCGACCTTTCGGCCACCATCGTCGATATCGCCCGCAATCGTGTGGATTCCCCCCGGGTGCGCTTCGAGCCCCTCAACCTCTACGATCTCGACCCGCAGACCCACAACGGCGAACTGGTGGTGTGTTGCGAGGTGCTGGAACACCTGGACGACCCGGCCCGGGGCCTGGCGCGGCTGGCCCAGGCCGCCAGACCCTATGCCTTGATGAGCGTACCGAGAGAACCCTTGTGGCGAATTCTGAATTTCCTCCGGGGAGCGCACGTGCGATCCTGGGGCAACAGCCCCGGCCATCTCCAGCATTGGTCACAGCGCGCCTTTCTGCGATTCGTCTCCACCGAGTTCGATCTCATGACCGTGCGCGCCCCCCTCCCCTGGACCCTCGTCCTCGGCCGGTCGAAGCGCCAGGGTTCGTGAAGCGGCTGAAGCAGCTCACCCACTGGGCCGGATGGCTGCTGGTGGCGCTGTCGCTCTATTACGTCGCCAGCCGGCTGCAGGGCGAATGGCAGACCATCCGCCAATGGCGACCCGGAAGCCGGGAAATGGCCATTCTCGCGGCGGCCTGTGGCGGCTACGCGGTGGCGTGCGTGTTTCTGGGACTGGCCTGGCAACGCATCCTCGAGGGTCTGGGCGCGCCCACGCTCCGCTGGCGAAAGGTCCAGTCCCTCTACGCCCAAAGCCAGCTGGGAAAATATCTGCCCGGCAACATCTTCCATGTGGTGGGACGGCAAATGCTGGGAAACCGCGCGGGGATCCCCCACGGTGTTCTCGCCGCCTCCACCTTGTATGAATTCTCCGCCCTCGGCGCCGCCTCGCTGGTGCTGGCGCTGCCCCTGTCCCTCGATGCCGGAATACTCGCCTCCCGCGACTTCCCGCCCTGGGTCCTGGGGATACCGGCCGGGCTGGCCCTGTTGCTGGCCTGGGTGGCGCAGCGGCAGATACGCCGGCGCTGGCCCCGGCTCCTCAACCGCCGCGTGGTGCTGGGCTGGTTCCAGGCATGGGGGTTTCACCTGCTGTTCTTCGCCCTCTCCGGCGCCCTGCTGGTGGCGCTGGGATACGCATTCAGCCCCCGGGCACTGGAGCCTGCGGTCGTGGTTCGGCTGAGCGCCATCTTCGCCCTTTCCTGGCTGGCCGGTTTCGTCACCCCCGGCGCGCCATCGGGTGTCGGGATCCGCGAGGGAGTGATCGTCCTGACCCTGCAACCGCTGCTGCCCACCGCCCCCGCCGCGTTGATCGCGCTGTTGCTGCGGGTAGTCACGGTGACGGGGGATCTGCTGTATTTCGTCCTGGCGACCACTTTCTCCCCCCCCAACGGCAGAAAGAGACGAACGTAGGGAATGCTACAATGGCGCCCATGAACTACCACGATCTGAGAGATTTTCTGCGGCTGCTGGAACGACGCGGCCAGCTCAAACGCATCGCTTTGGAGGTCGATCCCCGGCTGGAGATCACCGAGATCTGCGACCGCACCCTGAAGGCCGGGGGACCGGCGCTGCTGTTCGAAAATCCGAAAGGCTCCGATATTCCCCTCCTGGGCAATCTGTTCGGCACGCCGCAGCGGGTGGCGCTGGGCATGGGAGCGGAATCGGTGGAAGCGCTCCGCGAGGTGGGAAAACTGCTGGCATTTCTCAAGGAACCGGACCCTCCCAAGGGGATGAAGGACGCCTGGGAGAAATTGCCGGTATTCAAACAGGTGCTGAACATGGCGCCCAAAGTCCTGAAACACGCGCCCTGCCAGGCCACCCTCATGGAGGGCGACGAAGTGGATCTGGGCCGCTACCCGATCCAGACCTGCTGGCCGGACGACGCCGGCCCGTTGATCACCTGGCCTTTGGTGATCACCAAAGGCCCCCGCAAGGACCGACAGAACCTCGGCATCTACCGGATGCAGGTCATCGACCGCAACAAGGTCATCATGCGCTGGCTGGCGCACCGGGGGGGCGCCCTGGATTTCAGGGACTGGCAGCGGGCCCATCCCGGCGAGCCCTTCCCGCTGGCGGTCGCCCTGGGAGCCGACCCCGCGACGATTCTGGCGGCGGTCACGCCGGTACCGGACACCTTGTCGGAATACGCCTTCGCGGGTCTGCTGCGGGGCGGCAAGACCGAGGTGGTCAAGGCGCGCCTGTCCGACCTCCACGTTCCCGCCAGCGCCGAGATCGTCCTGGAAGGGTATCTCCATCCCGGCGAAACCGCGCCGGAAGGTCCCTTCGGCGACCATACCGGCTATTACAACGAAGTCGAGACCTTCCCCGTGTTCACCATCGAATGCGTCACCGAGCGGGCCGACCCCATCTATCACAGCACCTACACCGGACGGCCGCCGGACGAGCCGGCGGTGCTGGGCGTGGCGCTCAACGAGGTGTTCGTGCCGATCCTGCAGAAACAGTTTCCGGAAATCACCGACTTCTACCTGCCGCCGGAAGGGTGCTCATACCGGCTGGCGGTGATCAGCATGCGCAAGCAGTACCCCGGCCACGCCAAGCGGGTGATGCTGGGGCTGTGGTCGTTCCTGCGCCAGTTCATGTACACCAAGTTCGTCATCGCCACCGACGACGACGTGAACATCCGCGACTGGAAGGACGTGATCTGGGCCATGACCACCCGCATGGACCCGGCCCGCGACATCACCGTGATCGAACACACGCCGATCGACTATCTGGACTTCGCCTCACCGGTGGCGGGCCTGGGATCGAAAATCGGCTTCGACGCCACCAACAAGTGGCGGGGGGAAACCACCCGGGAATGGGGCCGGCCGATCGTCATGGACCCCGAAGTCAAACGGCGGGTGGACGAAATCTGGCGGGAGCTGGACATTTTCGGCCGATGAAGCCCGGCGACAGCTCCCTCTTCCCAGGGCGTTGGGAAGGGGCCGGGGGCGAGGGAAAGCGTAGCCGGGGCGGAGAATCGGCCCGGCTCAACCTTCGGGATGAGACTCGATCTCCTCGATGACGGCCTTTGAGGCCAGCATCAAACCCCGCCGGTAACATTCGCAGGCACTCTCGGTGTCGTCCTGTTGCAACCTCAGATCCCCAAGCAGGCGGTAGGCTTCGACCGTCGGTTGAATCTCCAGGCTGCGGCGCAGGTAATCGGCGGCTTTTTCCCGCTCCCCCGCCCTGAGCGCGATCTTGCCGAGCACCCGCAACAGGATCGCATCGGTGGCGTGGCGCCCAAGCCAGCGTTCGGCGTGGCGCAACTGGGCCTGCGCGTCCGCCAGTTCGATGGTTCCGTACAGAACCACCAAAGCCTCGTCCCAGCGGTCGTTCAGACTGTCGCGCAACACCTGTTCGATCAGTTCGCCGCCACCCACCTCGATCATGGAAGCGAAATAGACCGCCTCCAGCTCCGGCAGTTTGCGGACGTGCCCGGGCAAGCCGTTCCACAATTCCTGCAACGCCTTGGCGTCCTTCTCCCCGGCCTTGTCCCGCAACATGGCGCTATAGGTTTCCAGTTCCAACAACCTCACCTCGGCCTCGAGCAGCACCTTGCTCTTGTGCAGGCGCGGCAGCAGCTTGCCCAGGGACTCCCATTCCCCCAGACGCATGTACACCTGGTGCAACAGACGCAGAACCTGGGCATTGGCCGGCGCGATCTTGTCCAGCCGTTTCAGGGATTGCAGCGCCTTGTCGAAATCCTCGTTGGCCAGATGGAGTTCGGCCTCGGTCAGTTTCACGGCCAGCTCCGACTCCGGGGCCTCCTCCCTGGCTTTCTTCAGATACTGGTCACGCTCCTTCAGGGCGCCGCGCTGGTGGGCGGCACGCGCGGCGGTCAGGTAATGCACCAGGGAAGCGCCGCTCAGAGCGGCATTCTCGATCAACACCTTCTCCGCCTTTTCCCAGTTCCCCTCCGCCGCTTCCTTGAGCCCCTGAATCAGGCTCCGGTAGGCCGCTTCGGCCTTCGCCGCCTCCTTCTTGCTGCGCAGTTGCAGCGGCAGACGAAGCAGCAGGCCGATCAGCCTGGCAGCCGCGTAGAACAGAACGAACCCGATGACGATGACCAGGACGAGAGTCACCACCGTCAACTCGATTTCCCACCGCCCCCAGCCGATCAGCACGTATCCGGCATGTTGGGCCAGCTCCAGACGGGGCAGCAACAACGCCGCCACGACCGCCAGAATCAGGACGACACTCCAAAGGATCAGTTGCTTCTTGATGACGCTCACCCTGTCCTCCCGAAATTATTGTGATTTGGACGTGTCAGCGGATGTCGCCGCCCCGCCCTGCTCCGCCTTCCCTTTTTCGCCGCCGGGCCGGGAATCCGCCTTCGCCGGCGCGGAGGGTGCCGGGCGCTTTTCAGCCGGTTTCGGACTGAGGGGGGCGGCTCTCTTGCGGGGCGAAACGGCGACGCCGCCATCGAGCCGCTCCAGTTCCAGCCGCAGCCGGGGCAAATGCCGCAACAACTTCAACGAAGCGCCGATCTCCGGAAACTCGACCGCCACCGGCTGCCTGATCAGATCGTTCAATTCGTCGATGAATTCCCGCACTTTTCCGTCCTTGGTCTGGAAATGCTGCCCGACCCATTTGACCGCGGCCTCCAGGCTGCTGCGATACAGCTCTGGTTGTCCCCGGACCGCGGCGAATCTGGCGGTCTCCAGCTTGAGCACCAGCGCATGGCGGATGGCTTCCACTTCTTCGGGCGTCAGAATGGCCTCCACCGGGCGCTCGGTGCGGCGGCGGCGAATGGTCAGGATCTCTTTCCACTGATCGACCAGATCCTCGCTGGTCTGCTCCTTGGGCGTTTCCGTCTTGCTGACCTTACCCATGTGCGGCAGGAACAGCGGCAGGGTGTGAATGCGATCCTCGAGCGCCAGAATCCTGGCCGAGATGCCCACCGGGTCGGGCGCCTGGACCTTCTTCAGGGCCGCCAGCTCCCTGGCCAGGGCTTCCCGCACCTTGTACACCGAGGGGTCGCCGCTCTGGCGCAACAGCGCGTCGGCCGCCTCCAACGCCTTCAAGGCGGACGCCACGTCCCCGGTAAGGTTCAGTTTCTGGTTGGCGACCGTGAGCAGATACTCGGCGTCCGCCAACATCACATCGGCGCGGGTGCGATTGACCTGGCGCTGGACGAACTGGATCTGATTGGCCAGTTTGGAATGACTCATCTCCAGCTTCTTCTCCAGGGCGGCCAGCTTGCCGTCGAACACTTCGGCCTGCTGGTCCAACATCTGGCGCCACTTCCTTTCCCGCGCCGTCTGCTTGCTCTCGAGCAGGGTGACCTGGGCGTGCAGGGTGGTGACCTCCTTCTGCAGGCTGGTCACCTGATGGGTGAGATCCATCAACCGCCGCACCTCCTTGCCCACTTCCCCTCCGATCCCCGCCTGCTCGGCCCTGAGCATCTGAAACAGATAGTACCCCACCGCGCCGATGCCCAGAATCAACACGATCACGACGACCGTGATCCAAAGTCCGAGCTTCGACAGCCCTTCGTCTTCATCCTCAAAATCGCCTTCCGGAAGCAGATCCGCCATGGTTCTTCCTTATCCTGTCTCTTTCGTCACGTTTATAGATCAGAGTTCCACCGCTGTTCACCCAGCGGAAGCTCCGATTGGGAAACCTTACGGTGCAACAATCATTTCATAATAAGCGCCGGAATTCTTCGGCCGTCAATCCGACTTGGCGAAGAATCTTCACCAAGGTGCCCTTCGCTATTTCCTTATGATCCGGAACGACAACACGCTTATGCGGATAATACATTTGCCGCAGGATTATATGGCTACCTTTTTGCCTGTCTTTCTCATAATGGATTTTTTTCAACGCTGACACAACCTCACGGCCCGAGACCCGGGGAAGCCGGCTCACCCACCTACCTCGACAACCTCCTCATCCAGCGGAGGCGGCAATGGCTCGCCATGGAGCTTCAAGCTTTCTATATATACTTCGATCGCCTCTCGAATATTCCGCAGGGCCTCTTCGCGGCTACGCCCCTGGGAGATGCAGCCGGGCAACCGGGGAACCTCGGCGATGAACACCCCGTCCTCATCCCGCTCGATCACGACCCGGTATTTCATCTTACGCTTTCCTCTCCTGAACCAGCCGTTTCTCCAGCGCCGCCAGCATATCGGCATCGAGCGCCGAGGCCGCCGCCGTCACGTCTTCGAATCGCGCCGCCCAGGCTTTCCCCGCCAGCCTTTCCCCGCCCACGACCAGGGGAAGGGCGCGCAGCGCTTCCACCCCCTCTCCCGCCGCCCGTTGCAGGTTTGCCAACACCTCGGCGCTGGTCACCAACACCGCATCCAGCCCGCGGCACAGACACGCCCGCAACGTCTCCACCGCCGCCCGTGACGGCGGCAGCCGCCGGTAGAGTTCCGCCAGCGACACTTCGGCGCCCCGCCCGGCAAGCGTCTCCGCCAGTTTCGGCCGGCCGCCCACGCCCCGCACGATCAGTATCCTGCGGCCGTTCACCTGCCGGAAACAATCCTGGTCCAGCAAACTTTCGGAAGTATAAGGCGCAGGCGCCCGGCACGCCACCTGAAAACCGTTTTTTTCCAGCGCCGCCGCGGTGGCCCTGCCGATCGCCGCCAGCCGGGCGCCGGGGGCGCGCAAACCGGCGGCGAGGGCGAAACGCACCGCGTTGGCGCTGACGAAGATCAGCCAGTCCTGCCCCCGCCACCAATCGCCGCCCGGGAGGGGTTCGACCGCAGCGATCTCGATCATCGGAAAGCGATGCGCCCGCCCCCCGCGCTCCTCGATCATACGGCACAGGTTCCCCGCCTGGCGGCGCGGCCGGGTCACCCCTATCCGCCGTCCTTGCAACGGCAAAACGTCAACGCCCATACACCGCTTTCAAGATCCTGTCCGCGCCCTGGCCAAGCAGCCTCTCGGCCAACGCGACGCCCAGATCTTCCGCCGATTCCCGCACCCCTCTCGCCTCGTCGGCCAGCAGCCAGCTGCCGTCCGGCAACCCCACCCTGCCCCGCAGCCACAGGCGATCGTCCTCAAGAACGGCGTAGCCCGCGATGGGCACCTGGCACCCGCCTTCCAGCCGCCGATTGAAGGCCCGCTCCGCCGCAACGCAAACGGCGGTCGGTTCATCGTGCAGGGGAGAGAGCAAACGGTTGATTTCATCGTCGTCACAGCGGCATTCGATGCCGATCGCCCCCTGGCCGATCGCGGGCAGGCACAGGTCCGGATCGATCGATTCGCTGATCCGCCCTTCCCAGCCCAGGCGCTTGAGCCCTGCGCTCGCCAGAATGATGGCGTCGTAGTCGCCGGCATCGAGCTTGCCCACCCGGGTTCCCACGTTGCCGCGCAAGGGACTGATCCGCCAGCCGGGGAAACGCTGCTGCAACTGGCACTGACGGCGCAGGCTGGAAGTGCCGACGCGGGCATCGGAAGGCAGCGAAAGCAAAGTGGAATAACGGTTGCTGACCAAAGCGTCGCGGGGGTCTTCCCGCTGGAGAATGGCGCCGATATGAAGACCTTCCGGCAGCTCCACCGGCACGTCCTTCATGGAATGGACCGCAATATCGGCCCGCCCCGCCAGCATTCCCTGTTCCAGCTCCTTGACGAACAACCCCTTCCCCCCCACCTTGGCCAGGGGCGCGTCCAGGATACGGTCCCCGGTGGTGACCATCTTCACCAGGCTCACCTCGAGCCCGGGATGCGCCACCCGAAGGCGCGCCGCCACATGTTCCGCCTGCCACAGCGCCAGCGGGCTCTTGCGGGTTGCGATACGAATCGTTTGCGTCACTCGAAAAACCAACCATTTACCGGTGTTTCATTGTAACAAAATTGCCGCGCGGGTTTTCGAGGCGTCGAGCGACAGCCCCTTACACAAAAGCCCCTCGCCCTTTGGGAAGAGAGTTGGGGTGAGGGCTTGGTCCGGTGAAACGGTGGAGTTCTCCCTCACCCCCGGCCCTTCTCCCGGAGGGAGAGGAGAGGACCGGTTCATGCAATTGCCCTGCGGAAGGGAGCGAACGCCCAGGAAATGAGGTATATTAGGGGTATCGCTCCCCTGAAACCCAATCATCATGGCCAGCGTACACTTCGACACCCTGAAGTTTGTCGAGCAACTCAAGGCTGCCAGTGTTCCAGAGGCCCAGGCCAAAGTGATGGCCGAAGCCCTGGCATCGGCCCTGTCCACCTCCGATGTCGCCACCGTGCGCGACCTGGAAAGGCTGGAGCAGGAGATGAACCTGCGCTTCGAAAAGGTCGATAACCGCATCGACCGGCTCGAGTCCCACATGCAGATCCGCTTCGAACAACTGGAAAGAAAGATGGATCAGCGGTTCCTGGAGCAGGACGCCAAAATGGAGCAACGGTTCCTGGAGCAGGAGGCGAAATACGAAAGTCGCTTTCAGGAATTCGAGGCCAGGGTGGACAAGCGGTTCCTCGAACAGGACGCCAAAATGGATCAGCGGTTCCTGGAACAGGAGGCGAAATACGAAAAGCGCTTCGCCACCATCGAAGCGCAACTGCGGCTGCACAACTGGATGCTGTCGCTACTGATGGCCGGCGTCGCTTCTCTGGTCCTCAAGGCTTTCTTCATCTGATCACCCGTATTTCCCGCCCTCGGTGATCAGATCCCACACCGCCCGGTTGACCTTCTTCATGTTCGGCAACACCTTGTCCACTTCCGCCAGACAGGGGCGGCGCAGTCCGTGATACTCCACATCGGGGCCGATGGGAACGAAGCGGATCCCGAAAAGGCGCAGCAACCGCAGCAGCGCCGGCTCCATCACCCCGTACCAGTGGGTGATGCCGTGGGCACGGGTCATGCGCACGATGGCGGCGAACAGCCCCACGGTGATATGGGGCAGAATGCGCCGCTCGTCGGCATCGAAATAGACCCGTGTCTCCTCACCGATGCCGGCAAGCGTCCCTTCCTCCCCCCGGCGTTTCTTGAAGTGCTTCGACACCGCGAAGCGGGAAATTTCGGCAAGATGCAGGCGGATACGCGGATCGGTCACCGGATATTCCAGAACGCAATGATCCTCGATGGGATAGGGAGCGGCGGGATCGCCTGGATCGGGCAGCACCAGCCTCACCGTGGCGGCATACAGCCCCGTACGGCGATGACGGACCAGAGAGTGAACCGAGCGGTCATCGAACTCGTCCCGTTCCAGATAGACCGGCTCGCCATCCTCGATCACCCGCTCGCAATCCTCCCGCCGCTCGAAGCCCGTTTCCACGCAATAGACCTGATAGCGCAGCTTGTACACCTCGCGCTTGAGATCCTCCGTGGTGGCCGGCACCAGCTCGAAATATTCGTAGAATTTCGCCCGCAGGTCGATCTGCTTGTCCGCCGCCGCGGCCAGGGGGCCTTGGCCCGATGATTTCATGGAATTTCCTCAATCACGCTTTCGACAGGAACTCTCCTTTTCCTACAAGTCTAGACCAAGAACGAAACGACCGCCGAATGACAGCTTTTCCAGCAGCTGCTATGCTTTGACTGTTCAGCGGGAAAATCTCCACATTCACGCCCCAGCTCTCCCTCACTCAATCATTACCAGAGAGCAAAAACCATGCAATCTTTCGACTACTTTCAGGCCTTCTCACGCAACCGTGGCTGGATCACCGCAGCCGAGCAACGGATCTTGCGCGGCAAGAAAATCGCCATCGCCGGTTTGGGCGGGGTCGGCGGCAGCCACCTGCTGACCCTGGCCCGCCTCGGGGTCGGCCGTTTCCACATCGCCGATTTCGACGTCTTCGAGCTGGCGAACTTCAACCGCCAGGCCGGCGCCTCCGTCAACCATGTGGGCCGGCCCAAGGTGGAGGTGTTGCGGGAGATGGCGCTCGATATCAATCCGGAACTCGAGATTCGGCCCTTCCCCGCCGGCGTCACCCGGGACAACCTGTCAGAATTTTTTACGGCGGTGGATCTGTATGTGGACGGCCTGGATTTTTTCGCCCTCGAGGCCCGGAAAAGGGTGTTCGCCCACTGCGCCGAGGAGGGCATTCCGGCCGTGACCGCCGCCCCGCTGGGGATGGGGGTGGCACTGCTCAATTTTTTGCCCGGCGGCATGACTTTCGAGGAATATTTCCGCCTGGAAGGCCAGAGCGAGGACGAACAGATCCTTCGTTTTCTCCTGGGCCTGTCGCCCAGGATGTTGCAGGGCGGCTATCTGGTCGACCCGGGCACGGTGGATCTGGCCGGACACAAAGGACCCTCAACCCCGATGGCCTGTGAATTGTGCGCCGGAGTGGCCGCCACCGAAGCCCTCAAGATCCTGCTCAACCGCGGTCCGGTCAAGGCCGCCCCGTGGGGCTTGCAGTTCGACGCCTACCGGAACAAATTTGTAAAAACCTGGCGCCCCGGCGGCAACCGCAATCCGCTGCAACGACTGGCCCTTCGCATGGCTCGCAAGCAGCTGATGGCCATCAAATAATTTGACACCAGGAACACTCCAGAGACACCCATGACGCAAAAAACCCTAATCCACCGAATCCTCCTCACGCTTTCCCTGGCCTCCCTTTTGCTGGCGGGGTGCTCCCAACCATTGACCGAAACGGAACGCTTGGCCAAGGCCAGGGAATCCATGAAAAATGGAGATCTGCGAGGTTCAATGATCGAACTGAAGAATATTCTGGGACAAAACCCAAACAACATCGAAGCCCGCCGCCTTCTCGGCGAGGTGCAGCTCGAAACCGGCAACAGTGCGGGGGCAGAGAAAGAATTGCGCCATGCGATCAAACTCGGCCTTGCAAAGGAAGCGGTATTGCTGCCCCTGGCCGAAGCCCTGCAGCAACAAGGGAAACACCAGGAGATTCTCGATGAAATCGATCCGTCACCATCGCTGCCCCCAAGGAATCAGGCGGCACTGGCTGCCTATCGAGGGGACGCCTGGCTGGCCTTGGGAGATGCCGGTAAAGCAAAAACAGAATATCGGCGGGCTCTGGATCTGGACCCCCGATCTTCCAGAGGCAAGCTAGGGATGGCTTATCTGGCCGCGAAAAACAACATCGACGACGCACTCAGACTTCTCGACGAGGCGATCACCGCCGTTCCCGAAGATGGACGGGTATGGAGTTACAAAGCCAAACTTCTCCGCCACCTTGGAAAATTGCAGCAAGCCAAAACCGCTTATTCCAAAGCGATCACCTATCTTCCCGCCTTCAGCAGCATAGAGGAAAGAGCCCAACTCGCCATCATCCAGACAGAATTGAAACACTTCGAGGCGGCTGAAAAGGAAATCGCGGCATTGAAGAAAATCGCACCCGACTTCTATCTGACCCCTTTTGCCGAAGGATACCTTGACATCGTCAGAAACCAAATCCCCCAGGCCCAGGCACCTTTGGAACAGGCGCTGAAACTAAATAACAAATTCCCCCCCACCTTGTTTTACCTTGGCCTGGTACACCTGAACCAGGGAGATCTGGAACAGGCCGAGACCCTATTGACCCGGGCGAAAAACCTGGCGCCGGGGAATATCGCCTCATTCAAAATGCTTGCCCTCGTGAAATTCCGTCAGAAGGACTTTAATGCCGCCCGAACCCTCCTTGTGCCCGTCCTTCTGAGTCAGCCCGACGACATATTCGCCCTCAAGCTGATGGCCGATGTGGAGCAGGCCAGCCAGCACCCCCAGGAAGCATTGCAATACCTGCAAAAGCTGGTGGAACTCGAAAGTAGCGACCCGGCCATTCAGACCCGCATGGGAACCGCTCTTTTGGCGGCAGGACACAAAGAAGCGGGCCTCGCCGCCCTGGAGAAAGCCTTGGCAATCGACCCCAAGGCCACCCAGCCGGATATCACCCTGGCCCTCGCCTATCTGCGGGACAAGAACCTTTCCGAGGCCGAAAAGGCCATTGCCCGTCTTGAACGCAAGAGACCGGACGACCCACTGCCGCTGAATTTGAAAGCCATGTGGCATCAGGCCAGGGGCGACGAGGCGAAAGCCGAGTCCACATTGAAAAGGGCATTGAAACTTTCCCCTGCAGACCTCGTGACAGTGGGCAATCTGGTTCGGCTGCTTATCAAACAAGACCGTCTGGATGAAGCCCGCCAAATCCTTGAGCGCGCACTCGAAATCAATCCGGCCATCCCTGCATTCCAGCTCCAGCTGGCAAAACTGGATCTCGCCAGGGGCGACTTCAAAAACATGGAGGAGCGTCTTCAAGAAGTACTTCAATCACAGCCTGATCTGTTGGAACCCAACCTGCTCCTGGCCAAATACTATCTCCAATTCGGCCAGCCCCACCGCACCCAGACCCTTCTGGAAGCCATCCGTTCCCGTTACCCCGATCACCCGCTTCTACTGAGCCTGCTGGCCAAGGCACAGATCGCCTCAAAGCTGCCCCACGCCGCCCTGAATACCGCAAAACACCTCACCCAGGTCGATCCCTCATCGGCATTGGGTCACTTCCTGCTGGCCCAGGCATACAGCCAGTCAGGACAGTTCCGGAAATTCCGGCAGGCGCTTGAAACCACCCTCGACCTCAGCCCGGACTTTCTGCCCGCCCGCCAAGCCAAAATCAAGTTGATGGCAGTGGAAGGCAAAACAGGAGAAATAGAACGGGAACTCGCAGACCTCGCCGCGAAATATCCCGATGACATTCAAATCCTGAATCTTCGCGCCTGGTGGGCCTTGCACCGCCGGCAACCCGGGCAGGCGATCGGCCTCTACGAAAAAGTCTTGCAGCAACACCCCACCTCCAAGGCCGCCCGGAATCTCGCCAAGGCCGTGTGGCAGGCCGGCAAACGGAAAGAGGCCATCCAGCGCCTGGAACAATGGCGCCTGAAGCACCCGCGGGACACCGACAGCCTTTACCTGCTGTCACTGATGTATCAAGGAACGAAACAAAAAGACAAAGCGCGTCAAATCCTGGCCGAAATCGTGCGTGTGGCCCCCCGCCACGTACTGGCCCTGAACGACCTCGCCTGGCTGCTGCGGCAAAGCGCCCCCGGCCGGGCACTGGAATATGCGGAAAAGGCTTATGCCGCCGCTCCGGAGGCCGCATGGATCATCGACACCCTGGGAATGGCCCTGCTGGAAAACGGCCAGATCGAGCGCGCGGCGCGCCTTCTGGAAGAAGCGGCCAGGCGCGCCCCCAACAACCCGGCCATTCACTATCACCTCGCCATCGCCCGGCACCGTCTCGGGCTCGACGATTCAGCCCTCGCCAGCCTGAAACGGGCACTGGCCGGTCAACAGGATTTCGCCGAACGGCCGGAGGCGGAAACCTTGCTTCAAACCCTCGAACCCTGACCGCCTATGTCAGTTTTTTTTACATTTCCACCGGCAGGATTGTGAAGGCCATGCTCGCCCGAACGGAAAAGTTATATTTTTTCTTTAAAATCAAAAAGTTAAAATCACAACAAAACAGTGGCACCAAATGTGCTTAATATTCATTGCAGACAATTCAATGTCTCTCAATGATTTTTGGACTTTTACAGGAGAATCAATCATGAAACCATTCAGACTGACCAAGCTGGCAAGCTGCATCGCCCTCACCGGCTGCCTGGCCGGCTATAGCCTGTCGGCGATGGCCGGCCCCACCTGCCCGGAGAACCTGGATCCCGCCGCAGATTACAAATGCGTGTTCTTCGATGTGGGCACCAGTTTCAGCGGGACAGATCCAGATTCCAAAACCAGCGCCTTCTACGAATTGGGATACACCGGAACCCTGGCCACCTCCATCTACACGCCCGGGGCCACGCCGCCGGTAGTCGACCCCGTACCCATCCCGATTGGATCGAAAGTTTACGACTCCAACATCAAGGAAGTGCTGAATTATTATGGGCTTTCGGGTGGGCCGACCAATTACACGGCCATCGACGGCTCATCCTCCCAATCCATGAAGGACACCCCGGACGATCCGGGCCAACGGAATATCGACAACCTGAACGGGCCTTCCCCCAAAGACACGGAGAATTTCGATTCTGACAACTCCTTTGGTGGTATCGGCTGGGGGATGACCTACGATTATTTCTTCGAAGGCGAGTGGACCGCGACAGGCGCGCGCTTCACTTCCGGCTACATCGACTTTTTCTTTGAAGATTGGACAAGCGGCACCAGCGAACAGGTTCTGCGCGTCAACGTGACGGGCTCTCAACTGCAGTTGGCCAATCTCAACGTATTCGGCGAAGTCACCTTCGACTGGACCGGCGGCGGCAATGATATTTATGGCCTGCCTTCCATCGGCGATGGACTCAATGACTGTACTTCAACGCTTTGTCAGAACTTCTTCAACTTTCAGACAAGCACGCCGACGGACTTCTTCTCTCTCGTCGAGGGGATGGGCATTACAATCAATATGAAACTGGACACCAATATCAACCCGCCGATCCCAACCGTCGACCAATTGGTGGAATTCACCGGCGATGACGGCAATAAATACTGGATCCGCCAAACCAGCCTGGATGGCAGCATCCGCTTTGTACCCGAGCCAGGCTCCCTGCTGTTGCTCGGAAGCGGTCTCCTGGGACTGGGATCCTTCCGGCGGCGGAAGGCGGCAGCCGCTTGACCACCCTTTTCATCAAGTCGCACAAGGCCACCCTGCGGGGTGGCCTTTTATCGTTCGTCAAGACCCCCGGCCCAGGGTTTGCGGCATGAAATGGGAGCCGGTGATCCGGCTGTCTCGAAAACGGTAACTCTTCCATATCAAAGCCGTCGACTTGCCGCTTCTGTGATTGACCATAACGCTCTTTCCGGCGCGCCAGTAGCGCCCTAGATAGCGTTTGTATCGCTGGAAGGTCAAAGTCTTGAGATGGTCGCCGCGGCGGTTGTAATAAGCGATTTTCCAGGGGATATAGAACTCCTTGTCGATCCACACCTCCTGGCGGCTGTAGAGGGAGTGTTCGTCCACCGGGCGGCGCTCGATCACGAAGACGGAACGGCCCTTGTAAACATCGTCACGCAAAAACAGATAAGTGAATTTCTCGACTTCCGGCGCGCTCATGTCCTCGTAGGAAAATTCGCTCCCCATGAAGGCGCCGCCCTTGTTGGCCGCCGAAATCCTTTTGACCCGCTTGAGCGCGGGCAGATAGAGCCACTGGTCATCGTCACCCCGCCTGTGGGAGAATGTCAGGAATTTGGTGCCGGCCACATCGGCAGGGCTGAGAAAAACCAGCAAGCTCTTGTCCCCGTCATCCGGAACTTCCAGGGTAAGGGCACGGATCCGGCGGATACTCGCCTCTCCCGCGCGATTTCTGAGCACCATGGTCAAATCGGCGCTGAAAGTCCCCCATCCCTGATCACGGCGATCGGCCTCGCGCGCTATTTCCAATCCTTTTTCCGCCGCGCTCTGGGACCAGACGGGCAACACCATTCCTGCCATCCACACGAAAAATACCCAACGCATCATGATTTCACCTCAAAGAACGTGAGTTTCTGCCTGCTTCCCGGAAACAGGCTCTTTGGCGCACCGACCGGCCCCCAACAACAAAAGAGGCGGCAACAGCAAAAAGTCGGCAATCAACGCAAACAGAATGATCATGGCGGTCATCTTCCCCATCTGCGCGTTGACCTCGAAATCCGATAAGGAAAGAATGGCGAAACCGGCGGCCAATACCACCGATGTCACCCACATGGCGGTTCCCACATGCTCGAAAGCATGACAGACCGCCTCCGCCCCGCTCTTCCCCCTTCTTCTGGCCTGCATCCACTTGGTCAGGAAGTGCACTGTATCATCCACCACGATTCCCATCGTCATCCCCGCAACAACCGATAGCCCCATATTGACCTTGCCGTTAATCAAGGCCCACAGGCCAAAAGCCATCAGAGCGGGAATGGCGTTCGGCAACAGACTCAGCAGACCGATTGCGGGCGACTGCAAAACCACCACCAACACCAGGGCAATGACACAGAAGGCCACGCCGGTACCGAGCACCATACTGTCGATATTGCTGCGACCTATATGCGCCATGATCAAATTGGGCCCTGTCGCCTCCACCCGCATGGAAGAGGGGGCATGCCGCCACAGCCATCGACGGGCACGGCGCTCCAGGGCGATGATTTCGTTGCTCGACAGATCACCCAGGGTGACCGTGAAACGCGAAGCGGATTTATCCACGTTTATCCGGTCGGTGAGTTCCAACCCCTCGGGAAGAGACATCTCATAAAGCAACAGATATTGGGCCGCCAACTCGCGGGTCTCGGGAAGCCGGTACCAAGCGGGATCGTCTCCATGCATGTTGCGATTGAGGCGTTTCAGAATATCGGCAATCTGCTGCACATGGAGCACTTCCGGCTGACCGAGAAACCACTGGGCGAAGTCGTCCAGAACCCGAAGATAGCCGGGCTCCGCGATACCTCCCGCCCTTCCTGCGGGAAAGTCGTACTCCAACATATAGATTCCGGTCAGATGGGAAATCGCATACTCGGTATCCCGCCGAAAGGATGTATCCTCGGAAAAATACTCGAGCAGGTCATCGTTAAGCTCGTTCCTGGGCGCTTGTGAAGCCAATCCCAATGCCAGCAACCCAACCCCCGCCATCAGCCCCCATCTCCACCGTATCACCACCGGCCCCAACCCTAGCATTGCTTTATGGCTCGAGTTGCCCCGGGAGTGGGGCGTGAAGGGCATCGCCATCATTAGAGCCGGAAGCAAGGTCACGGTATAGAAGAAGGCAAAAAAAACCCCGATGGCGGTGATATTACCCAGATCCCGGAAAGGAGGCGAGTCGCTGAAATTAAGGGTGAGGAAACCCAGCGCCGTTGTCAGACTGGTCAGGAATACTGGCGATAAATTGCGCCGCATGGAAACGCCGGTCGCCTTGAAGCGGATCTGTTGCAGATCATCGGCGCTGAGCCACGCCTTGCGAGTCAGTAACAGAAAAGAGGCAAGCACGTGAACGCAATCGGCCACCGCCACCGTCAGTATGATGTTGGGAGCCGCCGCCGAGGGGGGAGAAAGGGTGAACCCAAGCCATCCGGCCAAACCCATGGTGGAAACGATGGCGAACAGGATGGTCAGCAATGACCACAATACAGCAGCCATGGAGCGCAACAACAACCACAATGCCAGGAACACGATTACGAACATCGATGGCACCAGGGTCCGCATATCGTGTTGGGACGCCTCGGGGAAAGCGTTACTCATGACAAGCCCGCCGGTAAGACGGACTTGCAGATTGCCGTCGCGCCGCACAAGTTCCCGCGCCAAACGGCGGGCATGGGCGACCACTCTCGGCACCTCCCGAGATTCGTCAACTCCAGGCAGCACGACGCTGAGATTGACCCCGGTGACATTCGCCCCCGGTGAAATAAGGCGATTCCTCAACAAAGGTTCGTTGACGGCGATGGCCTTGATACGTTCCAACTCCTCCGAGGAAAGCGTTTCCGGTTGCCGGTACAGATCGCGAACAACCAGCTCGTCACCGTCGGCATAGGTGTACTGAAAATTTTGCAGGGAATCGACCCGTTGCACGTAGGGTACTTGCCAGGCTTGTTCCGTCAACCAGGCGATGTCGCCCAATGTATCGCGCGAAAACACTTTGCCATCTTTGGGCGTGATGACAAACAATACGTTGTCATCCTTGGCGTATGTATCGTGCAGCCGGTTGAGCGCCTTGAGAAGAGGATCATCAGGGCTGAAAAACACCCTGTAGTCGGTGGTAACCTTGAGAAAACCGGCCCCCATCGCCAAACCGGCGGTCAGAAAAAAAATGCTGACGATAATCCATGCGCGCCAAGCAGATAAAAATTGCAAATAATTATTCATATGCCATTCACATCAGCCTGGGAACCTCTGATCGAGTCCAATTTCAAGCAAAACATGGACAATAACTCATTGATATTATTGAGCACGGATTTCTCCGAAGACGCTTGATCAGAGGTTCCCCCGGATAAAAGCTACAGCGCTGAAGCCCCCTCCCGATCCACTTCCCAAGCAATGATTTCCAGCATCACCTCCCACAACCATTTGTTCCCGGGCACACAGTGACAAGACCCGCTCCGGGGACCAAAACAAACTTGGTCATGGATCGAATTCGGGGATAAATTTCATCACGATGTTTTGATTGTAGCAGGATCAAACAGTTTCATATCCTCCGCCACCGCCTCGAAAACGAAAAGCGCCGACAGCCCCCTTCAGGAGCGATAGAAACAGATTGATCCACAGGCCATCCGCAAGCGGCTGCCGCTCATCACCGCGTGCTCTACCCGGGAGAGTAAAAAATCGCTGAAATTGAGGGTCCGAAACCCACCGCGGCCGTCCGGCTGATAAGAAAGAACGGAAACGACTACATCACAACAGCTTGATCGCCGCCACCACCAGCCCACCGACAGTGAGGGTGAGGCCGAAGGACCAGACCATGAAGCGGTCGATCCGGCGGGTGAGCTCGTAGAAACGCGCGTCCATGGCAGCTTCCAGGTGCTCGAAACGCTGGTCGACCTGGTCCAGCCGCTTGTCCACCTGGTCCAGGCGTTTTTCCACCAGCTCCAGCCGCTTGTCCACCTGGTCCAAGCGTTTGTCGACCTGCTCGAAACGCTTTTCAATCTGTTCGAAGCGCTTCTCCACCAAGGAGAAACGCTCATCGCCCTGTCTGATCAGGATCTCAAAGCGCTTGTCGATCTGTTCGAAGCGCTTCTCCATGAGTTGGAACCCCTGCTCCATCAATTCACGCTGGTGCTTGAGTTCCTCCTCCACCCGCACCAGGCGTTCGCGCAGCTCCAAGTCGTAACGCACCACCGCTTCGGGTTGGCGGCTGACCAGCTCCTCCCGGATCAAGCGGCGGATTTCTTCGATGTCCTCGTGGGCCAGGGCCATGGGCGTAACGTCTCCCTGAAAAATCGTCAGACAGGCCTTAACTTCATGAATTCGATTCTAGCATGCTGGAGAACAGGTGGCCGCTCTGTTGCCAATTGTGACCACTGTCTCAATATGGCGACAATCTGAACAAACCATGAATCAACTATATACCCAAAATACGACAATACGTGTCGCCAAAAAGAGACACATTCAAGCGATTTCCTCCTGTCATTTCCAGCATCGCCAACCCCAAACAGCCTGATGACAAGGGCTGAAGGCCGCCTCCCCCCCTCTCCATTATCTGGCATTGAAGTTGCTTCAAAAGATATGGCCTGGAACGGGATTTCAATTGGGGAGGACAGGAAAACATGTTCGATAACAACTACAGGGCGGTCATCGCCGATAACGACGAAAGCAAGGCCATCCATTTCAATCTCAGATATCAGGTGTATTGCCTGGAGAAAAAATTCGAGCCGACAGAGCGTTTCCAGAAGCAACAGGAAATCGACCCATACGACGCCCGTTCCATCCACTTTCTGATTCAGCACCGATACACCGGCGAATGGGTGGGAACCGCCCGGCTGGTGCCGGGAACGGCGGAATCTCTCCCCATCGCCCGACACGCCGAGTTTTCCCTGCCTGCGGATCAGGCTTCCGGGAAAACCCTGGCCGAATTGTCGCGGCTCTCCATCCTGAAGTCGTTTCGCCGCCACGGCCGGGAAACCAGGGTGAGCGAACCGGAAATCCTGCTGGGGCTGATTCGGGCAGCCAGGGAATACAGTAACGACCACGGAATCGATTCCTGGCTGTTCCTCTGCCGGCGCTCCATCATGCGGATCGTTGGCAATCTGGGTATGGAAATGCGCATCATCGGCGCCCCTTGCGAGCACCGGGGGATTCGTTATCCCTACTTCGCCGACATGGCCACCGCCTTCGACGGCATCCCCGACCGCTCGCCGGCCGTCGCCGCCATGTTCGCCAGAAAGAACACGCTCATACCTTATTCATCCCTTCATTCGCGCGGCAGCAGGCAACCGCTGGCCGCCTAGTTCCTCTCAACGCGATTTTCCATTCCCTCACCCCCGGCCCCTCTCCCACGGAGAAAGGGGGGCTTCCCGCAAGAAATCCATTCGCTCCTCCGAAATCACCGCTCCCACAGAGAGGTTCCTGATTCACAGGAGCGCAGGACAACCCCATGAACGAAGGCAAGACCTACTTTATTGCGCTTGCCCTGTATCCTCCCTGCCGCCGGACTATGATTTTGCGCCTTTCCGCTCCTCCAGCTCCTCGCGCGCCCGTCTGGCCAGTTCCAGATAGCGGTTTCGCAGAATTTCCAGCTCTTCCTCTTCCATCTCCTCCAGATCCAGCAGCCTGTTCTCGGCCTGGTCCACCGCCCGGATGAGCTCGTCGAGTTTGATCTGGATGGCGTCGGTGTCGCGGTTCTGGGTATGCTGAATGATGAACACCATCAGGAAAGTCACGATGGTGGTGGCGGTATTGATGATCAGCTGCCAGGTATCGCTGAAGCCGAACACGGGGCCACTCAACATCCACAGCAAAATGATGAAGATCGCGATGTTGAAGGCGACGGGCCGGCCCGCGAGCCTTGCCGCGAAACGGGCGAAGCGGTCGAAGCGGGTGTTCCAGCGGCGGGTGTCGATGCCTTTGTTTTGAAACCACTGTTCCACGCTGTCCAGTATTTCCTCTGCTTTTTGTGCCATGACGTCTCTCCTCCTCAAGGATGGGCGGTTCTGATTGTGGGTTCTGCAAACATACGCAAAGGCCCTGCCGTTCTCAAGTTTTTTCCAACCGTCGGAACGCCCGCCCCGTTTTCAGGGACGTCAGGTTGGCGGCCGGTCCGCGGAGGCGGGCCGCCTTTCGCGCAATTTCATCAGCGCATAGACCGCCTCCAGATGGGGCGCGGGCACCTGCTCCCGCCGCGCCGCCCGTACGGCGTTGCCAAGGATGGCCTCGGTCTCCATGGGCCGCCCCGCTTCGAAATCCAGCAGCATGCTGGTCTTGTAGGGGGGCATCTTGCGGGTGTCGGCGATGTTCCTGTCTATGACGTCTTCGGCAAGAGGATGCCCGGTCGCCGCGGCGATCGCGCAGACTTCCCCCATCAACCGGCGGACGAAGGCTTCGCCGGCCTCCAGGATATCGCTGGTGTAGAGACCGCCCGACAGCACCGAAAGCGGGTTGAAAGGGGCGTTCCAGACGCACTTGCGCCATCTCGCAGCCACGATGTCTTCCATCGCCCTGGCCTGGATGCCGGAGCGGCAGAAGGCATCACACAAGTCGGCCACCCTAGAACCGGCCCCTTCCGGCCACTCCCCCAGCATCAGGTTGCCATAGGCCTGATGCCAGACCTTTCCCGGTCCGCTGCGACTGCAACAGACAAAAGCCAGGCCGGATATCAGTACGTTGTCGGGAAACGCGCGGGCGACCGCCTCCTCGATCTCGACACCGTTTTGAATCAGCACGATGGTGGTATGGGGACCGACGGCCTCCTCGATCAACGCCACCCGGTCGATGTCGGGCAACACCTTGGTGCACAGAAGCAGATAGTCCGGCGGCTCCGGCGCCTCGCCGGCATGACGGTAAACCGCCGCCGGCCTGAACCGCCATTCACCCAGGGTGCTGCGGATCTCGATCCCTTGCGCTTCGACCGTCTCGAAATCGGAGCGGCACACCACCGAAACCCGCGCCCCCGCCCTGTCCAGCAGGGCACCATAGAAACCGCCGATGGCGCCGGTACCGACAATCAACACCTTCATCCTCGCTCCTCCAGATATTGCTTCAGGAAAGGAATGGTCAACCTGCGCTTGGCCGCCAGGGTGGCGTGATCGAGCCGGTCCAGCAGCCGCCACAGGGATGGGAGATCGCGGGGATAGCGGCTGAGCAGGAACCGGGCCACCTGGGTCGTCAACTCCAGCCCCAGATGCCGGGCGCGCATTTGCAGGGCGCGTAGCTTGTCTTCGTCATCGAGGGGATGCAGTTGCAGGGTCAACCCCCAGGCGAGACGGGTGCGAAGATCCTTCAGCCGGACCGGCAGCCGCGAAGGCGGCAGGCGCGAGGCCACGATCAGCCGCGTGCCGCTGTCGCGCAGGCGGTTGTAACAGTGAAAGACGCCCAACTCCCACGGCTCGTTTCCGCAGAGGGCCTGGATATCGTCGATACACACCAGCCCCACGCTCTCCAGCCCCTGCAAGATATCGGGGGGATACGCCATCAGTTCCCTCAGGGGCAGACTGGCCACGGTGTCACCGGCCCGGTGGGCGCTGCGGCAGCAGGCCTGGAGCAGATGAGTCTTGCCCGTCCCCGCCTCGCCCCACAGATAGATGAACGGCTCCCCCTCTCCGCGCGCGCATCGCTCCAGCAGCGACACCGCCTCGCGGTTCCCCCCCGGATGGTACTGATCGAAGCCCATCTGATCGTTGAAGGTCAGCTGGAGCGGCAATTGGGGTGTCGATGCCCGGGAACGGTACGGACCCATGATTACCGTGAGAACACGCGCCAAACGCAACTCCTGTCCACCTCCGCTTCCGGGAAGGGGGACAGGCGGGGAAAAGACCCCAACATCAGTCGCGCGCCGACCGCAAGGCGGTGGCCGCCCTGGCCAGGCGCCGCCCCAGACACAGGCACAGGCGCTTCTCCTCCTCGCTCAGAGTGGGATTGTTTTCGCCCGAAAGATGACTGGGGCCGTAAGGCGTGCCGCCGGTCCTGGTTTCCATCAGGGCCGTTTCCTGGGAAGGGATGCCGACGATCATCATGCCATGGTGGAGCAGCGGCATCATCATCGAAATCAGGGTGGTCTCGTGGCCGCCATGCATACTGGAAGTGGTGGTGAACACACCGGCCGGCTTGCCCGCCAGCCCTCCCGAGAACCACACGGAACTGGTCTGGTCGATGAAATATTTGAGCGGCGCGGCCATGTTGCCGAAATGGGTGGGACTCCCCAGGGCGAGTCCGTCACACTGCTGCAAGTCCTCCATGGTGGCATAGGGAGGCCCCTGGGAGGGAATCACGTCCTCGGTGGCCTCGCACACGGTGGAGACCTCCGGCACCGTCCGCACCTTGGCGGTGGCGTCCTCGACGCTCTCCACGCCCCGGGCGATCATGTCGGCCATTCTGGCGGTGGCGCCGTAACGGCTGTAATAGAGGATCAGAATCTCAGCCATGAATCACAGAATCTCCAGTACGTTTTCCGGTGGCCGGCCGATGGCCGCCTTGTCGCCGGCGACGACGACGGGGCGTTCGATCAAGACCGGGTTTTCCAGCATCGCCCCGATCAGCCGGTCGCGATCCAGGGACGGGTCGTCAAGCCCAAGTTCCTTGTACGCTTTTTCCTTTTTTCTCATCAGATCCCGGGGCGCCATGCCCAGTTTATCGAGAATGGATTCCAGTTCCTCACGGGAGGGGGGCGCCTTCAGGTATTCGACGATTTTCGGCTCGACCCCCTTCTCCCTCAGAAGGGCCAGGGTGGCGCGGGATTTGCTGCAACGGGGATTGTGATAAATGATGACTTCCATGAAATATTCCAACGCTGTCACAGGGTAAGGGTATGGTAAACTGTTTTTCCGATTTTGACACCCGCCTTTCTTCCAACCAATTGATTTCACTAATCCATCCTGGTTTGCCCCGACCTTCGACCAAGAAAGTGCCATGAGCCGGCCCGCCGAAGTCCTGCTGCCCCCCAAGACCCCGCCCCACTCGCTGCAGGCGGAACAATCGGTGCTCGGCGGCCTGATGCTGGATCAGGACGCCTGGGACAAGGTGGGCGACCGGATCGACGAATCCGATTTCTACCGCAAGGAACACCGGCTGATCTTCCGCGTCATCCGCGACCTGGCCGAAGACAATTCCCCCTGCGACGTGGTGACGGTCTCCGAACGGCTGGAGCAACAGGGGCGGTTGAAGGAGGCGGGGGGAATGACCTATCTCACCTCGCTGGCCGAAGGCACACCCAGCGCCGCCAACATCCTCGCCTACGCCGACATCGTGCGCGAGCGCGCCATACTGCGCCAGCTCGCCCACGTGGGCACCGAGATCGCCGACTCCGCCTTCCACCCCGAGGGCCGGGCGGTCGACGAACTGCTCGAAATCGCCGAGCAAAAGGTGTTTCACATTTCCGACCAGCGGCAGAAGGGCGACGGCGGTTTCCGCGCCATCAAGGGCATCCTCGCCCAGGCGGTGGACAAGATCCAGGAGCTTTACGAAAAGGGCGGCAGCGTCACCGGCGTCAGCACCGGCTTTCTCGATCTCGACCAGATGACCGCCGGCCTCCAGCCCGCCGACCTGATCATCGTCGCCGGCCGCCCCTCGATGGGGAAAACGACTTTCGCCATGAACATCGCCGAGAACGTCGCCATCAAGGAACAGCTGCCGGTGGCGGTGTTCAGCATGGAAATGCCGGGCGACCATCTGGCGATGCGGATGATGTCCTCCCTGGGACGGATCGATCAGCACCGGCTGCGCATCGGCCAGCTGGAGGACGAGGAATGGCCCCGGATGACTTCGGCCATCAACATCCTGGCGGGAACCAAACTGTTCATCGACGACACGCCGGCCCTCACCCCCACCGACCTGCGGGCCCGGGCCCGGCGGCTGGTGCGCGAGCACGGCCGCTTGGGCCTGATCGTGATCGACTATCTGCAATTGATGCAATGCCCCGGCGCGGGCGAGAACCGCACCACCGAGATCTCCGAGATCTCCCGGGGGCTGAAGGGCCTGGCGAAGGAACTCGACGTGCCGGTAATCGCGCTGTCGCAGCTCAACCGCAACCTGGAGCAACGGCCCAACAAACGTCCGGTGATGTCGGACCTGCGCGAATCCGGCTCGCTGGAACAGGACGCCGACGTGATCATCTTCATCTACCGCGACGAGGTGTACAACGAGGACAGCGCCGACAAGGGCACCGCCGAGATCATCATCGGCAAGCAGCGCAACGGCCCCATCGGCACCGTCCGCCTGACCTTCCTCGGCCAGTACACCCGCTTCGAGAATTTCACCCAGCCCGAGTACGGAGACGAGGACTATTGAGACGGAGCGAAATGCAGATTCAACTCAGCGGCCACGTTGCCCAGACGCTTGTCCAGGCTCCACAAGCGTGAATCTCCGTTCAATGCCGTGGCCGCCAGCAGATGCAGATCCACATACCCGATGCCGCGTCCCATCAGCCGGTGGCGTTCCAGAAAAAACATGGCTTCCTCATGAGTGGGCATGGCAATTTTCGGCAGATCATCCAGCAGGGAAAGAATCGTGGTGCGGTTTTTCAGATTACCACAGGCCAGCTCCCCTATGATCCAGGAATGGATCAGAACCCCGCCCGCTTCCAGCAGATCCGCCAATTCCGGTACCGTGTGGCGAAAATGCTCGATCCACACAGAGGTATCAACCAATATCATCGGCCGTCGAACGTCTGCGGGAAATCGGTTCAAGCCGGGGTTCGCTTCCGCCCAGGCGAGCCAGGCGACGGGCACTCTCACGCTCGATCAATGCCTTGAGGGCCTCGCGGATCAGGGCGGTCTTTTCCTTGACCCCGGTCAGCCGCCGCGCCTCCTCCAACAGACGATCATCGATATTCAAGGTGGTTCTCATCGCTTGGGTTCCGATTCTTCTATAATAATATGGATAAATTATACATCACCGTATGCCTGAACGATTCCCGCCATGGCGTTGACCTCTAAAAGCCCCCCCGTCGCAGCCCTGCTGAACCTCGACGCCCTCCACGCCAATCTGGCGCGGGTGCGGGCGCTGGCCCCGGGCGCCAGAATCCTGGCGGTGATCAAGGCCGATGCCTATGGCCATGGCCTGGTCAGGGCCGCCCATGCGCTGCTGGGCGCCGATGGCTTCGCGGTGGCCCGGGTGGAGGAAGGCATCCGGTTGCGGCGCGCCGGGATCGCTCACCGGGTCGTGGTGTTGCAGGGCTACGCCGACCGGGAAGAATTTCAGGCCCACCTGGATCACCGGCTGGAACCTGTGATCCACTCGGTGGCGCAGGCCGGCATGCTGGCCGCCCATCGCGGCGCCAGAATCCGCCCCTGGATCAAACTCGATACCGGCATGAACCGGCTCGGCTTGACCCCGCAGGCATTCGACCACGCAGTCAAGCGTCTGACTCATCTCCAGCCGGTGCTGATGACCCATCTCGCCTGCGCCGATGCGCCGGACGCCCCCGCCACCGGCCGGCAACTGGCCGCTTTCGAAGACGCCACAGGTTCACTCGAACACCCCGTCAGCATCGCCAATTCCGCCGCCATTCTCGCCTGGCCGCAAACTCACCGCGACTGGGTCCGCCCGGGCCTGATGCTCTACGGCCTCTCCCCCTTCGAGGGAAAAACCGGCGCTGAACTGGGACTGCGGCCGGTAATGACGCTCAAGAGCCGGATCATCGCCGTCAAAGTCCTGCAAAAGGGGGATTCGGTGGGCTATGGCGCCACCTGGACCGCCGGCCGGCCCACCCGCCTGGGAGTCGTCGCCGCAGGTTACGGCGACGGTTACCCCCGTGAAGTACCCCCAGGCACACCGGTCCTCATCGACGATGTCCGCGTTCCCATCATCGGGCGGGTTTCCATGGACATGCTCACGGTGGACCTGACCGATCATCCCCGGGCCGGTCCGGGCAGCGAAGTCGTTCTGTGGGGAGAGGGCCTGCCGCTGGAAACGATCGCCCGGCGGGCGCGGACCATCCCCTATACCCTGGCCTGCGGCGTGACCGCCCGGGTGCCCCGGGTGGAAACGGAAGGAGACTATGGCGCGAGCGAAAGTCGTCTATAGCTGCACCGAATGCGGCCATTCCCAGCCCAAATGGGCGGGGCGCTGCCCCGGCTGCGGTGCCTGGAGCACCTTGGTGGAATCGGTGGCCGAACCGGCCGCCGGTTCCCGTTTCGCCGGCTTCGCCGGGGCGGCCGGCGGGGCGGAAGCGGTTCCCCTGGGCGAGGTGGAGGCCGAAGAGGTGGCCCGCATCTCCACCGGGCTATCCGAACTGGACCGGGTTCTGGGAAGCGGCCTGGTGAAAGGCTCGGCGGTGCTGATCGGCGGCGATCCGGGCATCGGCAAGTCCACCCTGTTGCTGCAGGCCACCGCCCTGCTCAGCGGCCGCGCCGGAACCCTCTACGTCACCGGCGAGGAATCGGTTCAGCAGATCAGCCTGCGGGCGCGGCGGATGCGCGCCGATTGCAGCCAGGTGCCGGTGCTGGCGGAAACCTCCCTGGAACGGATCGGGGCGGCCATTGAACGGCAAAAGCCGGAAGTGGTGGTCATCGATTCGGTTCAGACCGTCTATAGCGAACAACTCAATTCGGCCCCCGGTTCCGTCTCCCAGGTGCGCGAATGCGCCGCCCGGCTGGTGCGGCTGGCCAAATCGAGCCGCACGGCGGTGTTCCTGGTGGGGCACGTCACCAAGGAGGGCGCCCTGGCCGGCCCCCGGGTGCTGGAGCACATGGTGGACACGGTGCTGTATTTCGAGGGCGAGCACGGCAGCCGCTTCCGCGTGATCCGGGCGGTCAAGAACCGTTTCGGCGCCACCGGGGAACTGGGCGTGTTCGCCATGACCGAAGGGGGGCTGAAGGAGGTCAGAAACCCTTCCGCCATCTTCCTCTCGCGCCAGAGCGAGGAAACCTCCGGCAGCGCCGTGAGCGTCATCCGCGAAGGCAGCCGGCCGCTTTTGATCGAGGTCCAGGCCCTGGTGGACGACAGTCCCCTGGGCAACCCGCGCCGGGTCACCGTGGGCATGGAACACAACCGGCTGGCGATGCTGCTGGCCGTCCTCCACCGCCACGGCGGCATTCCCCTGGCCGGCCAGGACGTATTCGTCAACGTGGTCGGGGGGGTGCGGCTGGCCGAGACCGCGGGCGATTTGGCGGTGGCGGCGGCGGTGCTGTCGAGCCTGCGCGACCGCCCCATCCCCAGGGACTGGGTGATCTTCGGCGAGATCGGTCTCACCGGCGAGGTGCGCCCCGTCCCCCACGGCGAGGAACGGTTGCGCGAGGCGGCCAAACACGGCTTCGGCCGCGCCATCATCCCCCACGCCAACGCCCCCAGACAAGCCATCGAGGGCATGGAGATCGTGGCGGTGAAGACCTTGCAGCAGGCGCTCCAGGCGCTTTGAGCGGCGTTCAGCCTCCCATGATCTGGCGGTAAAGCCACTCCGCGTTTTCGACCCGCTCGAACCTGGGGACACGGGGGCCGCGGATATAGCGACCGCCGACCATCCGCAGGGGGGCGTCCCGGCCAAAGACGAGGGTGCCCCGGCCGTCGCCGTGCCGGGTCAAAGTGACCTCGACCATGGCGGCACGCGGCAGGCTGATCACCTTGCGCCGCATCCCCCCGGAAACGATGATCGCCCGTTTGTCGGTGAGGCCGTACCAAGTATGCCTGCGCCGCCAGGCATCGTGGAAGAAACGGCCAACGACCAGATAGAGCCCTGTCAGGACAAACGGTATCCCGAACAACACCATTCCCACAGCTTCCGGCCCGCCGCTCTCGCGGAGAGATTGCACCGCCCGATACTCCCAGAAAAAAGCAAATCCCCCCCACACCAGGCCAAGGGGAATCATCCACAAGTCGCGGAGTTGCAAAAACAGGCCCTGCCGGGGAACACCGCTCCACAGGAGAGACTCGTCGGCGCCGACAAGCCGGCGCATCACGGTTTCCGCCTCGCGGCTTCCGGTTTTCATCCCCCTTTCCCTCCCCCGGGGCGCCATCTCAACCCTCCGAACACACAATAGAGGAGGAAGGCATTGAGCAAAACCAGCACTCCGAAAACCGGATACGCCAGCACTTTCCAAAACCGCGACTGTACCAGGGCATCAGGAATCCAGAATATCCAGGGAGCGGCGAATGGAAGCATCACGACGGCACTCTCCCCGGCGTCCCCCGGCCGGGTCAGCATGGAATAGAGATGGGACAACAAAGCCAGGCCCGCCAGTGCGGTGAACAGCCCCGCCGCCACCCAGCCCGATTTCGAATGTTTCAACCCGAGCATCTTTTCCCCTCCCTCTCTCCAATCCCTCCCACCGCCCACGGCAATTTCCAGCGGTGAGACCATCCACCCCGGGCATTCCACCGGCACGCAGCCCCCTCTCACGGTTCGATCCGGGTACCCAAAAGCGTGAGAAATTTGCCGATCCACGCGGGATGGGCGGGCCAGGCGGGCGCAGTGACGAAATTGCGATCCACATGCGCGTTGGAATAGGTCTCGTTGGGCGCGATGTAGCGCGCTCCCGCCAGTTCCACCTCCGGGGCCACGGCGGGATAACAGCTGATCTCGCACCCTTCGATCACCCTGGCGGCGGACAGGATCTGGGCGCCGTGGCAGATAGCGGCGATGGGCTTGGCGGCCGCGGCGAAGCGGCGGGTGATCTCCAGTACCCGCTCGTTCAGCCGCAGATATTCCGGCGCCCTGCCTCCGGGAATCACCAGTGCGTCATAGCCGTCGGGATCGATTTGGTCGAAATCGGCACTGACGGCAAAGTTGTGGCCGGGTTTCTCGCTATAGGTCTGATCCCCCTCGAAATCGTGAATGGCGGTCTTGACCGTGTCACCGGTTTTTTTTCCCGGACACACCGCATCCACCCGGTGACCGGCCATCACCAGCATCTGAAAAGGCACCATGGCTTCGTAATCCTCGACGAAATCGCCCACCAGCATCAGGATCTTCTTCGACATCGGCACACCTCCGCAATCGTCCGAACTCAAAAAAAGGTGGAAACCATTTCACGGCAAGCGGAGGAAAATTGCAAACCCTCCATGAGATCCGGCGGGGAAGCCGGAGGTGAAACAGCCCTTTCACGCCAACTCCGTACCCGGAAGGCGAGAGGCTGGGTTTTTTCCCCGTCTCGGCCATAATAGAAGACAAAGCGCGTCCCCCGTAGCCGGGACGCTTCCGGAACCACACCGAGGAGCCTGCCATGAAATCCTGCTGGTCGCTGCTGATCCCCCTCGCGCTGGGTGGGTCGATCTATCTGCTGGCGCCCATTCTCACGCCCTTCGTGCTCGGCGCGTTGCTGGCCTATCTGGCCGATCCCCTGGCCGACCGCCTGGAACGATGGAAGATGGGCCGCACCCTGGCGGTGTCGATCGTCTTCCTGGGGTTCACCCTGGCCCTGGTGGCGGTACTGTTGATCCTGATACCCGCGCTCGAACGTCAAGTGTCAAAATTTCTGACGGACCTGCCCCGCTACCTGGGCTGGATCCGGGAAACCCTGGCGCCCTGGATCGAGACCCGGCTGGGGATCGATCCGGCTGAATACGAACTCTCCGACCTCGTCGCCCTGCTCAAGCGGCACTGGCAACGCACCGGCGGGATCGCCGCCGCCCTCGTCGCTTCCATCGGCCGCTCGGGAGCGGCCCTGCTGGGATGGCTGATGAATCTGACGCTGATTCCGGTGGTGATGTTCTATCTACTCCGGGACTGGGACCGGATGATGGCCCGCATCGCCGATCTCCTCCCCCGCAACGTCCTGCCCGCCGCGGTCCGGCTGGCGCGGGAATCGGACGAGGTGTTGAGCGCCTTTCTCCGCGGCCAGCTGTCGGTGATGCTGGCGCTGGGCGCCCTCTACAGCGTCGGCCTGTGGCTGGTAGGGCTCGACACCGCCCTGGTGATCGGCACGATCGCGGGGCTCATCAGCTTCATCCCCTATCTCGGAACCTTCGTCGGCGTGGTGCTGGGCGCCCTGGCCGCGCTGGTGCAGTTTCACGAACTCTGGCACACCGCCCTGGTACTCGGGGTGTTCGGCATCGGGCAGATGCTCGAGGGCATGGTCCTGACCCCCCTTCTGGTGGGCGACCGGGTGGGACTGCATCCGGTGATGGTGATCTTCGCCATCATGGCGGGAGGACAGCTGTTCGGTTTTCTGGGCGTCCTGCTGGCCTTGCCGGTCGCCTCGGTGATCATGGTGATGCTGCGCCACATCCACGACCTCTACAAGGAGAGCGCCTGGTACGATCAACCGGAGTGAGAAGGATTTTCCCCTCACGGCATTCACCGTTATCATCCCCCTGAACGAGTACCCGCAACACAATCCCCGCTTCACCTGGAGAGGCAACCATGACCCAACCCCTGATCTGGAACCCCGCCATGACGGTATCGGCCATCATCCTGATCCTGACCTTCATCGGGATCTTCACCGAAGGCATGCATGGCTTCCACCGCGCCAAGTTCGCCATGATCGGCTCCGGTTCGATGATCATCGCCGGGCAGATCCTGGGTTTCTACGACCCGGACAAGGCCATCGAATCCATCGACTGGAACGTGGTGTTCCTGCTGGGCGCCATGATGACCATCGTCGCCATCATGATCCCCACCGGGGGATTTCAGTATCTGGCTTACCGGATCGCCGATCTCAGCCGGGGGCGGCTGTTTCTGCTGATGGCGTTGATGGGCACGGCGGTCACGGTGATCTCGCTGCTGCTCGACAACGTCACCACGGTGGTGATCTTCGGGCCACTGATCGTCCTCATCTGCCGGGCGCTTCAGGTCAGCCCGGTGCCCTATCTGCTGGCAGCGGCGCTGCTTTCGGACACGGGCGGGGTCGCCACCCTGGTGGGCGACCCGCCCAACCTGATGATCGGTTCGGCCGCCCATATCGACTTCAACACTTTCCTCATGCGCATGGGTGGCATCGTTCTGGTGGCCTGGCTGGCCATCCTGTTCTCGCTCAAGCTGCTTTTTCGCAAGGAGCTGGCGGCGGCACCGCAAACCCCGCCGGATTTCAGCCAAGCGGAACGGCTGCGCGACCCGGACACCTGGCGCAAGTCGCTGTGGGTGATGGGCGCCATGGTGGTGCTGTTCATCGTTCACCACCGCTTCCACTGGGAGGCCTGGATGGTGGCCACCTTCGGCCTGACCCTGCTGGTGTTCCTGGCCCCCAACGTGGACATGGACGCCTCGTTCGAGAAGCTGGAAATGACCCTGCTGGCTTTCTTCATTTCCCTGTTCGTCCTGATCGGCGGCGTGGAGCACAGTGGTTTCCTGGCCTATCTGGGTCAGTTCATCGAACCTTTCGTGGAACGGGATCTTCTGACCGCCTGTATCATTCTGATGTGGGTGGCGGCGATTCTCTCGGCCCTCATCGACAACATTCCTTTCACCGCGGCGATGATTCCCATCATCGCCGGGATGGAAAGCCGCGGCGTCAACGTCACGCCCTTGTGGTGGAGTCTGGCCATCGGTGTCGGAATGGGCGGCAACGGCACCCATCTGGGTTCCACCGCCAACGTGTATATCGTCACTCTGTCGGAAAGACTGGCCAAAGAGACGGGCAATCCGGACTACGCCATCACCCCCGGCGTGTGGTTCAAGAAGGGAACGCCGGCCATGATCCTGACCCTGCTGACCTCGACCCTGATCCTCTGGGCGTTCTTCGACTTCTTCGCCGCGCCGCTCCATCCCCATTGACGGACGGTGCTTTTTTCACCCGCACTCGTGGCACCACTTGACCCGCCCCCGTTCGTCCACGGTTTCCAGGCGCACCGTAAAGCCCCAGAGCCGATACACGTGCCGCAGCACCTCCTCGGCGCTGTCGGCCAGGGGCCGGTCCCGGCGCTGGAAATAGCGCAGGGTCAGGGAGCGGTCACCGCGGGTGTCCACCGACCAGACCTGAATATCCGGCTCCAGGTTGCCCAGGTTGTATTGTTCGGACAGGGCATGGCGGATGGCCTGATAGCCGCTTTCGTCGTGGATGGCGGAAATCTCCAGCTCGTCCTCCCGCTCGTCGTCGAGCACCGAGAAGAACTTGAACTGGCGGATCACCCGGGGGGACAGATATTGAGAGATGAAACTGTCGTCCTTGAAGTTGCGCATGGCGAAATCCAGGGTTTCGAGCCAGTCCCGGCCCGCGATCTCCGGGAACCAGCGGCGATCCTCTTCCGTCGGTTCACGGCAGATCCGCCGCAGGTCGCGAAACATGGCGAATCCCAGAGCGTAGGGATTGATGCCGTTGTAGAAGTCGTGGTCGAAGGACGGCTGGGCGGTCACGGCGGTGTGGGATTCGAGAAATTCCAGCATGAATCCGTCGGTCACCCGCCCCTGGTCGTACAGCGCGTTCAACAGGGTATAGTGCCAGAAGGTGGCCCAGCCCTCGTTCATCACCTTGGTGTGGCGTTGGGGATAGAGATACTGGGCGATCTTGCGCACGATCCGGACGATCTCCCGCTGCCACGGCTCCAGCAGGGGCGCGTTCTTTTCGATGAAATAGAGCAGGTTTTCCTCGGGTTCGGAAGGGAAACGCTCCTCCTTGTCACCAGTCTTCCTGAAGTTCTCCGGAATGGTCCGCCGCCACAGATCGTTGACCTGGGATTGCAGGTATTCGGCCCGCTCGCGCTGGCGCAGCTGCTCCTCGCGCAGCGACAGGGGCGGAGGCTTGCGGTAGCGGTCGACCCCGTAGTTCATCAGCGCGTGACAGGAATCGAGGATTTCCTCCACCGCCTCGAGTCCGTAACGCTCTTCGCATTCGGCGATGAAATGCTTGGCGAACACCAGATAGTCGACGATGGCGTCGGCGACGGTCCAGGCCTTGAACAGGTAGTTGTTCTTGAAGAAGGAATTATGGCCGTAACAGGCGTGGGCGATCACCAGCGCCTGCATCATCATGGTGTTCTCCTCCATGAGATAGGCGATACAGGGGTCGGAATTGATCACCAGCTCGTAGGCCAGCCCCATCTGGCCGCGTTTGTAGTGCTTTTCCACCGAAAGGAACTGCTTGCCGAACGACCAGTGATGGTAATAGACCGGGAGGCCGCAACTGGCGTAGGCATCCATCATCTGTTCCGACGAAATGACCTCGATCTGGTTGGGGTAGGTATCGAGACCGAAACCGGCGGCCACCCGGGCGATTTCCCGGTCATAGGCCTCGAGAAGCTCGAAGCTCCATTCGGAACCGGTGGAAATCGGTTTGAGATCGCCGTTCATCCCTCCACCCCCCGCTTGCGGAACAGTTCGCGAAACACCGGATAGATCTCGGACGGTTCATCGATGGCCCGCATGGCGAAATTGGGCCAGCGCTCGGCCACCTTCTCGTATTCCTGCCACAACCCCAGGGGATATTCGTTGTCGATCTCGATGTAGGCGAAATACTGCAGGCAGGGCAGGATCTCCTCTTCCAGCAGGCGGCCGCAGTTGCCGGAATCCTCGGGCCAGTTGTCGCCATCGGAGGCCTGGGCGGCGTAGAGGTTCCAATCCTGCACCGGGTAGCGCTCGCGGATGATGTCGCGCAGCATCACCAGGGCGCTGGAAACCACGGTGCCACCGGTCTCGCGCGAATAGAAGAACTCCTCCTCGTCCACTTCCTTGGCGATGGTGTGATGGCGGATGAAAACCACGTCGGTGCGTTCGTAATTGCGCGACAGGAACAGATACAGCAGGATGAAAAACCGCTTGGCGAGGCTTTTCTTGAACTGATCCATGGAACCGGAAACGTCCATCAGACAGAACATCACCGCCTGGGTGGTGGGCCTGGGCACCTGGATGCGGTTGCGGTAGCGAAGATCGAGGGTATCGATGAATGGAACCGCTCCGATGTGGCGCTTGAGGCGGGCGATTTCCTTTTCCAGCGCCTCGACGGCGGACGGATCCGGCCCGGCCTCTTGCGCCAGCAACGCCTCCAGCTCGGCTTCCAGCCGGCGCAGCCTGCGCCGTTTGCCGGCGGTCAGGGCGATCCGCCGGGCATGGGCCTCCTTGAGGGAACGCACCACGTGCAGATTGGGAGGAATCCCGTCCTTGCTGAATCCCGCGGGAACGCTCTTGGTCGAGACCACCTGGGCCAGCCTGGTCTTGACCAGATCCGGCAGTTCCAGATCCTCGAAGAAGAATTCCAGAAACTCGTCCCGCGACAGCTCGAAAACGAAATCGTCCTGCCCTTCCCCCTGGTTGCTCGCCTTGTTGCCCCGGCCAGACCCGCCCTGCGGCCGGGGAACCCGGTCGCCGGTGACGAATTCCTTGTTGCCCGGATGAATGATCTCGCGCCGCCCGCCGGGACCGTGCCTGAATTCCGGCTCCGACAGATCCTTGGCGGGGATGTTCACCCGCTCGCCGCTCTCGGTGTCGGTGATCGAGCGGCCATCGACCGCATCGGAAACCGCCTTGCGGATCTGACGGCGAAAACGCTTCAGGAATCGCTGCCGGTTGACGGCGCTCTTGTGTTTGGGGTTGAGGCGGCGGTCGATGATCTGGGACATGGTCAGGCTGCCTCCTCCATGAAGGCGGCTTCCGCCGCGCGGGGCAGTTCGATGGGAACGAAACAGCTTTCGGGATAGAGATAATCCTCGCCGGACTCGTCCACGACCCGCAGGCAGTGATGCCTTTCCGCCTCCGGGTCGGGGAGTATCCGGTAAACCTTGCGTTTTTCCAACGAAGCCGGATACCCGGCATTGTCGATACACACTGCGAAACGAAAATGATGATTGCTCATGGTTCAGTCCAGAAAGCGTTTGATCTTGAATTCCTTCCTGCCGATGCCGCTGGCTTCATACCAGTGGATTTCCGCCAACCGCACCGTACCGTCGGGAAGGCGCACCTCGGCGATCCCTTTGCGCTTGCGCCAGTAACCTCGTCCATAAACCTTCTGCAGTCGCGCCAATTCCCGGATGCCGCGACCGCTGGCGAAGGTCTCGATCTGGCGGATATCACCGGGGATTTCAAAATGCATCCGCCTTTTTCAAGTGGACTTCCGCACCCGCAGGTACCATTCGCTGAGCAGCCGGACCTGCTTGGCGGTATAGCCCTTCTCCACCATCCGGTTGACGAAGTCTTCATGCTTCTTCTTGTCCTCGGCCGACGCCTTGGCGTTGAAGGAGATCACCGGCAGCAGTTCCTCGGTATTGGCGAACATCTTCTTCTCGATCACTCTACGCAGTTTCTCGTAACTGGTCCAGGAAGGATTGGCGCCGCCGTTCCTGGCGCGGGCGCGGAGCACGAAGTTCACCACCTCGTTGCGGAAATCCTTGGGGTTGGAGATGCCGGCCGGCTTTTCGATCTTCTCCAGTTCCTCGTTGAGGGCCCGGCGGTCGAAGATCTCGCCGGTGTCCTGATCGCGGTATTCCTGATCCTGAATCCAGTAGTCGGCGTAGGTGACATAGCGGTCGAAGATGTTCTGCCCGTACTCGGCGTAGGATTCCAGATAGGCGGTCTGGATCTCCTTGCCGATGAACTCGATATAACGCGGCACCAGATATTCCTTGATGTAACGCAGATACCGCTCCTCGGTTTCGGGCGGAAACTGTTCCTGGATGATCTGCTGTTCCAGCACATACAGCAGATGCACCGGATTGGCGGCGACTTCCGAGTGATCGAAGTTGAACACCTTGGAAAGAATCTTGAAGGCGAAGCGGGTCGAAAGTCCGTCCATGCCTTCGTCGACCCCGGCGAAATCACGGTATTCCTGGTAGGACTTGGCCCTGGGATCGGTATCTTTGAGGTTCTCGCCGTCGTACACCTTCATCTTCGAGTAGATGCTGGAGTTTTCCGGCTCCTTGAGCCGCGACAGGACCGCGAACTGGGCCAGCATCTCGAGGGTGTGGGGGGCGCAGGGAGCGTCCTTGAGGGAGCTGTTGCGAAGCAGCTTCTGGTAAATCTTGACCTCTTCCGACACTCTGAGGCAATAGGGCACCTTGACCACGTAGATCCGGTCGAGAAAAGCCTCGTTGTTCTTGTTGTTCTTGAACTGCTGCCATTCGGATTCGTTGGAATGGGCCAGAATGACGCCCTCGAAGGGAATCGCGGGCAAGCCCTCGGTGCCCTTGTAATTGCCTTCCTGGGTGGCGGTCAGCAAGGGATGCAACACCTTGATCGGCGCCTTGAACATCTCCACGAACTCCATCAGGCCACGGTTACCCAGGCACAGGCCGCCGGAATAGCTGTAGGCGTCGGGATCGTCCTGGGCGTACTCCTCCAGCTTGCGGATGTCCACCTTGCCCACCAGGGAGGAGATGTCCTGGTTGTTCTCGTCGCCGGGTTCGGTCTTGGAAATGGCCCGCTGATCGAGAATCGAGGGCCGCAGCTTGACCACCTTGAAGCGGGTGATGTCACCGCCGTATTCGTGCAGGCGCTTGCTGGCCCAGGGAGACATGATGGTGTTCAGATAACGGCGGGGGATGCCGTATTCGTCCTCCAGAATGGGACCATCCTCCTCCGGGGAAAACAGCCCCAGAGGATTTTCATGGATGGGCGAGCCCTTGATGGCATAAAACGGCACCTGCTCCATCAGGCTCTTGAGCTTTTCCGCCAGCGAGGACTTGCCGCCCCCCACCGGGCCCAGCAGGTAGAGGATCTGCTTGGACTCCTCCAGCCCCTGGGCGGCATGACGGAAATAGGCCACGATCTGTTCGATCGTCTCCTCCATGCCGTAAAATTCGGTGAAGGCGGGATAGCGCTTGATGACCTTGTTGGCGAAAATCCGGCTCAACCTCGAATCCAGCCGGGTGTCGATCAGCTCGGGCTCACCGATGGCCAGCAACAGGCGTTCGGCCGGCGAGGCATAGGCGGTTGGATCTTCGCGGCAGATTTCCAGATATTCCTTGAGGGTGTACTCTTCCTCTCGGGCGGTTTCGTAGCGGGTGCGGTAGTGATCGAAGATCCCCATGGGTTCCTCCTCAACTTTTTCGGGCTTACAAAGACAATAGTAGTGCGTCAATACTTGCGCGTTAAGACAAATCACGCAACTATCGCACCAAACAAAAACCTAAGGGAAAGAACTGACGGCCTGTGGCGGTTATGATTCATAAGACGGCGGAAATCCCTCGATGTTCCGGCCGCAACGTCAAAAAAACTGACGCCTTCGATGACAGAGGACAGGGATTCGTCGCCTATCGAGGTTGAGGCACCCCCACGCTGGCGCGCTGGGCGGCGAAGATCCGCGACTGGGCGGCCACCGGCCGGCATGTCCATGTGTACTTCGACAATGATCAAGCCGGCTACGCCGTCGGCGACGCCAAACGGTTGTCGAGGCTCGTCGCCTCCCCCCAGGGGGATGTTTTTTCGCCTAAAATTCAAGCAAGGACTCATTGAAGACAGGGCTCTGTCATCTGTCGAGGTTGAAAACGCCCCCACTCATACTCGGAGGTTCATCGCAGCAATGCGCGCACTCCTTTTGCTCTTCCTCTCTCTCCTCTGTTCCCCCTTTTCTCACGCCCTTTCTCTGGGGCCTGCCGGACGGTTCGATCTGTTCGTGTTTCAGAACATGGAAGGCTACCGCTCGGATGTGGAAGGAAAAATGGCGGTGGGTGGCGATTTGCGGCTAGAGGACTATGCGGTGGGAATGGAGCTGAAAGGCGACGCCGACTTCAACGACAGCCTGATCGTCGGGGGCTCGCTCGATTTCACCCGGGGGCGGGTCTATCACGGCAATGTCGTCACTGGAGGCAGCGCATCCCTCTCCCAGGTCGGCCTCTACAGCGATGATCCCGCTTCCCCCAACGGAAACGTCCGCCGCGGTGCCCCGCTCGATTTCACCGCCATCGCCGAAGACCTCAAAAACCTGTCGGACCAGTGGAGCTCCCTGACCGCCAACGGCTCGGTGAGAACCGACGGCGACGCCTCGAGTTGGCGCCTGTTCCTGGAAGGGGGCGATCCCTGGTTCAACGTTTTCCAGCTCGATTCGGACTTACTGAGCGGCACCGATACTTTCTATCTCGATGTCCCTCTGCAATCCACCGTACTCATCAACGTGGACGGCATTGTGGCCGAAATGTCCGCTTTCGGTTTCTACAGAAAAGTGAACGGGGAATGGGTGCGGGTGCCCGACAACCGGCCCAATGACGACCCGGTGCTCGACTTTCGCCACGACGGCACTCTGACGCGGCGGGTGCTGTTCAATTTCTTTAATGCCCAGGATCTGGACATTCACACCATCGGCGTCAAGGGAAGCGTCTTGGCTCCCCGGGCCGACCTGCAATTCTACAACGGCCATGTCGACGGCAATCTGATCGTGAATTCCCTGCGCACCCCGGCGGGACAGGACACCGGCCAGGTCAACCACTATATTTTCATTCCGGCGCCGGCGGCTGTCTGGCTGCTTGTGGCCGCTTTACCGATCCTGGCCTACTGGAGAATGCCGAACAGATATCGCGGCAGATCGCTGCTGAAAACGGCGGGGCGGGGCTCGAACAACCACCTGAGCGTCAAGCCGCCGCCAAATTCCTCATAACCGCTGGTTCTCTGTCCATAGAAGCCACCCACCAGCTGCCAATGGGGGTGGAGCCGCCAGGCGAAACGCAACCGCACCGACGGGGCGAAACTGGTTTCCCGGTTCTCCGGATAGTCCGGATCGGCCCCGCACAACGCTTGCTCCGCGACGCATCCCGCCGGATACCAGGGCGCCCGGGCCTCGCGGAAATGCTGCAGCCCCAACGCCACCCTTCCCTCGAAGATGAACTTGCGCCCCTCCTCGCTCAGCATCCCCAGTTGCAATCCCCCGCCGTAAAATTCCTGGGGACTGAAATAGCCGCCATGCCCGGGGCGGAAATGGTTCTGGTTGTTTCCATAGTGGAGGAAATTGAAATACGGTCCCAGGGTGAAGTAATCGAAGCCCCGCCAGCCGAAATCATATCCCGGCGCGAGGCTATATCCCGCCATCCAGTTGTCCTTGGTTCCCGTACCGTCCAGAAACGCGACCTCCATGGATTGATAAATGTTCCAGCCGGAATCGCCGTATTGCAGCAAGCCCGTCAACCCGACCCCGCTTTTCAACACCCGGCCCCAGCGTTTCCCAAGCATTTTCCAACCGGCATAGGAAAGCAGGCTTTGCCGCACCGGCTGACTGGAGACCTCGCCGTTCCAGCGAAGCCGCCACGGCGACCGGGGAATTGTCAGCCAGTCGCCGGCTCCCAGGCGGAAGGTCGGCCGTGGTGCCAGGACGCCGCCCAGCGGTGTCATCCCCAGGGAGAAATAAGGGTTGTACGGTCCTTCGCGGCGCCAGGAAAATTCCACCAGGGCGGTCCGCGCCTGGTGATCCGGTGGACCGGAGCGGAGCCGCCGCGCTTCCGTCTCGAGCACCCGCAGCCGGGCGGGAGACAAGGTCTCCTCGCTCGCCTGCAGGGTGCGAATGCCGGAGCCCTGGAGCTTTCCGCTCCGCAGCAGCTGGAATCCGGCCCGCAGTTCGAAACGATGAAGACCGGCACTGTAGTGTCCCGTGAGCATTGGGGTGATCCAGGTCTGAAGCCGGTCCAGGCCGGAGCGGCCCGATTTGTACCGGTACAGCCCCGCCACCCCGACATAGGGGCTGGCGATGTTTTCGAGCCGCGGCTGAAACCCGGGGTCGAGCCGCCAAGCGCGGAGAAACTGCTTGCGGAAATAGCTCTGGCGGCCGCGATGGGGCGCCAGGATTTCCACCAGTAGCGGATCGCCGGCAAAGGCCCGGGCGAGGCGTTCGGGATCCTCCCCCGCCCGCAGATGACTGGCGACCAGGCCCCTGCCATAGTCGCTGTTTTCGGGCCGGCGCCGGTGCAAGGCCGCGAACCGTCTCCGGGCCTCCCGATACTTTCCCGTTTCCAGGTCCAGCCAGGCCAGCAGATATTCTGCGGACGATCCATTCTCCAACCAGGAGCCGGCCAACTGCGCATATCTCCGGCTCAAGGAAAAATCCCCGCGCTCGAACAGATCCCAGGCGCGCCCCAACAGATAGGCCGCCGCATCCTTCCGCAGCGCCCGATGGCGGCCGCCGTACGCCCTGGCCACGGCGACCACCTGCTCATCCCTCTGCAGCCGCATGAAAGCCGTCAACGCGCCTCTGGCCAGATCCGGCTCATGGGGCGCCAGCCGCAACGCCTGGAGAAACCACTCCCCCGCCGCCGCCCAGCGCTTTCTCCGGTGCCAGTGCCAGGCCACCGAAGTCAGCAGATCGAGATCCCGGCGCGCCACCACCTCCTCCGCCAGACCGGCCGCCAGCCGTTCGATTCGCGCCGCATCCCTCCGCCGCAGCGCCGCCCACAGGGCCTTGCGGCGGACACGATAATCGAAATCGGCGAAATCCGCCGCCGGGATCGAGGCCCGGACGGCGTCCAGCAGACGGTGAAATTCGGCCTCGGGCAACGCCCACAAGGCTTCCTCCAGCACTTCCCGCCGCTCGGCCCCGGCGCACGCCAGAAGCCCGCGGTAAACATGCGCGGCCTCCGTCCCCTGGCCCAACCGGGCGCGGGCCAGCGCCAACGCCTTCAGATGACCGAAGCGGCTGCAACCGAAAAAGGACGGATGGGATTCGGCCAGGCGGATCAACGATGGCCAGTCCCGACGCCCGATGGCCGCGCCGATCTTTTCCAGGACGGGGGACCGCCGCCCTCCCGCCGCGGCTTGCACCTTCGGCTTCAGTGCCCGCACGAGCGTTTCGGGCGGCTTCCAACCGGGATATTGCCGCCGATACTCGCCGACGGCCCGATTCAGCAACTCGATCCTGCCGGCATGGAACAACTGCCACAGCACCCGTTCATCCGGCCGTTCCCCGGCCCAGACGGCGGCGCCGCCGACCAGAAGCAGCACCCCCGAAAGGCGGTGACGCGCTTTCACTGCCCCTCCGCCGCCAGCCGGCTGAGCAGCACCAGGGTCGCCGAATAATAGTCGCCCTCGGCCGGGGGCGGACGGAACCATCCGCCGCGGCCGGCAGCATGGCGGCTGAGAAGGCGGATGGCGCGGATGCCCGCCGGGGCGTCCCGGGCGCTCATACAATCGGCCTGGAGATCGATCCAGGACGGCGTGAAGGCGCCCCGCGCTTCCCAGAAGCGCACGAAGGGCCGCAACAATTCCGCCTCGTCCCGCCCCCCCCAGATCAGATAAAGGGGGATGCGCACCGCATCGTAACCGAACCTGGGGGGACGTTCACGCCAGGGCTTCAGCCCCTCCCCCGCCTCCAGCCAGTCGGGCGGCAGGTTCCATGGCCCGAAGCGGGCCTGGCGGGTCAGCGCCAAACCGCTGTCGATCAGTTGCCCCCAAACCGGGTCCGGGTCGAGCTTCGCCATCGCGCCCAGGGCGGGATAGACCCAATAGGAGAGATTGAGCACCAGACGATCGCCGTGCTCGAATCCCTTGTCACCGGGCAGTAACACCGGCCTGCCCCGCCAGGTGCGGACAGCGCTTCGCTTGAGATCCGAGGCGATGGCCAGGGCTTCCCGACGCCAGGCTTCCCGCTCCCAGCGCTCGGCGGCCTCCGCCAACGCCCAGGCGATCAACAGATCGCCATCGGTGGCGTCGTTGAAGTCCTCCTGTGACAGCGGAACCCCGGGACGACGCCGCCAGATGAACAGGTGATCGTCCCGCTTCTGGAGGTTGTGCCGGGTCCATCGCCATATTTTTTCGAATCCCTCCCGGTCTCCGGCCGCCAGCGCCAGCAACAGACCATATCCCTGCCCCTCGGAATGGGAAACGCTACCATTGCCGGTATCGACGATCCGCCCTTCGGGAGCGACGAATCGCGCCCGGTAACGGTTCCAATCGCTTTCCAGGCCGTCACAGCCGGTCAGCAACACCGCCAGACAGAGCAATTCAAGGAGCGATTTCTTCAGCATCCGGATGATGACGACGCTTGAACCGGTTAAGCAGGAAATGCGTCAAAGCGGCGAACAAGCAAAGCACCGCGAACACCGCCAGCAGCCAATACCAGGGATGACGGGAAAAGTGGAACAGCAGCGCGGTCTTGACGCCGGCGTCACCGACCTGAAACGGCTCGCCGATCCGTTGCCAGGAAAGGGTTCTGGAACCCTCGCGCCACACGATCAGATCCCCCTTCATCTGCGACCACAACGCCGGGGACGTCAACGCCCGAATGGCGGGATAGAGATCGCCCTCCGCCACGAAGGCCGTCACCAGGCGGGCGGGGCGTTCAGGATGACGGAAGGAAAACCCCAACGCCTGCCGCCCCAGCCCGCCACTCTGCGCCACGGCCACGTACCGATCCCGCAACCGCGCCTCGTTGCCGGCATCGGCGGCCAGAAACCGGCCGAGCCAGGCGCGCCACCCCGGTGCCTGCGGTGGGTCCAGGCGCCTGCCGGCCGGATAACGCCAAACGTGCCAGGGGTCGGCCTCGAGCGGTGTACCGTGGAAGATCCCATCCTTCAGGGAGGTGACACCGCCACCCACCACCAGGAGATCCCGGTCGTCGTCGAAAGGCGTGAATCGCAACCGCGCCCCCTCCAGGGGCAACCGATTCAACCGCGCCATCTTCGCCAGCAACTGCCAGGCGGCCAAAACCGTATCGGTACGAGGGTTCAACAAGCGGATACCCAGCGACGCCCCATCGCCTCCGGCCAAATAAGGGAAGCCGCTGCCCGCCAGCAGCGAAAGATCGGGCAACTGGGCATAATGTTCCGCTTGCGGCATCTCGACCCTCGAATCGTCGAACAGCGTGACCTGGAGGTTGTCGGTCTGGATGTAGAGGCACTCGCCGGTCACCAGGGGCACCAGCCTGGGTTGCAGGCTGATACGGTTGATGCCCGGCCTGAAACTGCGCAGCGGCACGGCGACGCGGTAATCCCGATATTGCGCGCCGCCCTCTTCCGGCAGTTGGATCGCCCGTTCGAACGTCCCGTTGATGCGCATCTCCAGGAGGGAATCGCGGCGCATGCCGGCATCGTATGCCAGATGAAACCTGAACACCACCTCGGCGTGTTCGGGCGCGAACAGGTCGGGTGGCAAAAACAGCTCGAACGCCATCGGATCGGGACTGATGCCATGGCGCGAAGCCGTGTGGAAACCGAGTTCCTTCAGGCTGTAGGCACCGCCCGGCTCGAGGGCCGGAAACCCCTGGTAGGGTTGGGGGGGGCGCAGCCGGACGGAGCGGATCACGGTTTCCGGCGCATCGGGCAGGGGAAAGTTCATCCAGGCGAAGGCCCTGACCGCCTCCCTCACCTCGGCGGCATCGTTTCCGGAAAGAATCAGGACAAATCGCCCCGGATTTCCCGGTGCCGGAAAAAGCCCCAGATAGGGACCGCCGATCCGTTCCGCCACCGCCGGCGAGACGAACTCCCCCAGCTTGCCGCGTTCGGCGATCACCACCACATCCCTGGCGGCAGGAACGGCAAACCGGAGCGGCCCTTCGGCGGAAGCGGCCGCCAACCGTCCCAGCTCCAGCCCGAAAGGCGCATAATCGTACCGCAAGGCGATTCCCTGAACGGCGAGTCCTCCAAGATTCAGGTCTTCTTCGTCCGGTTCGGCGGCCGGCAGCAACAAGGCGACCGTCTGGGGCGGCAGCTTCTTGTCGAACAGGGAGGACAGCCCGGCCAGGCTCAAGGGCGCATCCCGCAAGTCATAGCGGAATTCGAGCCGGGATCGCAGCGGATCGATCTCGGCCCACAATTCGGGACTCACAGGTGCCTCACAATGGGTTTCGGTATAGTGCAGGGCGCTCAAGAATTGCAATTCGTTGTACCCTTCCAGCAACAACTCGGGCGGAATGTCCAGCGAAACGCGCCGCCGGGCCTGTTCCGGCCGCAGCCGCCACTGACCGACGGTCACCCCGTTGACCCGTACCCTGAGCTGCGAGCGGGAAGGCACCAATACGTTGGAATGGGTGAAATCCAGCACCAGCCGCGCCTGGCTGATCCGGTGCCGCCGGGGCAGCGGAAAGGAAAGGCGGTATTCATCGGCCAGATTCTTCAGCCGGATCGAATCCGGGCGCATCATCAATTTCGCCAAAGGAATGACCCGCGCCTCCTTCGCCAGCCCCAAGCGGCAGGGAAGCAATGCCAGAATCAGGAGGGGAAAAAACAGCTTTAGCCTCATGTCGTTCTCTTTTCATCCGGTTCAAAAACGCACTGAACAGACTGGAAACATGCCTGCCGGCCTGGCGAAAGCCGCAGGCCAGGAGAAAACCTGCGGCGGGCAGGATACCCACGTCCCTTTCCCGGCGCGCCAGAATCTCCTCCCAGCGCCGGCTGTCGCCATGGACCAGCAGGACGATCTGCCGGTACTGCTCCAGAGATTCGGGATGGAAACGGATACCCGTCATCCCGCCTTCCGGAGAAGGATGCCGGGCGACGATTTCCACCGGAAAACGGCAGCATTCGTTCAGCAGAGGATGCCGCAGCCGGAGAATCCCCCGCCGCCCCGGCCGGCCTCCGGCGCCCTTCAATGCCGCGCCACCGGTCGAAATATCATGGATCGACACCGGCACAGGATCGGCGCCGATGATCAGCTCCGCGGGCAGATCGCCGGCGGGAAGACGGGGATGGCCGCGGCGCTGGCGGCGTTCGTACAAGGCCCCGAGACTGGCAATCACGATCAGGAATCCGAACCCGTTCCACAAAGCGGTGATCAAAATCAGCGATCGCTGCTCGGGATACAGCCCCCAGCGCCAGGCGGCGGCGAAGAACCCCAGCCCCAGCAAACACAACAACAGATAAAACGGCCTGACCAAAGGAGAGATGAAATCCTTCTCCAGTCTCTTGCCTTTGGGCGTGACGATGAATTCGGGCCGGTCCGGATGGCGGAGCGTGTTCACCACCGCCTTCAGCGAGAAAAACGACTGCATGCTCTCGTAAATCTCCGAGATCAGGAACCAGCGCACCCGGCCGAACAGATAATTCGCGGTCAGGATCAAGGCCGCGAGATACGGAAACGTGTAGGCGGCGATTTCTTCGATACCGGCATCGTAGATCTTCAAGCCGAACAACAGGAAACACAAGGGCGCCAACAAAAACACCACCCGGGCGAAGGGAAAAAACCAGAACAGCATGCAATTGAGATACGCCAGTTTCTGCCCATCGTCCAGACCTTGCTGCCGCAAGGGATTCTTGCGCAGAAACAGTTGCACCATCCCCTGGGCCCAACGGCTCCTCTGGCTGATGAAGCCACTGAAGGTTTCCGGTTGCAACCCTGAAATCAGGGGTTTGAGCAGATATCGCGATTTCCATCCCCGGGCGTGCAGGCTCAGGGCGGTTTCGGCGTCCTCGGTCACCGAAAGGCCGGAAAACCCCCCGTTTTCCAGCAGTGCCCGGCGGCGCAACACGGCCGCCGAGCCGCAAAAAAAGGAGGCCTGCCAAAAATCCAGCCCCGGCTGGACCGCGCCGTAGAACATGTCGTTTTCCGAAGGCATGCGGTTGAACAGCCCAAGGTTTTTTTCGATGGGGTCGGGGGTGACGAAAAAATGGGGGGTCTGCACCAGGAAAAGACGCGGATTTTCCACCAGGGGAGGCACCGTCTCGCGGAGGAAATCCATCGTGGGCACATGGTCGCAGTCCAGAACCACGATCAACTCCCCGGAAATGCGGGGTAACGCCGCATTGAGATTGCCCGCCTTGGCATGTTCGTTGTCCTTCCGGCTCAGGTAACGCACCCCCAGCCGGCCGCAGAGCCGGCTCATCTGCTGGCGGCGCTTGCGGGCCCTGCCTGCCCGCCATGGATCGGGGTCACTCAATCTGGCCTCGGTGGCCCCATCGTCGAGCAGATAGACGTTGAGCAGATGCGGGGGATAATCCATGGAAACCGCCGCCACCAGCGTGGTTTTGACGACCTCCAGCGGCTCGTCGTAAGTGGGGATCAACACATCCACCGGCGGCCACTCGACCGTTTCCAGGCCCGGCCGCCGGTGAGTGATCGGCCGGACATTCACCAGCGCGCTCAGAAGAAACATGGCGATGCCATACAACTCGGCGCCATACAAAGTCAGGGAGGCCGCAAAGCTGAAAGGATCGTCGAAGCCCAGGGTGAAGAAAGTGCGCCAGAACAGATAGCGCAGCAGCAGAAAACCCGTGGCGCACAGGAACAGAACCCGCCATCCCCCCTTTTCGGGCAACCGTCTCAACAGCAGAAGCAACGCCAGCGCGGTGCCGGCCATCCAGGCCTGTTCCCGCAGTCCGACGGGCAAGGCGGCCAGATAGGTCACTGCACCGCCGATCAATATCCACACCCCTACCGATAACGAATAAGGCCGATCTGTACGATTTCCGATGACGATTCCCCTTTTGCCACTCGCCGCCATGGGATGAAAGCACACGGAGACGGAACCCCGCAGCTTTACAGCCCCATGGCAACTGTCTTAAGCTTGCTCTGCCCCCTCATCAAATATAGTCGACTGTTCACCATGCAGATTGCCGCTTCCAAACTCGGAGACTGGACCGTTCTTCGAATCGACGAACCCCGCCTCGATGCCCACAATTCCGGCGAGCTGAAGGACGCCATCCAAAAACGCCTGGAAAACGGCGATCACCGGCTCGTCATGGACTTGAGCCAGGTCCGCTTCATCGACAGCTCCGGGCTTGGGGCCTTGCTGTCGGGTTACAAAAACGCCAGGTTCCATCAAGGCCATCTGGTACTGGCCGGCCTCCAGCCCCGGGTCAAGTCGATGTTCGAACTGACCCGGCTCAACCGGGTGTTCGACATTTTCCAGCAAACGGAGGATGTCCTGCAGGCCGGAGAAGACCATGACCACCCCTGACGATATTCAGGTGGACATCATCGTCCCCAACCAGACCCGCTACCTCAGTCTGATCGGCAACATCGGCGAAGCCATCGCCAGGGAACTGAAGCGTTACCAGGGGGACCGGGAAACCCTGGCGTACCATTTGAATCTGGTACTGACCGAGGCCATGACCAATGCCATCAAGCACGCCCACCGGCAGAACGATTCGAAAACCGTCCGGGTTCGCATCCACATCGAAAAGGACGAGCTTTGCATAGAAGTCCACGACCGGGGGCAGGGGTTCGACCTGGAGGCGCTGCCGCTCCCCCCTCCGGATTCTCCGGTCGAGCACGGGCGGGGCCTGTTCCTGATTCGCACCCTGATGGACGAGGTGTCCTATCACCGCCGGGGGGACACCAACGTCCTGATCATGAAAAAGAAATTGCGCTGACATGGACTGGGACCAGGCACTCGCCGACCTGGCCGGCGCCGAATCCGCCGCCCGCTACCGGCAGGTCTTCGATCCGGAATACAAACGCAACACCCCGCCGGCCCTGGCCTGTCATGACATCCGGCATCTGGAACGGGTCGCCCGCGAGGGAGGGGATGCGGTGGAATTGTGGCCGGGCGAGGCAGGCCACCCCCCCTGCCTGCGTTTCTACAGCGCCCGGTTCAGATACCTGGACGAATGGTTGCCCACGCTCCGCAACCTGGGGCTGCGGGTCAGCGATCAGACCGCCTTCCGTTTCACCGTGGCGGAACGAAGCGTCCACATCCGTTGTTTCCGGGTGGAGATCCCGGGCGACGAGGCGGCTTTGGCCACCTGCCGCCGGGACATCATCGATCTTCTGACCGCCCTGCTCGAACGCCGGATCGAGGACGATGCCCTCAACGGCCTGGTCATCCGGGGCCGCCTCCCCTGGCGTCTGATCGACGCCCTGCGCGGATACCGGAATTATCTGCTGCAACTCCCAGGTCCGGTCAGCCGGGAAAGCTTCCACCAGGTTCTGCTCGATCACGCCAAGATCACCGCCCTGCTGGGAAAGTATTTCCTCAGCCGCTTCGACCCGGGTCTGCCGTTTCCCTCGATCGAGAGCCGGGAGGAAGAGGGGCTGCTGCCTTTGCGACTGGCGTTGCAGGAGGCATTGGAACCGGTCGGCGATCTCCACGCCGACCGCCTTTTGAGAACCCTGTTCAACCTCATCGATGCCAGTGTCAGGACCAATTTCTTCCGCCCCGGCTGCGGCGACCGCTTCGCCTTCAAGCTCAGCAGCCTGGGCGTCATCGCCATGCCCGCGCCGCGGCCGCTGTTTGAAATATACGTCCACGGCCGGGCGATGGAGGGGGTGCATCTGCGGGGCGGCAAGGTCGCCCGGGGCGGCATTCGCTGGAGCGACCGGCCGGAGGACTTCCGCAATGAAATCTGGGATCTGATGCGCACCCAGATGCTCAAGAACGCCTTGATCGTGCCCCAGGGGGCCAAGGGCGGGTTCATCGTCAAGGATCCCCGGGGATTGAAGCGCGTTCCGGACGATGCCTATGTCCTCTTCATGCGCGGATTGCTGGATCTGACCGACAACTTTGAAGGGGGGAAACCCGTCCATCCGCCTCACGTCCTTTGTTACGATGGATTCGACCCTTACTTGGTCGTGGCCGCGGACAAGGGAACCGCCCACCTTTCCGACACCGCCAACCAAATCGCGAAAGCGTATGGATTCTGGCTGGGGGACGCTTTCGCCAGCGGCGGTTCCAAAGGATACGACCACAAGAAACTGGGCATCACCGCCAAGGGGGCGTGGGAATGCGCGCGGCGTCATTTCTACGAATTGCAGCGGGATCTCGACGGGGAAATCATCACCGTCATCGGCATCGGCAGCATGGCCGGCGACGTATTCGGCAATGGCATGCTGTTGTCGAAGCGGATCAAGCTCAAGGCCGCTTTTTCCGGCCGGTTCATCTTCCTGGACCCGGACCCGGATCCTGCGATTTCCTTTCGCGAACGGCAACGGCTGTTCGATGCCGGGGCGGACTGGGACCAATACGACCGGCGCCTGCTTTCCCAAGGGGGAGGCATCTGGCCGCGCAGCAGCAAGAGCATCCCCCTTTCCTCGCCGGTGCAACGATGGCTGGGTGTCCGCCACCGCCATCTGGATCCCGAGACGCTGATCCGCCTGATTCTGATGGCGGAAGCCGATCTGTTCTGGTTGGGGGGGATCGGCACCTATGTCAAGGCCAGCGACGAAAAACACCGGGAAGTGGGAGATCCCGGCAATGACAGCGTGCGGATAGACGCCGCCCGACTCAAAGTCAAGGTGGTCGCGGAAGGGGCCAACCTGGGTTTCACCCAAAGGGGCAGGGTCGAGTTCGCCTTGAAAGGCGGCAGAATCAACATGGACGCCATCGACAATTCCGGCGGAGTCGACCTTTCCGACCACGAGGTCAACTTCAAGATCCTGCTGCGTCAGGCGGCCGCCAAGGGAAGGCTGGGCCGGGGAACACCCGACACCTGGCTGAACAACCTGGCGGCCGAAGCCGTCAAGCGGGTTTTGGACCACAACCACGACCAGAGCCTCTGCCTCTCGCTCGAAAGAGCGCGTTGCCTGCAGAACCCCACGCCCTTCCTGGCCATGGCGGACAAATTGGAGAACGCGGGACTGCTGAACCGCGAGGCGGAAGGCTTCCCTTCCCGAAGCCGGGTGCTGACCCGGCCGGACAGCGCCCTCACCCGTCCGGAACTGGCGGTGTTGCTGTCCCTGGCGAAGATGCAGTTCAAACAGGCCTTGCTGGAACGGCCGCAATTCCTTGGCAAACGCTTTCTCGCCCGCTCCCTGTATCGCTATTTCCCCGGAGAACTGGCGCAGCGCCTCAGACAGGAGGTGGCGAACCATCCCCTGGCGAAGGAAATCACCGCCACCACCCTGGGCAATTACATCCTCGACCGGACCGGCTCCACCTTCCTCACCTGGATGGAGGTTCTGCCGGGGCCATTGCTGGAGCAGGCCGTCGGCCTCTACCTGGTGTTCAACGAAACCCTGTCAGCGGCCGGTTTGCGCAAGACACTGCTGAATTTGCAGCCCCAACTGCCGGCACCGCGCCTGTACGCGCTGCTGCTACGCATGGAAGACGGCCTGCAGGCATGCTGCCGCTGGTTTCTCGCCCGCGGCCGGAGCCTGTGGCCGGAACCGGAAAATATCCAAAAGTGCCGGGACTTCCTGCAACTTTATCAAAAACACCATGCGAACCTGGACGAAAAGGAGCTGGCCCGGTTACAGGCGGAAGGGGTGCCCGAACCCCAGGCGAGGCAGTTGGCGCTGCTGCAGAAATTCGACGAATTCCCCGTGGTCGCTCAACTGGCGCTCGAGAGCGCCGACCCCGCCTCCACGGTTCAAACCTTCCGCACGGTCACGGAATTCCTGAATCTGCCCAGACTCATGACTCTGCTGGAGCAGGTTCCGGTCCGTTCCGACTGGGAAAGTCATCTCAAATACGCCTTGTCGGAACGCCTGCGGGGCGCCGCCGCCACCCTCACCTCCCGGATGCTGAGCCGGGAATCCAGCATCGGGATGGTCTGCACAGGGCCCTCCTGTCTGCAGAAATTCAGCAAGTATCAACGGCTCATCCGGGAGCTGGAACAAACCACCAACGTCGATTTGCTGCCCTTCGCGACCCTGGCCTGCGAACTGGAAGGCATGGTCGAGGCGATGGGATAGGGGACATGGAATCTTGAAGTATAATCCCGCGAAAAAAGAGGAAAGATGATGAAAGATTTTTTGCTCGGTTTTCTGCTTCGCTTTCTCGGTTCCGCCCTCATCGTCCTGGCCAGTTACAACCCCAGCGGCTATTCGTACTTCCACTGGGTCACCGACTCATTCAGGGACGAGGGCATGGCGGCCCGGCAGGCCTTCGTCGGTGTGGTGCTGTTGATAGGATGGACCATCCTGGTGCGCGCCACCTTCCGTTCTCTGGGTCCCTTCGGGCTGGTTCTCGCAGCCGCGTTCATCGGCACGCTGGTCTGGTTGATGAGCAGTTTTGGCCTGTTCGAGGCCGACACCCCGGTGACGATCGCCTGGACGGCGTTGTTGTCCCTGGCCGCACTGCTGGCGGTGGGCATGTCCTGGTCGCATGTCCGCAGGCGCCTGACGGGCCAGGTGGACGTGGACGAGATCGAAGGCTGAGTCGCGCTTATTTTCCGATACAGAACTCGGAGAAGATCTTTCCCAGCAGATCGTCACTGCTGACCTCTCCGGTGATCTCCCCCAGACAGCGATGGGCCAGGCGGAGGTTTTCGGCCACCAGCTCCAGTGCCCGATCGTGCTCCAGCTCCAGAAGGGCCGCTTGCAGATGATCCCGGGCGCAGGCCAGGGCGTCCAGATGGCGCCGGCGGGCGGAGAGAACATCCTCGGCTTCGGCCTCGAAACCCATCACCCGCTTGAGATGGGCGCGCAAAAGATCGAGGCCTGCGCCGGTTCTGGCGGACAAATGGATCTCGGGGATTTCCCCCGACGCCTCCATCCGGGGCGGTCCTCCCCGCAAATCGATTTTGTTGACGATCCGGGTGACGGGAACCGATTCCAGCAGCCCGGGCAATTCCGCCGGTGTTTGCGGCGGGCGGCAACCATCCTCGACCAGCAGCACCCTGTCAGCCTGCCGTATCGCCTCCCGCGCCCGCCGCATGCCCTCCCGTTCGACGACATCCCCCCCTTCCCGCAACCCCGCCGTATCGATCACGTGCAGCGGCATCCCGTCGATCAGGATGCGCTCGCGGAGCAGATCCCGGGTGGTGCCGGCGATGTCCGTCACGATGGCGGCCTCGCGCCGGGCCAGGGCATTGAGGAGGCTCGACTTGCCGGCATTGGGCGCCCCGGCGATGACCACGGTCATGCCTTCTTCGAGCAATCTTCCCTGCCGCGCCCTGGCCCGCAACCGCTCCAGTTCCTCCACCGTCGCCCGCAAGGTGTCCAGAACCTGGTGCCGGCCGAGGATGTCGATGTCCTCGTCGGAAAAGTCGATGGCGGCTTCCACCTGAATCCTGATCGAAGTCAGGGAGGCCTCCAGGGCATGAACGTCTTGCGAAAAAGCCCCTTCCAGGGAGCGTTGGGCGGCCCGGACGGCCTGTTCGGAAGCGCTCTCGATCAACGACGCCACCGCCTCCGCCTGGGCCAGATCCAGCTTGCCGTTCACGAACGCCCGGCGGCTGAATTCGCCCGCCTGCGCCGGCCGGGCACCCAACCGGTACAGCCGCTTCAGCAGCATCCCGACGATGACCGGGCTGCCGTGACAGGAAAGCTCCAGCACGTCCTCGCCGGTATAGGAGTGGGGCCCCGGAAAAAAGACCACCAGCCCGCGGTCGATGACCCGGCTCTCCTCGTCGAGGAAGGAGACGTAATGCGCCCGCCGGGGATCGAGCCGCCGCCTGCCGGTCAGGGGCGGAATCAGGGATTCGAGACCGGGACCGGAAACCCGGACCATCGCCACCGCCCCCCGGCCGGGGGGGGTGGCGGCGGCCGCGATGAGATCGCCGGCGGCGATCAAGTCTTCGTCGCGCCCTCGATCTGGCGGTTGATCACCCATTGCTGAACGATCGAGAGGGTGTTGTTGACCACCCAGTAGAGCACCAGGCCGGCGGGGAAGAAGGCGAAGAAGACGGTGAAGATCACCGGGAACATCTTCATCACCTGGGCCTGGACGGGGTCGGTGGGCGGAGGACTCAGCTTTTGCTGGATCCACATACTGACCCCCATGAGGAGGGGGAGAACGAAGTAGGGATCCTTGGAAGTGAGGTCGGTGAGCCAGAGAACGAAAGGCGCCTGCCGCAACTCGACACTCTCCACCAGCACCCAGTAGAGGGAAATGAAGACCGGAATCTGCACCACGATGGGCAGGCAGCCTCCCAGCGGATTGACCCGTTCCTCCCGGTAGAGCTGCATCAGCGCCTCGTGGAATTTCTGCTTGTCATCACCGAAGCGTTCCTTGAGGGCCTGCATTTTCGGCTGCAGCTTGCGCATCTTGGCCATGGATTTGTAGCTGGCCGCCGACAGCGGGAAGAAAATCGCCTTGATGACGAGGGTGGTGCAGATGATGGCCCAGCCCCAATTGCCCAGGAAGGAGAAGAACTTCTGCATCAACCAGAAGATGGGCTGGGCGATGAAGGTGAAGATGCCGTAATCGACGGTCAGTTCCAGGCCGGGGGCCACCGTTTCCAGCACGTCCTGCAATTTGGGGCCGATGTAATAGCGGGCCCTGAAGGTTCTGGTCTCACCCGGTGAAACCCGGTATTCCGGCGAATAGGAACCGACAATGTAGACCTGCTCCGGCATGGGCTTGGTGTAGAAATGGTTGATCTGCTCGCGGGGCGGCAACCAGGCGGCGAGAAAATAATGCTGCACCATGGCGCACCAGCCGCCTTCGGTTTCCCAGTTGCGCGGCAGATCCTCGATATCGTCGAAATCGATCTTTTCGTAAGGGTCGTCGGCGGTGCGGCAGGCGATGCCGGTATAGGTGCGGATGAAGGCGTTCTCGTTGCCGGACTTGACCGGCCGCTTGCGCTTCAGCTGCCCGTACTGGCGGGCGGTCCAGGGAACCTGGGAAAGATTGCGCACCTGATATTCGATTCCGACTTCATAGCTGCCGGGCTGGAAGGTATAGGTCTTGACGATCTCGACCCCCTCGCCCCGCCATACCAGGGGAACCTTCAAAGCCTGCCCCGCCTCCATGACATATTCCCGCGCCTGCGCCTGCCAGACCGCCGTATGCTTGGGAGCGATGCGTTCGTCCCCCAGAAACCCGGTCTGGGTGATGAACAGTTTCTCCACTTCGGGTGTCAGCAACCTCACCGGCTCGTCCGGCTTGTCTTTGGAAACGGGATATTTGAGCAGATCGACCGTCCTGATGTCGCCACCCACCAGGCCGATATCGACCCGAACGACGTCGGTCTTGACACTGATCTTGCCAGCCGCCGCCATTTCCGCCTGGGGGAGAAGCTCACTGCCGGACGGGCTTCCTTCCGCCGCGACACCCCCTTGCGGCCGCTGCGCCGGTCCCGCCTGCTGCTGGAGCGGGGCGGGCTTGGGACCGTAGTCCTGCTGCCAGGCGGCCCACAACATGTAACCCGTCATCACCAACATGACGAAAAGAAAAAATCTGAGATTATCCATTTTTGTTATACCAAATTACTCTGGAACAGGGTCGTGCCCCCCGGGATGCCAAGGGTGACAGCGAAGCAGGCGAAGCCCCGCCAGCCACACCCCCCGGAACACACCATGACGCTCGATGGCCGTCAACGCATAGACCGAGCAGGTGGGATGAAAACGGCATTGATTCCCCACCCAGGGGCTGAGGAAGAAACGGTAACCGCGGATCACGACGATCAGAACCGCCGCGACTCCGCGATCAAGCGCTGCCAGTGACTTTCCAATGATTTCCATAACTCCTTCCCCCCGGCGGTCGCCGCCGCCGTTCGCGCCATCACCACGAAATCCGCGGCGGGCAGCTGGCCGCATTGCAAGCGGAAGCTTTCCCGCACCAGCCGTTTGATCCGGTTCCGTCCGCTCGCCTTGTTGACCCGGCGTTTGGAGATCGCCAGCCCCAGGCGCGCACGACCCACCCCGTTGGGACGCATCAAAACAGTGAAACAGCCGTCCGCGGAAACCCGGGGATTCTCGAAGACGTATTCGAACTGCGCCGCCGTCAGCAGCCGTGCGGTTTTGGGAAACCCCTCACCAGCCTGGCTCAAAGACTTCAGGCGGACAATCTGGCCCTGCCTTTCGAGCGCCGGGCGGCAATGACCTTACGCCCTCCACGGGTTCGCATGCGGGCACGGAAACCATGAGTACGGGCACGGCGGAGCTTGCTGGGCTGATAGGTTCTCTTCATCGCTAAAGCCTTTTAATTGTTTGAAAACACTGAAAAAAAGATATGGGAATATACTCCACAGGAGGTGACGATGTCAATGCTGTGACCTCCCTGGCGTCTCCCCATTTTTTCACCTGATTCCCGCCAACAAGCCACCGGATTCGTTGAAAAGGTCGTCAATGGGAGGGTCAGTGATGCCAGGAGCGGGGTGTCGCCGCCACCAGTGGTAAAAGATG
>JALSIB010000028.1 GCA_026981855.1 Methylothermaceae bacterium | reverse complement strand
TCAATGGGTTATTGCTATACACATTTTACCCGATCAGGAACCCCGATCCTCTCGTTTTGAACCCCTTTTTATCCGTATATCAATGCCTTGCGCTGACCGCTTGGGAAAATTGGGGAGACACTAGTTGTCAGAGTGCTTATCTCATAATTTCATGACGACAGCGTCTAAACTCTAGTTTCTGTATAAGATTCGCTTGAATCATCCCTCGAATCGTTTGGCATGGGGCAAGGGTCGGTGTATCTTAGGGGGAAAATTCATAACCGGGGTACACGAGATGACAGAAGAAAAAGTACGCAAATTCGAACAGGTTCGCGATGTTCTGGAGTACGGGAAATTCCTGCATTCGGAAATGAAGGCGCTGGCCGGCAGAATCGCAGATCAGGCTCAGAGCGCCCACCTGAAGTTGTTGCTGGATTATCTCAAGCGTCATGAAGAGGAATTGGCCTCCAGCCTGGAGAAGTTCGAGGAAGAAACCAGAAAAAGCATTCTCGATGTCTGGTTGCCTTATCCACCCGACCCGAGGATCGAGAAAAAGCTCCAGGCGATCGAGATTCGGCCCGGTATGACGCTGGAGGAGGTCACCAAAGTGGTGATGGAATTTGAGGATGCGTTGATCGAACTGTACAAGGAAGCACTCAACGAGATCGACGATCCCAAAGTTCAGGAAGTTCTGAAGAACCTGGTGGCCCTGGAAGATACGGAAAAGCGCCGCTTCGCCATGAATGTGGCCAGGATGCAGGGGATTTGACTGTCATTTCACCCGGGTGGGGGCTTCCGGTTCGTGCCCGGGTGAGATGAAATTCAACCTTGTTGCGGCCGGTCCGCGATCAGGTGCGCCACCACGCTCGGGTCGGCCAGGGTGGAGGTGTCACCCAGATCGTCCAGTTGGCCGGCCGCGATCTTTCTAAGAATACGTCGCATGATCTTGCCGGAACGGGTTTTGGGCAGATCTGCGGCGAACTGGATCACGTCGGGTTTGGCGATGGGGCCGATTTCCGCCGCAACCAGATCGATCAACGCTTTTCGTAGTGCTTCATCGGCTTTGACGTCCTGTTTCAGGATGACATAGGCGTAGATCCCTTGTCCCTTGATCTCGTGAGGATAGCCCACCACGGCGGCTTCGGCGACGGCGGGGTGTTCCACCAATGTGCTCTCGATCTCCGCGGTTCCAAGCCGGTGGCCGGAGACGTTCAAGACATCGTCCACCCGTCCGGTGATCCAGTAATCCCCCTCCTGATCCCGCCGGGCGCCGTCGCCGGTAAAGTAATAACCGGGATAGAGGGAAAAGTAGGTCTCGACGAAACGGGCGTGATTTCCGTAGAGGGTTCTGGCCTGCCCCGGCCAGGAGCGCTTCATGGCCAGCACCCCTTCGCCAGGTCCCTCGATTTCCCGTCCCTTTTCGTCCAGGATGGCAGGTTCAGTGCCGAAGAAGGGTTGGGTGGCCGAGCCCGGTTTCAGAGGGGTGGCGCCGGGAAGCGGGGTGATCAGGATGCCGCCGGTTTCCGTCTGCCACCAGGTGTCGACGATGGGGCAGCGTCCTTCTCCCACCACATGGTAATACCATTCCCACGCCTCCGGGTTGATGGGTTCCCCCACGCTGCCGAGAATCCGCAGCGACCGGCGCGAGGTTCTTTTGACGTACTCGTCTCCCAGCCGCATCAACGCCCGGATGGCGGTGGGGGCGGTGTAGAAGATGTTGACCCGGTGCTTGTCCACCACTTGCCAGAACCGGTCCGCTTCGGGCCAAGTGGGGACGCCCTCGAACATCAGCGTGATCGCGCCGTTGCACAGGGGGCCGTAGAGCAGGTAGGTGTGCCCGGTGATCCAGCCCACATCGGCGGTGCACCAATAAACGTCCCCATCGTGGTAATCGAAGATGTAATAGTGAGTCATGGCGGCATAGACCAGATAACCGCCGGTGGTATGGAGAACGCCCTTGGGCTTGCCGGTGGAGCCCGAGGTGTAAAGAATGAACAAGGGATCCTCGGCATCCATGATTTCGGGATCGCAGGCGGCCGGCGCCCGCTCCATGGCCTGGTGATACCAGACATCTCTGTCCGGATGCCAGTCGATTTCCGCCCCGGAATGCTTCACCACGATGGTGGTATGGACCTCGGGGCACGCTTGCAGGGCCTGGTCGGCGCTGGCTTTCAGGGGGATGCGTTTGTTGCCGCGGATGCCTTCGTCGGCGGTGATCAGCAACCGGCAGTCCGCATCGAGGATACGGTCTCGCAGCGCTTCGGCGGAGAAACCGCCGAAGACCACGGAATGCACCGCGCCGATCCGGGCGCAGGCGAGCATGGCGACGGCCGCCTCGGGAATCATCGGCAGATAGATGCAGACCCGGTCGCCCTTGCCGATTCCGTGAGTCTTGAGGACATTGGCAAAACGGCAGACCTGGTCGTGGAGCTGGCGATAGGTCAATTTTTCGCTGCGCGAAGGGTCGTCCCCTTCCCAGATGATCGCCGTCTGATCTCCACGGGCGTCGAGATGGCGGTCCAGACAGTTGAAACAGGCATTCAGTTTTCCGCCCTGAAACCACTGGATTCCGGCTTGCTGGAAATCCCACTCGGAAACCTTGTGCCAGCGCTGCTCCCAGCTGATGAACTTTTCAGCCTGCCTTGCCCAGAATGTATCGGGGTCGTTCAGGGATTCCCTGTACATTTGCCGATAGGTTGCCGCGTCGATATGGGCGTGGGCCGCGATTTCGGGAGGGACGGGATAGACCTTTGGATGCGTCATGCCGATATGACCCTTATGTCAGGAATGGATGAAGGCATTATAGCGATTCGGCGGCATTTGGGGATGCCTTCGATCCTCCAATGGGCAATGGCCCAGGAAAGAATCTCCTTTGGCGGGGCGTTCAGAAGTTCCCCGGGCGGGTTTTGGCCCAACAATCGGAGCAGGGCGTGGAGCAGCGGCCCCGGCCCCGGCTTGCAGTCGTCCACTGCCGGCGCGCCTGTCTGTTTGCTGAGCTTTTGGCCTTCGGGGTTGACCAGGACCGGGATATGACAGTAAGCGGGGGGCGGCAGTTGGAGCAGTCGCTGCAGATGAATCTGGCGCGGCGTGTTGTCCAGAAGATCGCAGCCCCTCAGGATTTCCGTTATCCCCGCCGCATGATCGTCGGCGACCACCGCCAATTGGTAGGCGTAGATTTTGTCGCGCCGGTAGACGATGAAATCTCCCGATGTGTCTGCCAGATTCTGGCTGAACCTGCCCTGGAGTCGGTCTTCAAAGACGATTGTTCCAGGATCGACCCTAACACGCAAAGCGTGGGGTTGGAGGCGGTCACGGGGGCGGCCGCGGCACCATCCCGGATAGGCCGATCCCGTTCCTTCCAGCTTTTTCCGGCTGCAGGTGCACGGATACAACCGGCCGTTTTCTTCCAGCTTGTCCAGGGCGGCGCGGTAGCGCTCGAGGTTGTCGCTTTGATAATCGACCGTCCCGTCCCAACAAAGTCCGAAGCGTTCCAGGGTTTTCAGAATGCGGGTGTCTGCTCCCGGCAGGCAGCGCGGGGTATCGATGTCGTCGATACGGACGAACCAGAGGCCCCCTTGGGAGCGGGCCTCGAGAAAACTTGCCAGGGCCGTATACAGGGAGCCCAGGTGGAGAGAGCCTGTGGGTGAGGGTGCGAAGCGGCCCCGGTAGGTGTTCGGGGCGTGGGTCATGGGTCTTCAGCCGCCGATTTTCTTCTCGCGCATTTCATCGAGGGTTTTGCAATCGATACACTGGGTGGCCGTGGGACGGGCTTCCAACCTCCTCAGGCCGATTTCCACGCCGCAGGAATCGCAGTAACCATAGGCGCCCGTTTCGATCCGTTCGAGCGCTTCATCGATCTTTTTGATCAATTTGCGCTCCCGGTCACGGGTGCGAAGTTCAAGGCTGAATTCGGATTCCTGGGTGGCCCGGTCGGTGGGATCGGGGAAATTGGCGGCATCGTCCTGCATGTGACTCAGCGTGCGGTCCACTTCCTCCATCAGCTGGGCCTTCCAGCCCAGCAGGATCTTGCGGAAGTGCTCGAGCTGGTCCGGGTTCATGTACTCTTCGTCCTTCTCGGGTTGGTATGGCTCGAAGCTGTAAGGTTTGATATTCGTTGTTTCCATGGACAAAACCGTCAAAATTTGAAAAGCGGCAATTGATAACAGATGTGGGGATTTCCTGCAATCCTTTTTTCGTTTGATGTTTATAATGGCAGGCTTTGAGAATGGAAGGGGGTGCCTTGGTGAGACTGGCGGCAAGGAACGAGCGAATCACGCCCTTTATGGTGATGGAGCTGTTGGCCCGGGCGCAGGCGCTGGAATCACAGGGCAGAAGCATCATCCACATGGAAATCGGCGAACCCGATTTTCCGACTCCCGGGCCGGTGGTGGAGGCCGGGGGGCGAGCCCTTGCCCGCGGCAAACTGGGTTACACGCCTGCCGCAGGCCTTCCTGCCCTGCGGCAGGCGATCGCCGATTACTATGACCGGCGTTACGGGGTTGCCGTGCCTTGGGAGCGTGTCTTTGTGACCCCCGGCGCTTCCGGTGCTTTCGTCCTTGCCCTGGCGCTCCTGGTGGAGGCCGGTGAGCGGGTGTTGATGACCGACCCGGGCTATCCGTGTAACCGCAATTTCGTTCATCTTTATGAGGGAGAGCCGGTTCTCGTTCCGGTTGGCGGGGACAGCAATTTCCATCTGACGCCGGAGCAGGTGGAAGCGTATTGGACGGAAGGCACCCGTGGTGTCTGGATCGCTTCCCCGGGTAACCCCACCGGTACGGTCATGGAGCCTGGGCAACTGGAGGCTGTCTGCGAGGTGGTGGGGCGAAAGGAAGGCTTTATTCTTTCCGATGAAATCTATCACGGGCTGGAATATGGTGGAATCACATGCGCCACGGCGTTGCAATTTGCTCCAGAGGCATTCGTGGTCAACAGTTTTTCCAAATATTTCGGCATGACGGGATGGCGCCTGGGCTGGTTGATCGTTCCGGAAGGGGCGGTGGAGGCCGCGATGCGTTTGATCCAGAATCTCTTCATCGCCGCCCCCACCCATTCCCAATACGCGGCCCTGGCCGCATTCTCGCCGGAAACCCGGGAATTGCTGGAACAGCGGCGGCGGGAGTTTGAACGCAGGGGGGAATATCTTTACCATGCGCTGATCGATGAGGGTTTCGGTATTTCCTCCAGGCCCGAGGGCGCGTTCTATCTGTATGTGGATTGCGCCCGCTTTGGTGCTGACTGTAATCGCCTTTGCCGGGATTTGCTGGAACGGGCGGGGGTCGCAATCACACCGGGTCTGGATTTTGGCCGGCGGCAGGCGAATACGCACTTGCGGTTTGCCTATACCACCAGCTTGGAAAATCTCAAGGAGGGAGTCATGAGAATTCACCGGTTCCTTCAACGCCGGCCGAAAAAATCATAGCCGAGGTGATGACTCTATGGTGGGAAGCGTTTGGGGTTGGAGGCTGTTTGTGCGTCTGTGGCGCGTTTCGAAATGGGGCGAGGGGCAAGTTTCCTGCTGATGTTCATGTTTCGTTCAGGTGGAAATGTTTGAATTGGGTGGTTTCTGCGTTGACAGTGCAGGGGGGCTGTTTGTCACCGCGCGCGGGATCTCGTCTTTTGTCACTGCCTGCAGGCATCTTTGATATTCTTTTGCTAATATCTTGAGTAGCAGACAACAAAATTGAAGTGTTGAGGAGTCAGTTCGTGGAGAGAAACAGCTCATCCCGTTATTTGTTCATCATCATGGCCGTCTTTATGGGCTTCCTCAATGCCTGCGCCAAATATCCACCGCTCAATCCACAAGCGGAACCTCCCGCCGATTACACTTATATCATCGGACCGGGAGATGAACTTGAAATGTTCGTGTGGGGAAATCCTGAAATTACCCGTTCTGTGACGGTTCGCCCTGATGGAAAAATCTCTGCCCCTTTGGTGGAGGAGCTTCCTGCAACGGGTAAAACCCCTTATCAGTTGGCGAGGGATATCGAAAAGGAGTTGTCGCGTTACATCCGAAGCCCGTTGGTTACGGTGATCGTCTCGGGGTTTGTGGGGCCATACAGCGAACAGATCAGGGTGGTTGGAGAGGCTGCCAATCCCCAGTCCGTTCCCTATAGGGAGCACATGACCCTTCTGGATCTGATGATCGCTGTGGGGGGCATGACTGAATTCGCCGCTGGCAACCGGGCCACCATCGTCAGAAGAATCAACGGTCAACAGCGTCAGTTCCTGGTCAGGATAGACGATCTTCTCAAGGACGGGGATATCACTGCCAACGTGGATATTCTTCCCGGCGATATTCTGATCATCCCCGAAGCATTTTTCTAAGCCACGGATACGTTCTATGTATGAATTGCTGCAACAAGTTCTGGGATATTTGAAGGTCGCCAGCCGCTATAAATGGTGGGGCCTCATGACCGCATGGCTGGTGTGTTTGTCGGGATGGATATTCGTCTCCCAGATGCCCGACCGGTTTACCGCCCAGGCGAAGGTGTATGTCGACACGCGCTCCGTCCTTCGCCCGCTTCTTCAGGGTTTGGCGATCCAGCCGGATGTGGATGCCAGGGTCAGGCTGATGACCCGGTTGCTGTTTACCCGCCCCAATCTGGAGAAGATTGCCCGTATGACCGATCTCGATCTTGCCGCCAAGGATGAGGCGGCGATGGAAGCGATCGTGAACCATCTGAAAGGTTCATTGGCGATATCCAGCGCCCGTAAGGAAAACATTTATTCCCTTGCCGCCGATGACCCCGACCCCAAGCTGGCGAAAAGGCTGGTCCAGGCGATGCTCACCGTTTTCGTCGAGCAGGCTTTGGGTGAGAGCAGGCGGGATTCGGACAGCGCACAGCGTTTTCTGACCCAGCAGATCAGGGAATATGAGCGCAGGCTTCAGGTTGCGGAGAAAAACATCGAGGAGTTCAAACGGAAACATTACGGCTTGTTGCCAGGGCAGGGCGGGGATCTTTATGATCAATTGCAAAAGACGTATGCCCAGCTCGAAGAAGCCAAGTTGGCGCTGGAAGAGGCGATCAACCGCCGGGATGAGATGGCGCGCCAACTGGAAGACGAAGAGCCCATGTTCATGGAGTTCGATGGCGGGACGGACAGCCCCCTGGATATGAGGATCCAGGCGCTTGAATCCCGACTGGATGAGATGCTGGTGAAATATACGGCCAGGCATCCGGAAGTGATCGCGCTCAAGCACAGCATTGCCCAACTGAAAAAGCAAAGGGATGCGCGGCCTGAAGGAGATGACGGATTCGGCGATGATGGCATGGGCGGGGGTGAGAGCAATCCGATCTTTCAGCAGATGAAAATCGCGCTCAGCGAGGCCGAAGCCAATGTGGCGTCCTTGAAGGCCCGGGTGAAGGCTTATGAGGACAAGATAAAAAAACTCAGCAGCCAAATGGATGAACGGCTGAAGGTGGAAACTGAACTGAAGAATCTGAACCGGGATTACGAAACCATCAAGGCGAATTACACCAAACTGCTGGATCGCCGCGAACAGGCCAGCCTTTCCGAGAGTGTCGAGCAGAATACCGATACGGTGAAATTCAGAGTGGTTGATCCACCTCAGGTGCCTTCCAAACCTTCCGCCCCCAACAGGATTCTGTTGTCATTGGCTGTCCTGGCCGGAGGTCTTGTAGTGGGTGTGGGGTTGACCCTGGTGCTGGCACTGCTGCGTCCCACCTTCATTTCTGTCCAGCAGCTGAGGGAAGTGACCCGGCTGCCGGTTCTGGGCGCGGTGTCTATGAATTGGGTGCCCGCGGTGCAGAAGAAGAAATGGCATGAATTCCTCAGGTTCTGCGGGGCAAGTGCGGGGCTTTTGGTCGTATTTGCAGTGTTGGTGCTGATGGAAATCAAGGGAATCAATCTTTACTCCATCAACGTTTGAATGGGAATGAGCAAGTGAGCACTATAGAAAAAGCCCTGGAGAAACAGGCGGGCGCGCCACAGGTTCCCTCCGATGAACCGAAAGGCGCCGAATCTGGAAATCTTGAATCATCCATCGAAACATTGCCGAAAGGCAAAAAGGTGGGGAACAGAATCCCGGCCACCCCTCATATCAGGATACCTGTCGATAAATTCAAAGAAAAAGGGATGTTGTCCATTGACGCCGCCCACGGGCAGTTGGCGGAGGAATACCGGGTAATCAAACGCCCCTTGTTGATGAATGCATTCGGGGAAGGCAAATCTGTCATTGAAAATGCTAATCTGATTCTGGTGACCAGCAGCCTTCCAGGGGAGGGGAAGACCTTCACAGCCGTCAATCTGGCATTGAGTATTGCCGCCGAGAAAGACAAGACCGTCTTGCTCGTGGACGCCGATGTCATTAAACCGGCGGCTTCGACCTTATTCGGTGTCAGTGACCGTCCTGGTTTGACTGATCTCCTCGAACACGAGAAAACCTTTCCGGACGTCTTGTTGCGAACGGACGTACCCAAGCTTTCCATAGTTCCGGCGGGCCGCAGGCATCCGCATGCGACGGAGCTTCTTGCCAGCGACGCCATGCAAAAACTCGCGAAAGACATGTCCAGGCGTTATCCCGAGCGGATCATCATTTTTGATTCCCCTCCCTTGTTGGCGACGACCCAGGCGGCAGTGCTGGCCGGCCATGTGGGGCAGGTGGTGCTGGTGGTCGAGTCTGAATCAACGCCCCAGTACATCGTGCAAGAGGCGGCCAGAATGCTTTCTGATTGCGATGTGGTCGGTTGTGTATTGAACAAGACCAAACAGGGATTCGGTCTCGGTTATTACGCTTATTACGGCTATAAGTATTATTCCTATCAACAAGAACCCGATAACGAATAACATGGCATGGGAAGCTTTAGATGGGCAGTAATCGTTCCCACCGTTTTTTTTCTCGTCGTGGACGCCTGGGGGGCTCAGTGGCATATCACGCCTAGTCTGGTATTGAGAGAAACCTTTACCGACAATATCAATCTGGAGCCAAACGGGGAAAGTGCCTGGGTAACGGAATTCAATCCGGGGATATATATAACGAATAGGCAGAGAAATTTGTCCGGCGGAGGCGGTTTCGGTGGAGGTGGCTTCGGCGGAGGCGGTTTCGGCGGAGGCGGTTTCGGTGGAGGTGGCTTCGGCGGAGGCGGTTTCGGTGGAGGTGGCTTCGGCGGAGGCGGCAGGCAGAAAGGGCGGATGTTGTTTGACCTCAACTACCGGATGCAGAATATTTTTTCCACCCAAAAGGGCCGTGGTTACGATTTGAGACACCAGCTTCAGGCGGCCATGAGCGCTGAGCTCTTTCGCAATTCAGTCTATCTGGATACCAGGGCAAGTGCGGGGCAGACGCTTGTCGATCCCAGCAGAACCCAGGCGATAGACAATCTCAGCAATACTGGCAATCGGACCGATTTTTATACTTTTTCCGTCAGCCCCTACTGGCGCCCGCATTTTGCCGGCTATGCGGATGGGGAAGTCCGGGTGAGTTACGGCTATATTCTTACCCCCGATGCGACGCCGAAATCCAGCCAGCGCCATGCTGAAACAATCCAGTTGGTCAGCGGTCACCGTTTCAGCATTTTCACATGGCGCGCGAGCTTCAGAAATGACGAGACATTGTATGCGGACAAGGGCAGCCGGGATGTTTTGTTGCGGAGTGGTGTGGGCGAGCTTCGTTACCGCTGGACGCACGACTTCAGCACTTTCGTGCGAGGGGGATTCAACGACAGCAGCTTTCAGTCCCGCACCAATACCAACCAGAATGGGTTTTTCTGGACGGTGGGAGGGCGTTGGCAGCCGACGAGGTTGTTCATGGTGGAGGCCGGATACGGCAACAACTATTTCGTCACCGTGCGGATCAATCCCAGCCGACGAACCTTGTTGGAAGGGACTTACATGCACAACAGGGTAGGAACGATTACAGGGAATGTGTGGCGTGCCCTCATCCGCCACCGCACCAAGAGGACGGTTTGGCAGGGGAGATATTTCGAGGATACGACCACCAGTCAATCCGTGTTGCTCGACCGCCAGGTTTTTGGGCTCGTGGATGCATTTGGCAATCCGGTCAACGATCCGGCCACCGGCCAGCAGCTCCAGGTGTTCATAGACAATCCTGTACTGGTCGATGAAGCGATTCAGAGAAAGCGGGGTGAGCTGATGTTTACCGGGCGAACGGTGAAAAATACCCTCAATGTACGTGTCTATGCGGAAAGAAGACAGTATCAAGTCAGTGATCGGGAAGACAAAATATATGGAATCAATGGGAATTGGTCCTGGCGCTGGGGACCGAAGACCTTCACATCCGTTTTTTCGACTTGGCAAAATTCGAAATTCAATTACGGACCGGGAGAAGCCCAGGAGGATTCCGCCCAGATATTCTGGACGGCTGCGTTTACCTTGGGTCGTCGGTTGGGGCAAAATGTATTCGCTTATCTGCAATACCGTCACCAGGCCCAGGTTTCCAAAAAAGGCGACAGCCGGGACTATAACGAAAACAGGGCCGTGGCGGCCATCAACATGCGGTTTTGATCAATGTATACAAAATACTATCGCCTGGAAAAGAAACCCTTTCAATTGACACCGGAACCCGAATTCTTTTTCAACAGCCCGGTTCATAAACGGGCGCTCTCCTACCTCCGTTACGGTCTCACGCAGGGGGAAGGTTTTATCGTGGTGACGGGGATGCCGGGTACTGGAAAGACGATGCTGGTGAAGGCCTTGTTGCAGTCGCTGCAGGATGAAAAAATCGTCGCGGGCCTGATGGTGACCTCGCAGGTGGGCGCCGAGGATACCCTGCGTATCATTTCGGCGACCTTCGGCCTTTCCTATGACGGCGATGACAAGGCGACGTTGCTGAGAAATCTCGAGGTGTTCTTCAAAGAAAAGGCCCGGGAAGGCAAAAGAGTGTTGTTGATGGTGGATGAGGCGCAAAACCTTCCCCTTCAATCCCTGGAAGAGCTGAGGATGTTGTCGAATTTCGAGATCAATGGCCGCTCTTTGTTCCAGGCATTTTTGTTGGGGCAGGATGAATTTCGCCTCGCGCTTCAAAGCGAGCACTTGTTACAGGTACGGCAGAGAGTGATCGCCACCTATCATTTGCGCCCCCTGACGGAAAGCGAAACCAAGGATTACATTCTGCATCGACTGAAATTGGCTGGTTGGCGGCAGGATCCCATGTTTTCCGAAGGCGCCTTTTTCAAGATACACGAGTTCACCGAAGGTGTGCCGAGAATAGTCAATACGCTGTGTGATCGGTTGTTGCTGTTTGCCTATCTGGAGGAACTTCATGCAATCGATGAAAAAGTGGTCGATACCGTCGTCGATGAGATCAAGGAAGAAGTCCCCACCCCTGTCCAATTGCAGGAAGGTATCGAACCCGGGGAAGCGGAAAGCCCTGTTTTCAGCGGCAATCCCCTTCCGCAAAGCGCCCAGGTCGTACCGGTTCAAATCCTTGAACGGCTCGAAAAGCTCGAAAGAACCATGGACGAACTCCGCCTTATGATGCAGAAGGAAAGGGTGTTATTGCGCAAGGCCATCTTGTTGCAGCTGGATATGAGCGAGGTGTATTCATTGGAGGAAACCGGGTTGTCCGGCGCTGAAAAGCTGAAAACCGGCGGAAAAACTCAGGCGAAATCCGGGAAAAAAGCCGTCGAGCTCGATCAGGCTGAGTCGGGATGACGGCGGCTGAAATCCTCTGCGTGGTGGGCGCCCGCCCCAACTTCATGAAGATCGCTCCCATCATCGACGCCATGCGCGGCCATGTGGCGTTGTCTCCGGTGCTGCTCCATACCGGCCAGCATTACGATGAAGCGATGAAGGACGCCTTTTTCCGCCAGTTGGGAATTCCCGAACCCGACGTGGATCTGGAGGTGGGTTCAGGCAGCCACGCCGTCCAGACCGCCCAGATCATGCAACGGTTCGAACCGGTGCTGGAGCGGGTCGGGCCCAGGGCGGTGCTGGTGGTGGGAGATGTCAATTCCACTATCGCCTGCGGGCTGGTGGCGAGCAAGAAGCAGGTGCCTTTGATTCATGTGGAGGCCGGGCTCCGCAGTTACGACAGAACCATGCCGGAGGAGATCAACCGCGTACTGACCGACCAGATCTCGGACTTGTTGTTCACCACCGAGCGCGGCGCCGAACGGAATTTGCTCAGGGAAGGGATCGACGCCGGGAGAATCCATTTCGTCGGCAATGTCATGATCGATGCGTTGCTCAAGCACGTGGAAAAAGCAGTGCCGGCGCCTTCGGTGCTCCAGCGTCACGGCCATGCGGCCGTGGAAGACTACGCCGTCCTGACCTTGCACAGGCCGGCCAACGTGGATGACCCGGGAGTGCTGGCCGGTTTGCTGAAAGCACTGGTGGAAGTCAGCCACAGGCTTCCTGTCGTTTTTCCCTGTCATCCGCGGACCGCGGCGATGATCGAGACCCATGGGCTGCGATCGGTGATTTCCGATGGCAGGATGACTTTACTGCCACCCCTCGGCTACCTGGAAATGGTTGGCCTTGTCTCCACCGCCCGCCTGGTGCTGACCGATTCCGGTGGCCTGCAGGAGGAAACTACGGCGCTGGGGGTTCCTTGCGTGACCCTGCGGGAAAACACCGAACGGCCCATCACCGTGACCGAGGGGACCAACACCGTGGTGGGGCGGGATGCGGACAGGATTCTGCAATGCGTGGAAGACATCCTGGAAACCGGCGGCAAGCGCGGGCGGGTTCCGGAACTGTGGGATGGCAAGGCGGCCACGAGAATCGTCGACGTTCTGGCCCGGCGACTGGCGGAAATCGCGGCATGACCCAGGTCAACGCCATGACCGTGGACGTGGAGGACTATTTCCAGGTCTCCGCGTTCGAGCCTTACATTCCCAGACAGCGATGGGACGAGTGGCCCCGGCGGGTGGAGGACAACACCCGGCGCATTCTCGAGCTGTTCGAACGCCAAGGCGTGCGGGCGACTTTCTTCACGCTGGGCTGGGTGGCGGAAAGATATCCGGGGCTGATACGGGATATCGTGGAAAGGGGGCATGAGCTCGCCTGCCACGGCATGGAACACGTGCGGGTGACGGAACAGACCCCGGAAGCCTTTCGCCGAGACGTGGCCCGGGCCAAGGCCGTTCTCGAAGACGCCGGCGGGACCGAAGTGCTCGGCTATCGCGCCGCCAGTTATTCCATCGGCCGGGACAACCTCTGGGCGCTGACGGTATTGCAGGAGCTGGGGTTTAAATACAGCTCCAGCATCTATCCGGTCAAGCACGATTTGTACGGAATGCCCGAGGCGCCGCGTTTCGCCTTTTATCCCGACCAGGCCCCGCGCTTGCTGGAAGTGCCCATCACCACGGTGAAAATGGGGGGGCGGAATCTGCCCTGTGGCGGCGGCGGTTTTTTCAGGCTCTATCCTTACTTCGTCTCCCGCTGGGCGCTGCGCAAGGTGAACGAGGCGGACGGTCAACCCGCTGTGTTTTACTTTCACCCCTGGGAGATCGACCCGGGCCAGCCCAGGCCCTCGGGACTGAGCTTCAAGACCAGACTGCGCCACTACCTGAATCTCGGACGGATGGAAGCCAGGCTGGAGTGGCTGTTGACGGATTTCAAATGGGATACCATGGCCGAGGTGTTTTTGACCGATGATGCAAATTAAGACCCTGACAGACCAGAGTGCCGGCCTGTGGGATGACTATGTCAACGCCCACCCGGAGGCGACGTTCTTTCACCTGTCCGCCTGGCGCCAGGTTCTGGAACAGGCCTACGGCCACCCCTGCCACTATCTGTATGCGGAGGCGGACGGGGAAATCAAGGGGGTGCTGCCGCTGGCCCATCTTCGCAGCAGATTGTTCGCCAACGCCCTTGTTTCGACCCCCTTCTGCGTCTATGGCGGCGTGCTTTCCGATGACGAGGAGGCGCGACTGTCCCTGGAAAAGGCCGCCGCCGGGCTGGCCGGGGAGCTGAAGGTCGATTATCTGGAGTACCGTTACCTGCGGCAGCCCGCCTCCGATCGCCCGGCCAAGGATCTCTATGTCACCTTCCGCAGGCAACTGGACCCCGACCCGGAAGCGAACCTCAAGGCGGTGCCGCGCAAGCAGCGGGCGATGATCCGCAAGGGGATCAAGGCAGGCCTCGAAAGCGTGATCGACCCGGGCGTGGACAGGTTCTACGAGTTGTATGCGGAAAGCGTGCGCAATCTGGGGACGCCGGTGTTTCCCAAACGCTATTTCGAGACCCTCAAACGGATTTTCGCCGATGCTTGCGAGATTCTGGTGGTGGAACACCAGGGCGTTCCCGTGGCCGGTGTCATGAATTTCTATTTCCGCGATCAGGTGCTGCCTTACTATGGCGGTGGCGTCGCGGCCGCCCGCAACCTCAAGGCCAATGATTTCATGTATTGGGAAGTGATGCGCCGGGCGGTGGAAAAAGGGGTGAAACTCTACGATTTCGGCCGCAGCAAGCGGGGAACCGGCTCCTACCGTTTCAAGACCCACTGGGGATTCGAGCCGCAACCGTTGCACTATCAATACGAGTTGATCGAGGCCGGCGAACTGCCCGATGTCAACCCGCTCAATCCGAAATATCAGCTGTTCATCAAGGCATGGCGCAAGCTCCCTTTGCCGGTCAGCAAAATCGTCGGGCCCTGGCTGGCCAGAAGTCTGGGTTGAATGGCGAACATACTCTATCTGGTCCACCGGATTCCCTATCCCCCCAACAAGGGTGACAAGATCCGTTCCTTCCATTGGCTGAAACACCTGACCGCCAGGCACCGGGTGTTTCTGGGCACTTTCGTGGACGACCCTGCCGACTGGGAACATGCGGAAAGGCTGGAATCCCTGTGCGCCGGAACCTGTCTCCTGCCTCTCGATCCCCGCCGGGCCAGGCTGCGCAGCCTCAAGGGGCTGCTCCGGGGAACGGCCCTGACCCTTCCCTATTACGCCGACAGGCGCATGAAGCGCTGGGTGGCGCGCACCGTGGAAGAACGGTCCATCGACGCGGTGCTGGTTTTTTCCTCGGCCATGGCCCAGTTCGTCGAACCTTCTTGGAAGATGAAAAAGATCATCGATTTCGTCGACGTGGATTCGGACAAATGGGCGCAGTATTCCCGCAGCAAACCGCCCTGGACGGCCTGGATCTACCGCAGGGAGGCGGAAAAACTGCTGGAATTCGACCGGACGGTGGCCGGAAGGTTCGATGTCGGCCTGTTCGTCTCGGAAGCCGAGGCCGGGTTGTTCAAGCGGCTCGCTCCCGAGGTCGCTGGCAGGATCGGTTATATCGAAAACGGCGTGGATCTGGAATATTTCCAGGGAGCGCGGGAATATCCCTGTCCCTACGCCCCGGGGGAACAGGCTTTCGTCTTCACCGGCGCGATGGATTACTGGGCCAATATCGACGCGGTCCGCTGGTTCGCCCATCAGGTCTTTCCGCAGATCCTGAAACATCACGTCGAGGCCCGTTTCTACGTCGTCGGTGCCAGGCCCGCGGAGGCGGTGAAGGCCTTGGCCCGCCAGGAAGGGGTCGTGGTCACCGGTTCCGTCCCCGACATTCGTCCCTATCTCGCCCATGCCCGGCTGGCGGTGGCGCCGCTCAGGATCGCCCGGGGCATTCAGAACAAGGTGCTGGAAGCCATGGCCATGGGCAAGCCGGTGATGGCGACGCCGATGGCCATGGATGGCCTGAAGGATACGGGGGAACTGGATGTGTTCGTCAGCGAGGATCCCGGCCGCCAGGCGGAATGTGGCCGCAGGGCGCTGCGGGAGCGGAAGTTCCTGCCCCGTTACAGTGACGGAAACCGCCGTTTCGTGGAGATGCGCTATAGTTGGGATAAGCATCTCGAACAGCTGGATGCGTTGTTGGCGCAATTGTGACAGGGCTTTTATGAGTAGCAGTACCATGTCGTTATCTGAAACAGGAGGGGTGGCCGCTTTCTGGAAAGCCTGGCAGGCCGCGCTGATCGGGCTTGGCGCAGGGCTGGCGGTGCTGTTTGCCGCCTATTGGCAGACGTTCTATTCCATGGCGCATATCTGGTGGCGCTCTGAGACCTTCGCACATGGTTTTCTGATCTTCCCCATCTCCCTGTTTTTGATCTGGCGCCGCCGGCGGCGGTTGTCTCGGCTGACCCCACGCCCCAATCTGCATGGACTGTGGATGCTGGGCGGGCTGGGGCTGGGCTGGCTGGCGGCCCAGGTAGTGGATGTGCAGGTGGTGCAGCAGATGATCTTCATCGCCATGGTTGTCGTGTTGACCTTCACTCTGCTCGGCTGGGAAGTGACCCGGGAAATCGCCTTTCCGCTGGCGTTTCTGTTCTTTGCGGTGCCCTTCGGGGAATTCCTCATTCCGCCATTGATGAATTTCACTGCCGACTTCACCGTGGCGATGATCGAGCTGACAGGCATCCCGGTTTACCGCGAAGGCACGTTTTTCAGCATTCCTTCCGGCGACTGGTCGGTGGTGGAGGGTTGCAGCGGCCTGCGGTATCTGATCGCCTCGATCACCGTGGGATGCCTTTATGCCTATCTGACCTACCGCTCCCTCTGGCGCCGGCTGGCGTTCATCGCCCTGTCGATGTGCTTCCCCGTGATCGCCAACGGCCTGCGGGCCTTCATGATCGTGATGATCGCCCATTACAGCGACATGAAGCTCGCCCTGGGCGTGGATCATTACATCTATGGCTGGGTGTTCTTCGGGCTGGTGATGATGTTGATGTTCTGGATCGGTTCGTTCTGGCGCGAGGATGAAGAAGACTTGGCGCAGGAAGAGATGCGATCCCCGGAGGCACCGGTCGTTTCCGGAAAAGAAAAGGCCGGTGTCAAAACGGTCATCCTGGCCACGGTGTCCGCCGTGGTCGTTCTGTCTGTCTGGCCGATCCGGGCCGCCCAGATCCGCGACAGGGAGGCGGCCAGAACAGCCCCCGTGATTCTCGAGCTTCCCGAACGGGCGGGCGCGTGGCACCGGGTGGAGGCGTTTCTGACCGACTGGCAACCCCGGTATCTCTATCCGGACGCCACCGCCGGCGCCGTTTACAGCGATGGCGACCGCCGGGTGCGGTTGACCGTGCTCTATTACCGGCTTCAGGAACAGGGCAAGGAACTGGTCAATTCCCAGAACGTTTTGGTGCGCCAGAAGCATCCGGTATGGAAGATGCCGTGGGAAAAGCCGGTGGCGCTTGAACTGGCGTCCGGCCCCCTGAAAGTACGCGAAGGGCTTTTGCAGTCCCCCCGCCAGCAATTGCTGGTGTGGCGGTGGAACTGGATATCCGGCCATTACCTTATCAACGACCATGCCGCCAAGTTGTTGGAGGCCAGGGACAAGTTGCTGGGCGCCCCCAGGGATGCGGCCGCCATCGTGGTCGCGACGGAGTTCGACGAGATGCCCGGGAAGGCCCGCGCCACCCTGCGTGATTTCACCGGTGCCATGCTGCCCCGGATCACGCAAACCCTGCAGCGGGCGGAGGGGGGAATTGAATGACGGCGCGCCATATCGTCCACATCATCCATCGGCTGGGCGTGGGAGGGCTGGAAAACGGTCTGGTGAATCTGATCAATCGTCTGCCGGAGGACAAGTACCGCCACAGCATCGTTTGTCTGACCGAGGCCGATGAATTCCGAAAGCGCCTGCGCAGAGATGACGTCGGCGTATACGAGATGCACAAACGCCCGGGGCAGGATTTTGGCCTGTATTGGCGCCTGTACCGCCTGCTGCGGACGCTCAAACCCGATATCGTCCACACCCGGAACCTGGCCACCCTGGAATGCCAGCTTCCCGCCTGGCTGGCCCGTGTCCCTTACAGGGTACATGGCGAGCATGGGTGGGACGTGTTCGATCCCGACGGCACGAACCGCAAGTATCAGCTGCTGCGGCGCGCCTTCCGTCCATTGATCCATGCCTATGTTCCCCTCTCGCGCCAGCTCGAGGATTACCTGCGTCTGCGGGTGGGGGTGCCCGGGAACAAGATCAGGCGCATCTGCAACGGCGTGGACACGGACAAATTCCACCCCCCGCCGGAAAATGTCCGATCCGCCATACCCGGTTGTCCCTTCCAGAACCCCGAGGCCGTTTTGATCGGCACTGTGGGGAGAATGCACGGCGTCAAGGATCAGGTCACCTTGGTCAAAGCCTTCATCCGCCTGATCGTCCGCCATCCCCGTTACCGGGAGACGGTCCGCCTGGTGTGCGTCGGCGAGGGGCCGTTGCGGCCCGAATGCGAGAATGTTCTGGAAAGGGCGGGTCTTCGGGATCTGGCCTGGCTTCCCGGCGCGCGCGACGATATCGATGTAGTGCTGCGGGGGCTGGACGTGTTCGTGCTTCCCTCCACGGCGGAGGGAATCTCCAATACCATTCTCGAGGCCATGGCCACGGGGCTGCCGGTGGTCGCCACAGCTGTGGGAGGAAATCGGCAATTGGTGGGTGATAAGGTAACAGGTTGCTTGGTTCCAGCTGGAGATGCAGAAGCTTTAGAGCAAAGTTTAGATAATTATCTACGCCAACCAATATTGCGTAGGTCTCATGGGAGTGAAGGGCGATGGTTGGCTGAACGTGAGTACAGCCTGGAACGAATGGTTGTTGACTATAGAGAATTGTATGAGAGTTTTTTTTGAAAAATAGTCCTTTTCAATGTTTCTATTTTTGAGAATCATTGTAAATTAATAAATTGCTTTGAATTATGCGGAAATGTTCTATAGAAATTGATCTGTCTGATAAAGGTAATAATCTATATGTATTCTTTGGAGGGATAGCTGCTGGTATTGCAATGCCACCATTTGAGTTCTATAACGCGTCAAAGATAATACATGAGCACAAGATATTTATAAGGGATTTTTCTCAAAGCTGGTATCAGAATGGGTTGCTTGGGTTAACAAATGACATCCATTCAACTGCACGTCTTATAAAAAATAGGATAGATGAAATTAGCCCAGATGATGTATTCTTTGTTGGTAATTCAATGGGTGGTTATGCTGCCATACTCTTCTCAACGATAATTGGTGTTGGCGAAGTAATTGCCTTTTCTCCTCAAACCTTTATTTCTCCAGTATTGCGTTTCAAGCATAAAGATGCGCGATGGAAAAAGAAAATTAACAATACATATATTAGAAGTATTTTTAAACCCAAGGTATGGGATTTAAGGAATTTATTGCTTCGCGCAGATAGTAACAGGAAAATTTCTATTCATGTTTCGAGGGATGACAGATTAGACTATATTCATGCTTTGCATATAGCAGATATTAAAGGTGTAAAGATATTTGAATATGATGGCGGGGGGCATAATGTGGTGAAGCTACTGAGAGACCAAGGTAGATTGCCAGAAATAATGTCTATTGGAAAATCTGGTTGTCGTGATTCCTGAGAATTCCTTGATTCTTTTTATTTTTGTCAAGGCCTCTGAGATTTTATATGATTTTTTTGAATAATTCAGGTGAGAAATAGATGTCAAGACCCGCGAGATTATTTACTGGTAACTTGAAGGAATCGGGTTTTTTCTCATACCAATTTTGTAGTGTTTGCATGGGCGTTTTGTGATTCAGGGCTCGTTGAGGGATGTGATAGAGGTAGAG
>JALSIB010000027.1 GCA_026981855.1 Methylothermaceae bacterium | reverse complement strand
GTATCTCCATACATCTCTCCTCTGTGATCATACCGGCCTCCTCTGTTATCTCCGGCCGGTAACCTTACGGAAAGACGGGTCATCTTTCAGTTTCCAGGGTGGGTCATTTTTACTGTTCCGCTAACATGATAGAGCGGCGCTGTCAAGGCATCCGGATCCACTTCCCGGCGCTTACGCCCGAACAGATCCGTGGCCCCTTCCAGCAACTGGCGCTTCCACTGACTGATCTGCACCGGCGCCACCCCAAATTCACTGGCCAGTTGGCTCAAAGTCTTTTCGCCTTTGGCAGCCTCCAAGGCAACCTTGGCCTTGAATTCGGGAGAATGGCGGCGTCGCTTTTTGGTATCGCTCATATCGTTATCTCCTTCTTGCATATGCCCGGAGATCTTAACTTATCCAGTGGTCCAGTTTTTGGGGTCCACTATAGTGAATTTCACCGGGAACTGCTGATGCCGCTGCGTGAGTGTACGATAAATAAGTGCCGGAGTAATGGATCAGTATCAGATTATGGTAATACTCTTTTCGACACTGAAATTACGAAAAAATTATGCCGGAGTAAATAAGTTGGCGCGTATGGGGCAGTCAGGTTCTGGTGCTTATTTTTGTCAGAGAATTTTACATAATGGATTCAGGGTTGCAGTGTTTTCCAATCAGTGGATTTAATTCCATCTTAATTGTTTGAGTAGAAATGTTTTTTTATTTTTGGTATGGGATGTGTATGGGTATGGTTGACTGACGTTACTTATTTATTATTGAGCACCTTTTTTGTAAAGAAGAAGGCAGTTGTCGGTTGCGTCGTCAGTGAGTGAAGTGAAGTGAAGATTTCAATTTAGCGAGGAATTAAATATGAAAAAGTTAAAGCAGTCCAAGAAAAGCCTATTGGCTGCGATGCTTGCCGTTGGAGTGCCGATAGTAATGGTGGGGTCGGCGCAGGCAGCTGGAATTCTCAGCAACGGTACGATTGCCATCGGTGTCCAGGATAGTGGTGCTTTGAATGTTCCCCACGCTGGCGCTTCGGTTTATGGGCCGGCCTTCGATCTTTCTGAGACGGGCACGGTGAGTGGTACCGGTGTTCGGGGAATCTTCCTGAACGACAGTGATGGCGACGGGCAATTTGGCGGCTATGAGTCCACCTATCCCGGTTGCTTATGTGAAGGTTGGGGGGTTGCGGTCGCCAGTCTCGGTATCACCGGCTACGACGGCAACGGATCGAGTAACCTCTCTGGGGGTACCGGTACTTTCGGGACGGATGGGTCGGGTTATGGAATCGCCACCACCGTACGGACGATCGCCGATAGCAGCGGAAATCCGGTTTTACGGGTGACGCACGATTTCCGTCCCAGCGCTTCGGAATATCTCTATCAGGTTGATGTGACGATTGAAAATATCAGTGGCGTGGATCTGGGATCTGGTTCCACGGACTTGCGCTACACCCGCCTCATGGACTGGGATACGGAGCCAACCGCGTTCAGCGAATACGTCACCATAGAGCGTGGTGGCGCCACCAATCTGCTGACGACCAGTGATGATGGGTTTGAACCAGCTGATCCCTTGTTTTCCACGACATCGATAGCATCGTGCGCTCCGGTTGGCGCCAGCTTTGTGGATTGCGGTCCCAGAGACCATGGCGCCCGGTTCGATTTCGGCTTCCCGGCGCTGTTGGGCATGGACGATCCAGCCACTACCGGTGATGATACGATGCGGTCATTTACGATCTTCTACGGCGCGGCCCCAGACGAAGCCACGGCCGACGCGGCAAGAGCGATTGTCGGGGCCGGTGTCTATTCTTATGGGCAATGCAATAGTGCTCTTGATCCCACATGCAGTCAGGCGACCGGAACGCCGCTCACCTACATTTTCGCATTTGAAAGCACCGGCGTAGGGGCGCCGCCGCCACCCACGGGGGGCGTTCCCGAACCTTCCTCGTTACTGCTGATGGCGCTGGGACTGGGTGTCTTCACCGGGCGGCGGTGGAAGCCTCAGACGATATAGTTGCCGCTGCTGTTACACCATTCAACGTTAATTCGTGCAAACCCATGCCCTTTAGGGAGCATGGGTTTGTGTTATCCTGGGTTCAGTAATGGACGAGTGAGGGCTCGCTCATGGGAATGAAACGCCTCTTTTTTTGGTTCGTCTTCTTGCTTTCGTTCTCCCGCCCAGGCGGGGCATTGATTGTTGTGACGTCGGATTTTCCAAGTACTCCCCCAACAACTCCTGCAATGAAGCATTATGATTCGGGGTTGCGGGCGCTCATGGAAAATCGGTTGTCAGTGGCCGAAAAATCCTTCCAGGAAAGCAGGCGCCTCGATTCTCGGTCGCCACTTCCACTGATTGGGTTGGCGGATGTGGCGTTACGTAGGCAGCAGCCTGACATTGCCTGGAAGTGGTTGCAGTCAGCCCTTGAACATGCTCCGGAGGATGTCCGTGTTCATCTGGCGATCGGCCGTTTTTATTATGGAGAAAGGAAATTCAGGGAGGCGGAAGAGGCTTTTCTTCAGGCGAAAAAGCTTGAGCCGGATAACCTGCAAGTCCTGCTGGATCTTGGAAATCTTTATGTAAACGTTTTCCGCAGACCGGAAAAGGCGTTGCCCCTCTATCGAGCGGCTGTGCGTGGCGATCCAGGGCATGGAGGTGCGCATTATGCGTTGGGCATGACCTTGGCGTTGCTGGGGCAGGTGGACGATGCCGTGGATGCCTTCCGTAAAGCTGTGGCCTTGTCCCCGGACAATCCGCTTCCACACCAGGCTCTGGGGCGTCTTTTCCGAAAGCTGGGAGAGAAAGAAGCAGCGATGCGTGAATTCGAGGGTGCCCTGAGAATCCAGCCTGATTTCATTCCCGCGCTGTTGGACAAGGGAGATCTTTATTTTGATCGGAAAGAATTTTCACGGGCGCTGGGTGTATATCGGGATGCGGTACGGACCAACCCTGAATATGCCTTGGCGCACTTGAAGCTCGGGATGACATACCAGGCTCTTGGAGAATATGACAAGGCGCGGGACGCTTACCTGGAAGCGGTTGCCCGCGATTCCGGGCTTGCGCTTGCATATAATAACTTGGCGTGGATGGCGGTGGAGCGTCGCCATGATCTGGCTCAAGCGAAAGCGTGGGCTGAAACCGCTGTGAGATTAATGCCCCAAGAGCCTCAGTTTCTGGATACATTGGGATGGGTATGCAAGGAAATGGGGAACTTGTCGGATGCAGAAGACATACTCGGCAAAGCGGTCCGGATGCATCCATCATCGGCAGAGATTTTCTATCATTTAAGTATGGTATATAGAGCATCGGGTAAAATTGCCAAGGCAAAGAAGGCTTTGCGGCAGGCTGTCGAGTTGGACGAGAGCTATTCACCTGCTCTTGAGATGCTTACAAAGGATAACGAAGTCAGGTAAGAGACGCTTTGCTTTCTACACTGATGCTTTTTCACAGACTTTGCCCGGTTTTGACTGGTGGGCAGAGTGTAAAATTATCTGACATGCTTGGGTCGTTTTTGTAGGGGCCGCGCCCAAAAAGTTCGCCGCCTGTCAGAGATTGTTTTTCGGAGGGCTACCGGATCGAGGTGATCCCGTGTGGCTGTTGTGCATTTGTGGCCAATTGCCTGTCCGTCAAGCCCTGCGAGATTCCATGGTCGGCAAGAGATCTGTCATATCCCTGTGGTACCCTTTTGCATGGTTGAAATGGATGGAAAAGGGATGAGACGGGAATGCCCAGTGAACGGTATCTGAATCGGGAGTTGAGTCTGCTGGCGTTTCACCGCCGGGTGCTGGCCATGGCCGAGGACCGGTCGTTGCCCCTGTTGGAAAGATTGCGCTTTTTGTGTATCTCCAGCGCCAATCTGGACGAGTTTTTCGAGGTGCGGGTGGCGGCGGTGAAGAAAAAGATCAGCCTCGGCGTGACGGCCAGTGGCGTGGACCGGTACGATTCCCGCAAGTTGCTTCGGGAATTGCGCCAGCGGACCCATGCCATGGTCGAGGACCAGTACCGTCTGCTCAACGAGGATCTGATTCCGGCCCTGGCGGCCGAGGGTATCCGGTTCCTGCGCCGGGCCCAGTGGAACGACGCCCAGCGCGAATGGCTGCGGAAATATCTTCGTGACCAGGTGCTGCCGGTGGTGACGCCGCTCAGTATCGATCCGGCCCACCCTTTTCCCCGGATCGCCAACAAGAACCTCCATTTCATCGTCTGCCTCCACGGCAAGGACGCCTTCGGCCGCAGTCACCGTTACGCCCTGATTCCGATTCCCAGAACCCTGCCGCGCCTGGTGCTGTTGCCGGCGGAAATCGGGGGGGAGGGCAGCGCCTTCGTGTTTCTCTCCTCGGTGCTCCATGCCTTCGTGGGGGAATTGTTTCCCGGCCTGACGGTGGAGGGGTGTTACCAGTTCCGGGTGACCCGCGACACCGAACTCTATATCGACGAGGAGGAAATGGAAGACCTCAAGCGGGAATTGCAGGGGCGGTTGCAGCAGGAGAGGCGCTTTGGCAAGGCGGTGAGGCTGGAAGTGGCCGACAACTGCCCCGATGAGGTGGCCGGCTATCTGTGTCAACGACTGGGGGTCGAGTGCGCCGACCTGTTCCGGGTCAACGGGCCGGTGAATCTTCACCGCCTGGCTTCGGTCTACGACGATGTGGAGCGGCCGGAGCTGAAATATCCATCGTTCACACCGGTGGTTCCCGAAAGGTTCCAGGGCCAGAGCGATTATTTCTCAGTGTTGCGGCGCGCCGAAGTGCTGCTGCATCATCCCTACGACAGTTTTGCCCCGGTCGTCGGGTTGCTTCGGCAGGCGGCCGAAGATCCCAAAGTGCTGGCGATCCGCCAGACCCTCTACCGGACCGCTTCCCGCTCGGCGATCGCCGATGCCCTGGTCAAGGCGGCCCGTAACGGCAAGGAAGTGAGCGCGGTGATCGAGCTTCGGGCCCGTTTCGACGAGGCGGACAACATCCACCTGGCCGAGCGCCTCTACGAGGCCGGGGTGCATGTGGTGTATGGGGTGGTGGGGTACAAGACCCACGCCAAGATGCTGCTGATCGTGCGTCAGGAAAGGGATGGCATCCGCCGCTACGTCCATCTGGGCACCGGCAACTATCACGAGATCACCAGCCGTTTCTATACCGACGTGGGCCTGCTCAGCGCCGATCCGGAACTGGGCGAGGACGTGCAGCGGCTGTTCCATCAACTGACGGGTCTGGGCCATGCCTTCAGGTTGAAGAAACTGATCCAGGCGCCTTTCGATCTCCACCGTTTCATGCTGGACCGTATCCGGCGCGAGGCGGATCTGGCCAGGGAAGGCAAGCGGGGGCGGATCATCGCCCGGATGAACGGACTGGAAGACCCCGAGATCATCGAAGCGTTGTATGCCGCCTCACAGGCGGGGGTGGAGATCGACCTGATCGTTCGCGGCATCTGCTGCCTGCGCCCGGGGGTGGCGGGGATGTCGGAAAATATCCGGGTGCGCTCGGTGCTGGGGCGGTATCTCGAACACAGCCGCGTTTTCTGTTTCGGCAACGACGGCCGCCCGGAGGTGTTCGCCTCCAGCGCCGACTGGCTGATCCGCAATCTCCACCGGCGGGTGGAAGTGGCCTTCCCCATCCAGGCCAGCGGGCTCAGGCGCAAGGTGATCCGCGAGGCCCTGCGCTATTATCTGCGGGACAACGCAGGCGCCTGGGCGCTGCAACCGGATGGCGCCTATCGCCGGGTAGAGGCCGGACGGAGGGTTCCCTTTTCCGCCCAGCAGCGGTTGATGGCGGACCGCTTGAAGTGACGGAGGCTGGAGGTTACCTCTCGGCAGGCGGACGCCGCAGGACGCAATCGTCGATCACCTCCCCTTTCCGGTTGATGAAACGAAACCGCATCCGGGTGTCGTCGGCCTCGATCAGCATGGCGCCGTAATCGCCGTTGTAACGGATCTTGCTCTGCGGCAACGGGGCCGGAAACCCATAACGGCTCTTGCCGCCCAGGCCGTTCACGAAATAGGGGATGCCCTCCACCGCCAGGCGTTCATAGGTGTGATCGTGGCCGCCAAGCACCGCGTCCGCTCCCCACTTGCCGAAAGGCCACTGCATCCGGCGGGTGGGGCCATGATCGCCGCTGGAATAGGGAGGATGATGGAAGATCACGAGCCGCCATGGGCTGGTGGAGGCGGCCAGACGCTGTTTCAGCCAGGCCGCCTGGCGTGAATCCACCCCATTGCCGTCCGGCTCCTGTGAGTTGGAATTGAGAACGAAGAAATGCACCGGCCCCCGGACAAAATCGTAATACCGCTCGTTGCCGCTGCTGGAGGGAAAATCCTTGCCTGGCAGGGTGAAATATCCAAGATATTCCTTCAACCCCCCGCCTTCCCGGTAATCGTGATTGCCCAGTGAGGGAAAGAAGGCGTTGATTTCGGCCTTGCCTCCCTTGCATCGGGCGCCGGAGCGGACGTCCTTGAGGAAATCGCAGAAATAATACCCCACCACCCGCTCATAGGGCTGATCATGGTAACGGTTGTCGCCGGTGGTGAGGATGAAATCCGGCTTCCAGCCGGCGATCAGGTTGGCGATATCGGCTTCGCCCTGGCTGCCGCTGCCGTAATCGCCGATGACGGCGAAACGGACTGAAGCGACATGAGCCGGAGAAGCCCCCGGCGTTTGCGGGCGTGTCGGTTCGGCCCGGGAGAGGACGCTCAGGAGACAGGCCAGGAGGAGCCCGGCCGGATGCAGGAAGGCACGTCGACGATTGCTCATGGTGATCTTGTTTCCTTGTCTGCCGGAGATGATTTCAACGAATGATGATTTTCTTCGGCCTGGTTTCGATGCCGATAGCGCTCTCCAGGTCGATGGCGGCGTCGAGCCTGGCTCCGGTCAGATCGGCGCCGGTGAAATCCGCGTTGTCCAGATGGGCCTCGCGCAAGTCGGCGTTCTTCAGCTCGGCCCGGCTCAGATCCGCCCCCGAGAGGACGGCGCGGTAAAGGTTGATGTTTTCCATCCTGGCCTTGCGCAATTTGGCGAATTTCAGCAGTACCCGGTTGAAATCTGCGTTCTTCAGGTTGGCGCCGGTGAAGTCGGCCTTGTTGCAGCTGGCCCGCATCAACCCCATGGTTTGATTTTTCATGTCGGCGCCCCAAAAGGCGTTTTCCAGATTGGCGCCGACCAGCCGCGCCCGGTCGAGGGTGGCGATCACCCGGCTGTTTTTCAGGTTGGCGCCGGTCAGGTTGGCGTCGATCATGATGACGCCGAAGATGCTGGCCCCTTCCAGGTTGGCGCCGGACAGGTCAGTGCCCCGCATGATGGTCAGGTCGAGATTCTGCCCTGCCAGGTTGGCGTGGCTCAGATTGGCGTACCTCAGATCGGCCCCCCACAGGTCGGCATGGCGCAGGTCCAGGCCGGACAGGTCCACCTTCTGGAGATTCTTGCGCCGCAGGTCGGCGGGTTTTCCCCCGCTGGCCTGGCCGAGCAGGCGAACGACCTGCTCGCGGGTCAGATCGGCGGAAAATGCCGGCAGCGTAAAAACCAGCAACGAAAACAGCAAAACGATTCTGTTCATCACAGGGCCTCGGGTCGGGTTGTGGCTTTCGTGTCGAAGTCCCTGGGTTCCATCCCGGGGGCCGGGAATCGAAATCCGGGAGTTTCGTTCACGTGGGTGGCCTCCGATGGAACTTCGATAAACCCCTATCATCCCGGCAGGGGCCGCTTTTTGTCAACGGCGGCAGCCGGCAGGGCGATCTTCCGGCCGCCCCGTCATGCAAACAGATCGGTTAGAATGGGCGCGGACACGCATCGGCTTTCCTGGAGTGCTCCATGACCGGCTGGCTCGCCCACAAGATCGATCAGACCCAGACCCTATTCGTCAGTCTGCTGCGAATCTGGACGATTCCCATCGTCCTGCTGCTCAGCTTGGCATCCGGCTTCACCACCTATTACGGGATGTCCCATTTCATCACGCCGTGGATCGCCCTGATCATTACCGTCGCCATTCAGTCCATCATCGTCATCTGTTCCCTGGAGCTGGCCTCGATCCGCTGGAAGGCCAACCCGCTGCGGTTTCTGAGTATCGCGCTGGCGCTGCTGATCGGTCTCGGCGCCTCGGTGTCTTTTTCCTATTTCAAATTCTACGAGGTGGCCAACCAGGACCGGCTTCACCTCTCCCGTCTGCACACCGTCAGGCGCAACGTCAACGATTATCTGGAGCGTGTTCAGGCGGAAAAGAACGCCCTGCTTCAGGCCCATCGGGAAAGTTTGCGATCGGCGAGGCGGGAGGCTCAAATGGCCTATTTCGGAACCCATCCGGTGATACCGCCGAAACAACGGGGGATCGTCGGAAAAGGGCCGTTCTGGCGCCATTACGATGAAATCGTCCGCCAGCGGGAAACCCGCCTCGGCGAACTGGAGCATTCCCTGGCCTCGCTGGACCGGGAGATTGGCGGTTTGCAGACGGCCTTGAACCGGCTCGACGGCGTGGCGCTGGCGCGCGGGCCTTATCAGGCGATGCTGGAGGCGCTGCAAAAGGTCTATCGGCGGGTGAACGACATCAGCGCCCGCTTCGGAGGCGGGGTGATGCCGGAGCCGGATGTCATGACCCATGCCCGGCTGGTGCAAAAGGTCCGTCCCTCCTTCGCCATGTGGGACGATTTTTCCCTGTTCGCCTTTCTCTGCGCCGCGATGGTGGATTTGTTCACGGTGCTGCTGTCCTATCGCCTGGAACTCAGCGCCCCCGCCCCCCTGAGCGAAGATGAAAAGGCCCTGGCGCTCGACTTGCTGGGGCAGTTCCAGGATTACCGGATCAACGACAACGACGAACTGGAACTGGTCATCGAAAAGAACGAGCTGGAACGGGCCCGGCGCTATTCCGACTGGCCGCGGTTGTTCGCCGTCGGGTTGTTGCTCAAGCGGGGCCTGTTGCGCAAGGTGGATGGGAAGACGGTGGAGTTCTCCCCCGCCTTGTATTCCCTGGTGGCGGAACGGATGAGCGACCGGCTGCAACGCATGCAGGCGCGGCAAGGTTCCGCAGGCGGAAACGATCCCGGTGAAGAGAAAGCGCGAAGGCATGGATGATCTGTTGCCGCTTTTGACCGGATCCCGGCGGGACGACGATACCTGGGAGCCGGGCTTCGAGGCGGGCCGGTGTCTGGTGAGGGCCAGGCTGGGGCCGTTCGAGCGGGTGTATCTGCGTCCCTCCCGGTTCCGCAAGCGGTTCTACCATCGTCTCTATCCGATGCCGGTGGACAGCTGGAAGATCGAGACGACGTTTCCCCTGTTCGCCGGGTTGTGCGTGGTCGAGGTCGGGCTGCGGATACGTTTTCAGGCGACCTTGCGCTATGCGGAGAGAAATCCGGAATCCTGGGACGGGATCAACCGACATGTCCGGGCTCAATTGGAGCCGTTGCTGCTCGACCAGATCGATGCCTGTCTGGCGCCACTGGAATCAGGGGCGTGGATCGAAGAGGGGCTTGGGGAAACCGAGAAGCGGCTGGCCACGGCGATCAACGAAACCCTGGCATTGAACGCCGTCCAGGGGCGGGCCCTGTGTACCCTCAAACCGGTCTTCGCCGATCCGGCCGAAGGGGAGGGTGCTGTCGCGGTGCGGGAAGAGATCGTTCGGGCCATCTGTGAAAAAAGGGCGGAAACGGAACGGTTGCGGTTCCAGGATGACCAACGGCGCCGGGAGGAAGCGTTGCGCCAGGATCTGGAGCGGATCCGCTTCGCCCTCGATGGCAGCGCCCGCAAACAGGCCGAGGAGGCCGAGGGCAGGAAAAGGCGTCTGGAGGCCAAGCGCAGACAGATGGCGGAACTGCGGCGGATTGAGCGGCAAATCCATCATGAAACGCTCCGGCACCGGAGCCGGCTCGAACAAATGGTGCTGGAGAAACAGCGCCGCGATGCGGAAAAGCGCCGGGCGATGGCGGCCCGGCAGGTTGGAGAGCCTGAAGCCGGCAGCCGGCAAGGAGTTCCCCCCCTGGACGAGGATTTTCCCCCGAGGCCGGATTCCGCGTCGCGGGATCCCGGATGGGAGGCCGCTTCCGAACTGCGGGAACAGGCGCAACACCTGCGCGCCCTGGAGGAACGGCTGCAGCGGCTCATGGCCGGCCGGGAAAGCGCGGGGCAGATGACCGTCGGTCAGGGAACCGTTTCCATCCCCTGGCTGGACCGGCTGGGGCAGTGGACGGGCCGTTTGCTGTTTTTCATCAGGATGCGTCGCTGACCGCGGGAGGTGTCCACCCCTCAACCCCGCCCCCTCTCCCAAAGGGAGAGGGGGAATTGATTTACACGATTGCCCTGCGGCCGGGCATGGAATGCGCGTGGCTGGTTTATAATAGGCTTCAAACCCGTGGCGGCTTTTCGGGCCCGCCCGGAAGCGGGCATCGACAGACTTGTTTGCAATGTGAGAGAAAGAAGGCATTATGGCAGGACACAGTAAATGGGCGAACATTCGCCACCGCAAGAGCGCGCAGGATGCCAAGCGCGGCAAAATCTTCACCAAGCTGATTCGCGAGATCACCGTCGCCGCCCGCCTGGGCGGCGGCGACCCCTCGTCCAACCCGAGGCTGCGCGCGGCCATCGACAAGGCACTTTCCCAGAACATGCCCAAGGACACCATCGAGCGGGCGGTCAAGAAAGGCACCGGCGCCGCCGAGGGCGCCAACTACGAAGAGGTCCGCTACGAGGGCTATGGACCCGGCGGGGTGGCGGTGATGGTCGATTGCCTGACCGACAACCGCAATCGCACCGTGGCCGAAGTCCGGCACGTGTTCACCAAGGCGGGGGGCAACCTGGGCACCGACGGTTCGGTGGCCTACCTGTTCACCAAGGCGGGGGTGATCAACTTCCCCGCCGGAAGCGACGAGGACGCCATCATGGAGGTGGCGCTGGAAGCCGGGGCGGAGGATGTGGTGACGGACGAGGACGGCAGTATCGAGGTGTTGACGGCGCCTGAGGATTTCGAAGCCGTCAAAGAGGCGCTGACGGCCGCGGGACTGAAGCCGGAATCGGCGGAAATCACCATGCGCGCCAGCACTTCGGTGGCCCTGCAGGCGGGCGAGGCGGAGAAGATGATCCGGTTGCTGGAGCGGCTGGAGGATCTGGACGATGTCCAGCAGGTCTACTCCAACGCCGACATCAGCGAGGACGTGCTGGCGAAGATCGCCTGATGCGGATTCTCGGCATCGACCCCGGTTCGCGCACCACCGGTTTCGGGGTGATCGATGTGACGGGCAGCGCCATGTCCATGGTCGCCGCCGGATGCGTGCGCAGCATCGCCGAGGACTTCCCCTCGCGGCTCAAGATCGTCTATGACGGAGTGTTGGAAGTGGTGAACGAATACCTGCCGGATGAAATGGCGGTCGAACAGGTATTCGTGCAGAAAAACGCCGACTCCGCCCTGAAACTGGGTCAGGCCCGGGGCGCCGCCATCTGCGCCGGCCTGTCGCGTGATCTGCCGATCCACGAATACGCCGCCCGCCGGGTCAAGCAGGCCCTGGTGGGCAAGGGTGGAGCCGACAAATATCAGGTGCAGCACATGGTCAAGATCCTGCTCAACGTTCGCGCCGAGTTGCCCCTCGACGCCAGCGACGCCCTGGCCGTCGCCATGTGTCATGCCCATTACCGCCAGACCCGGGAAAGGCTGGCAGGAAGCATTCCATGAAAAACCGGAACCGTTTTCACTTTCTTCCGGCTTTCGCGTCGTCTCTCGGCAGGCCCCTTTCCGCCGGCGAGAGAGCGCGGGGTGAGGGCGGCCCACGCCCGGGCCGGATCCCATGATCGGCTTTCTGCGCGGCATTCTGGCCCACAAGCATCCGCCCTCGCTGCTGCTCGACGTGGGGGGCGTCGGCTACGAGGTGGACGCGCCCATGTCCACCTTCTACCAGTTGCCCGACACCGGCAGCGAGGTCACGCTCCATACCCACCTGGTCATCCGCGATGACGCCCATGTCTTGTTCGGCTTCGCTTCCGAGGCCGAGCGGGCGCTGTTTCGCGCCCTGATCCGGGTCAGCGGCATCGGTCCCAGGCTGGCCCTGGCGATTCTCTCCGGCCTCAGTCCCGATGAATTCCAGCGTTGTATCCAGCAGGGGGACAGCAGCGCGCTGCAACGGCTGCCCGGCATCGGCAAGAAGACCGCCGAGCGCCTGATCATCGAGATGCGCGACCGCCTGCCAGACACCGCCGCCACGGATATCGCCGCCGGCGGCGCTTCCGATCCCCTGCGTGAGGCCAGCGAGGCCCTGGTCGCCCTGGGGTATAAACCCCAGGAAGCCGAACGGTTGCTGAAGCAGGTCAGGGAACAAGCCAGGGGGGTCGAGGATCTGATCCGGCTGGCCTTGCGGCAGGCGGGGGGCAAATGATCGAGCAACGCATCGTCGGGCCGGCCCAGACCGCGGAGGAGGCCGCCCTCGACCGGGCCATCCGCCCCCGCAGGCTGGCCGACTACATCGGCCAGCCCCAGCTCCGGGAGCAACTGGGCATCTTCATCGAAGCCGCCCGCGGCCGCGGCGAGGCGCTCGATCACGTGCTGATTTTCGGCCCGCCGGGGCTTGGCAAGACCACCCTGGCCCACATCATCGCCGCCGAAATGGACGTGAACCTGCGTCAGACTTCGGGGCCGGTGCTGGAGAAACCCGGCGATCTGGCGGCCATTCTCACCAATCTCGAACCCCACGATGTGCTGTTCATCGACGAGATCCACCGCCTCAGCCCGGTGGTGGAGGAAGTGCTGTATCCGGCGATGGAGGATTTCCAGCTCGATATCGTCATCGGCGAGGGACCGGCGGCCCGTTCCATCAAGCTCGACCTGCCGCCCTTCACCCTGGTGGGGGCCACCACCCGAGCCGGGCTGTTGACCTCCCCGCTGCGCGACCGCTTCGGGATCGTCCAGCGGCTGGAGTTCTATTCCATCGCCGATCTGAGCAAAATCGTCGCCAGATCGGCGCGAATTCTCGGTCTGGAGGTGGACGAGCAGGGCGCTGGCGAAATCGCCCGGCGGGCCCGCGGTACCCCCCGGATCGCCAACCGCCTGCTCCGGCGGGTGCGCGACTACGCCCAGGTCAAGGGGGACGGCCGGGTGAGCGGCGAGATCGCCAGGCTGGCGCTGGAAATGCTGAAGGTCGATCCCAACGGTTTCGACCAGCTCGACCGGCAGCTGCTCAAGACCATGATCGAGAAATTCGGCGGCGGACCGGTAGGCCTGGACAGCCTGGCCGCGGCCATCGGCGAGGAGCGGGGCACCATCGAAGACGTGCTGGAACCCTATCTGATCCAGCAGGGTTTCATGATGCGCACCCCCCGTGGCCGCATGGCCACCGCCCAGGCATGGCACCATTTCGGTCTCGCCCCGCCCGGTGGCGCCAGCGGCGACCTGTTCGATCCCGCTTGATCCGGCCGCCGGGGCGTCCACCATCCGCCGCCGAACTTTCCTTCAACGATCCGTCCATCAGCGGGAGAACCGATGAGCAAAGCCAATAACGGCGCCAACCTCGGCTTCGAGAACAAACTATGGGAAATGGCCGACAAGCTGCGCGGCCACATGGATGCCTCGGAATACAAGCATGTGGTGCTGGGGCTGATCTTCCTCAAGTACATCTCCGACGCCTTCCAGCACAAGTACGACCAGCTGGCCGCAACTAGAGAGACCGAATACACCGACCCGGAAGACCGCGACGAATATGCTGCCGACAACATCTTCTGGGTGCCGCCCGAGGCCCGCTGGGAGGCCATCCAGGCCCAGGCGCCCCAGCCTACCATCGGCAAGGTGATCGACGAGGCCATGACCGCCATCGAGCGGGAAAACCCCTCGCTCCGCGGCGTGTTGCCCAAGGACTACGCCCGGCCCACCCTGGACAAGACCCGCCTTGGCGAGCTGGTCAAGCTGGTGGGTGACATCGACCTGAAGGCCAGGGAATCCGGCGTCAAAGACCCGCTGGGCCGGGTCTACGAATACTTCCTCGGGCGCTTCGCCGCCGCCGAAGGCAAGGGGGGCGGCGAGTTCTACACCCCCCAGTGCGTGGTAGAGCTGCTGGTGCAGATGATCGAGCCTTACCGGGGCCGCGTGTACGATCCCTGCTGCGGTTCCGGCGGCATGTTCGTGCAGAGCGAGAAGTTCGTCGAGGAACACGGCGGCCGGCTGGGCGACATCGCCGTCTACGGCCAGGAGTCCAACCCCACCACCTGGAAGCTGGCCCGGATGAACCTCGCCATCCGCGGCATCGACGCCGATCTCGGCCCCATGCATGCCGACAGCTTCCACAACGATCTGCACAAGGATCTCAAGGCCGACACCATCCTCGCCAATCCGCCCTTCAACATGTCCGACTGGGGCGGCGAGCGACTGCGCGAGGACGCGCGCTGGAAATACGGCGTGCCGCCGGCGAACAACGCCAACTACGCCTGGATCCAGCACTTCATCCATCATCTCGCGCCCAACGGCATCGCCGGTTTCGTCATGGCCAACGGCTCCATGTCCACCTCCACCACCGCGGAGCTGGCCATCCGCAAGGGGATTATCGAGGACGACCTGGTGGACTGCATCATCGCCCTGCCGGGCCAGCTCTTCTACACCACCCAGATCCCCGTCTGCCTCTGGTTCCTCACCCGCAACAAGAAGGCCGACCCCAAACGCGGCTACCGCGACCGCAGCGGCGAGACGCTCTTCATCGACGCCAGACGCTTAGGAACACTGGTGGACCGGGTGCACCGGGAACTGACCCCGGAAGACATCGACACTATCGCCGGTGTCTATCATGCCTGGCGAAGCGAAGGCGGCGAATACGAAGACAAGCCCGGCTGGTGGAAATCCGCCACGCTGGAAGAGATCCGCGAGCATGGCCATGTGCTCACCCCGGGCCGTTATGTGGGCGCTGAGGAAGTGGAAGACGATGGCGTGCACTTTGAAGAAAAAATGGCCGAACTGACCGCGCAGCTCTATGAGCAGTTCGACAAGAGCCGCGAGTTGGAAGCGACCATCAGGAAGAATCTGGAGATGCTGGGATTCGGGGGAAGGCGATGATCGATTACAGCAAGTTCGAGAAGGCACTCAAACACCTTCAAACCCAGTTTCAGCACTACCAGACCCTCGACCCCTCCCTGCCTGACTATCTGCAGGAGGCCATGGCGGAATCGGTCATTCAGCGATTTGAAACCTGCTGGGATTGCCTGTGGAAGGTATTGAAGCGCTACTTGGAAGAGGCCATCGGCTTGCCGGAGGTTCCCAATGGCCCCAAGCCCATCCTGCGTCTGGCCCATGAAAACCGCCTGTTGCCCGGTAACATCGAAGACTGGATCGAGTACGCCAACCTGCGGGTCGCCACGGCGCACGACTACAGCGGCGAAAAGGCGCAAAAGGCCCTGGCGCGCATGGAAGACTTCATCCGCGACGCCACCACCCTGCGTGAACGGCTCGGCGGGAGTACAGGGCCGTGAATGCCACCGCCTCCCGGACCCTTCAGCTCAGCGAAAAACACCGCGCCATGGTTGAAAAGCTGCTGGCGCGGCACCTTCCCGGAGTGGAAGCCTGGGCCTACGGCTCCCGCACCAAGGGCACCGCCAAACCCTGGTCGGATCTGGACCTGGTGGTCTTTGCCGGCCCCGAGCAGAAAAACGCCGTGGCCGAGCTTCGGGAGGCCTTCGAGGAGAGCGACCTTCCGTTCAGGGTCGATCTTTTCGTCTGGGACGAGATACCGGAAACCTTCAGGGAAAACATCCACAAGGAACACATTGTTCTGACCAGGGGAGCCGTGCCGCATGAGCAACAGTGACGAAATCCGCTGGCGCCAGCGGTTTGAAAATTTCGAAAAAGCCTTGGTGCAACTTCGGTCGGCCTGTGAGAAGGACAGCTACACAGATCTGGAACGGGCTGGATTGATCCAAATATTCGAATTCACTTTTGAGCTTGCCTGGAAGACCCTCAAGGATCTGCTCTACTACCAGGGATTCGATGTCAATACCCCGCGGGAAGTCTTGCGCCAGGCGTTCAGTGCCGGCCTTTTGACCGAAGACGAAACCGAAACCCTGCTCGACGCCCTGGGCAAGCGCAACCTGCTGGCGCACACCTATCGTGAGGGCCTGGCCAGGGAAGCCGAGATGCTCATCCGCCAGCGTTACTACCCGGCGTTGCAAACCCTCGCCCGCAGACTGCAGGAAAAAGCCCGCCCATGAACGACGGCCTCAAGGACAAACACCGCAAGACCCTCATCGACATCCTCTCCGCCAACCCTAAAGTGGAGCGGGTGGTACTGTTCGGCTCCCGCGCCATGGGCACCTTCAGCCCCACCTCGGATATCGACCTGGCCATCTATGGCGACGAACTCACCCTTACCGACATTGGCCGCCTCAAGGCCGAGATCGAGGAGACCCATATTCCCCAGCAAGTGGATCTGGTGCTGGTGAAGGATATCGACAACGACAGGTTAAGGGGTCATATCGAGAGGCATGGGGTGGAGTGGTTTCGGAGGAAGAAAGGCAGGGAGGGTAACTTAAGTGTGCAGGGTGTGACTCTCCATGATAATGCAGATATTGTGATGGGCCAGTCTCCGCCTGGTACATCTTGCAACACAATGGGAGTGGGTTTGCCACTTCTGAACGGACCAACTGAGTTTGGCACACATCATCCAATACCTGTCCAATTTACAACAGATGCCCGAAAAAAAGCGGATATAGGCGACATTCTGTTTTGTGTTCGTGGTTCGACTACAGGGCGGATGAATTGGGCTGATCAAAAGTATGCAATAGGGCGGGGCATCGCTGCGATACGACACAAATCAAATCCGGAGTTACAGCCTTTTGTGCGTGCAGTTATCGAGTATAACTTGCCGAAACTCTTAGCTCAGGCAACAGGATCAACTTTCCCTAATGTTTCTGCTGCCCAGCTTGCAGGGCTCTGGTGGCCGCCTTTGGAGTTTCATGAACAACGCGCCATCGCCCACATCCTCGGCTCGCTGGACGACAAGATCGAGCTGAACCGGCAGATGAACCGCACGCTGGAGGCCATGGCCCAGGCACTGTTCAAGAGCTGGTTCATCGACTTCGACCCGGTGGTGGTCAACGCCCTGCACGCCGGCAATCCCATCCCCGAAAAATTCACCCGACGCGCCGCCCACTCCTGTGACAACCCGCGCGCCTTAAGCCTGCCCGATGACACCCTGCGCCTCTTCCCCGATCGCTTCCAGAACTCCGAACTGGGGCCGATTCCGGAGGGGTGGGAGGTCAAGCCCATCGGAGATTTGGTTAAATGTGTTGGAGGCGCAACACCGAGTACCAAGAAGCCAGAATTTTGGGAAGGTGGTACAAATCCTTTTCTAACTCCAAAGGATATGGCCTCACTAGATTCCCCCGTTGTTTTGGACACCGAGCGGCATATCACAGATGCCGGTGTTGAAAAAATCAGCTCAAAGAAACTTCCAATCGGCACTGTTCTTCTGTCATCTCGAGCACCCATAGGGTATTTGGCCATCAATGAGGTTCCGGTATCGGTAAATCAGGGCATTATTGCCATGATTTGTGATGGGCCACTTCCCAATCATTATGTCTTTTTCTGGACCAAGAACAATATGGATGTAATCAAAGGGAAAGCTGGAGGGACGACATTTGCTGAAATTAGCAAAAAGAACTTCAGACCTATTCCAGCGTTGCAGCCGTCAGAGAAAGTCTTAGATGCCTTCGCAAATATGGTGGGATTGCTGTATCAGCAGCTTGTTGAAAATACAGTTTCTTGCGTAACTCTGGCAAAATTCCGCGACACCCTCCTCCCCAAACTCATCTCCGGCGAGCTGCGCGTGCCGGATGCCGAGAAGCTGGTGGAGGATGTTGAATGAGCCGTCCGCTGGACGATATCGCGCCGGCCTTCCGTGCTGCGAGGGAACGCTGGCCGGATGCGCCCAACCTCCAGCAGCACTATGAAGATTTCGCCCGCACCTTTGAAGAAAACGGCAGCAGTCTCATCGAGTTGACCAAGTCCTTTCTGGAGATGGTCTGCCTCACAGTCATCAATGAGTTGGGTGCAACACCGCCGGCATCCTCCTCGCCCACGACATCGGAGTTGCTTTCCTGTGTGCTGGATGCTCTGGATCTGCGTAACCAGCGGGGTGCGGGCGCCTTGGGCAAGGTCATCTCCGGGCACAACAAGCTGGCTGATGGCCTGGCGGAACTGCGCAACCAGGACGGCACCGTCGCTCACGGAAAGGACGGTTTTCTGGATACCATCTCCAATCGTCACGCGCGCGTCTATCTGCTCTCGGCAGATACCATCATCACACTGATCCTCAATGCCTTCGATGGCAAGGAACCCAGCCTGCTGCATACGCGGGAACCGCCGGATCGCTTCCGTCATCTGAACCAGCGCATCGATGCCGGCTGTGCCCTGGATGCCGAGGTAGACGAAACCGGTACGCTGGTGCTGCGCGTGCTGGCGGGACCGCAGAGCGAGGATGACGCCATCGAGTTACGTGTAGCACCCAGCGAATTACTCTACTACCTCGACCGGCAGGCCTATGTCAGTGTACTGGATGCCCTGCGCGGCATTGAGCCCGTGGAGGCTGAGGAAGAAGAAAAGGGCGAAGCGCCTCCTCTCACGTCAGAGACTGAAGTCCCGCCTGCCGAGGCGGAGGAGCCGGAGCAGCCCGCCACTGCGCGGCCTGCTGCCGGCCTGCAACTGCTGACCGAATACCAAGGCCGATTTGCAGACAAAGTCACGCCTTTCTATGAATTTCTGATTCACTCCCTGCTCGGGGGAAACGACACTCAGGCCGAGCGGGTACTGCATTTCGTTTATACCCTGCTGGCCCGGATGGAAGAGCTGGCCGTGGTCGATTGGCACGAACGCCCATCCACACGTTCACGGGTGCAGGTGTTCGCCAAACGGCTTGTTCGGGCAGCGGAGATCGACGGCATCGGTCTTGAGGCCATTCCGACGATCATCGAGTGGCTGGCGGACCAGATTGCCGGGAGCGAAGCATGAGCGGATTTTCAGACTATATCGTGTATGTGGACGAAAGCGGTGACCACGGACTGAAAACCATCGATCCGAATTACCCGGTATTTGTGCTGGCGTTCTGCATCTTCCACAAGAGGGACTATATGGAAGTGCTGGTACCCGCCTTGCAGGCCTTCAAGTTTCGCCATTTCGGACACGATCAGGTGATTCTGCACGAGACGGATATCCGCAAGGACCGCAAGGCCTTCGCGTTTCTGAAAGAACGCAGCCGCAAGAGTGGGTTTCTGGACGAATTGTCGCAGATCGTGGCGAACACGCCTTTTACACTGATCTGCTCCGTGATTCGAAAGGAGCCGTTCCGGAGACGATATGCCGACCCCGACAATCCATATCATGTTGCTCTGGCGTTTGGGCTGGAGCGGGTCTTCTATTACCTTCAAGGACAGGGAGCAGGCGGTCAACGTACCCATATCATCGTCGAGCGAAGGGGGAAGAAAGAAGACAACGAGCTGGAACTGGAATTTCGTCGAATTTGCGATGGCGCCAATTACCGTGGGGACATACTCCCTTTCGAACTGATTTTCGCTGACAAGCAGAGCAATTCCGCCGGGCTCCAGTTGGCTGATTTGGTAGCACGGCCTGTTGGCATGAAGATTCTCCGACCAGAACAGGAGAACCGTGCCTTTAATGTAGTGGAGGAGAAGTTTTACTGCGACGGGAACGGCCGGCGGGATGGATGGGGGTTGAAATGCTTCCCCTGAAAAACAAAAGGCCCCGATGCTTCCACCGAGGCCAGTTGTCGACCGGGGATCCCCAGTCCTTTGACTGGTAGTATGGAACAAAAATACTTGGATGGCAAGCCTTGCCCCACCCCTGGCGTCTCCCCATTTTTTCACCTGATTCCCGCCAACAAGCCACCGGATTCGTTGAAAAGGTCGTCAATGGGAGGGTCAGTGATGCCAGGAGCGGGGTGTCGCCGCCACCAGTGGTAAAAGAT
>JALSIB010000026.1 GCA_026981855.1 Methylothermaceae bacterium | reverse complement strand
TCTTTTACCACTGGTGGCGGCGACACCCCGCTCCTGGCATCACTGACCCTCCCATTGACGACCTTTTCAACGAATCCGGTGGCTTGTTGGCGGGAATCAGGTGAAAAAATGGGGAGACGCCAGGGGATTGGTCTGATTTGCCATCTCCGGGAGATCCGGATAAAATCACCAGAATTTTCTGAGGAGTGAACGATGCGCAGACCTTTGGTTGTTGGAAATTGGAAAATGAACGGAACCCGTGAGAGCGCGGGGCAGCTCGCAAGGGAGATCGTTTCCGGGCTGCCTTCCGGATGCCGGGTGGAAGTTGGGGTCTGCCCGTCATACGTCTTCATTCCTCTGGTTGCCGAAAGCCTCGGCGATTCCGGGGTGCTGGTGGGGGCGCAGAACGTCGCCGATCAGGACAGCGGCGCCTACACAGGCGAGGTTTCCGCGCCGATGCTGAAGGAATTCGGTTGCCGTCTTGCCATCGTCGGCCATTCCGAGCGCCGCCAGGTCTATGGCGAGACGGACGAGTTGATCGCCGCCCGCTATCAAAAAGCCATCGAGCACGGGATCGTTCCCGTTCTCTGCATCGGCGAGACGCTGGAAGAGCGCGAGGCGGGCGATACCTTCAAGGTGGTGGATGCGCAGCTTCAGGCTGTGCTCGAAAAGGCGGGGGTGCAGTCCCTCAACCAGGCGGTGATCGCCTATGAACCGGTATGGGCCATCGGCACCGGCAAGACCGCGACCCCGGAGCAGGCGCAGGAAGTTCACGCGCATATCCGGCGGCAATTGGCGGCCCAGGATGCCGGGGTGGCCGAGAAAGTCAGGATTCTGTACGGTGGCAGCGTCAATGCCGGCAATGCCGCATCGCTCATGGCGCAACCAGACATCGATGGTGGTCTGATCGGAGGCGCGTCGCTGAAGGCGGATTCGTTCCTGGCCATCGTCCAGGCAGCAATGGAAAACAGTTGATATGTTTCAGGTTCTGATCGTATTTCATGTTCTGTTGGCGATAGGTATCGTGGTGTTCGTCCTGCTGCAGCAGGGCAAAGGCGCCGACATGGGGGCGGCTTTTGGCAGCGGAGCTTCGGGGACGGTTTTCGGGGCCAGGGGATCTGCCTCTTTCCTCTCCCGCACGACCGGTATTCTGGCGGCGCTGTTCTTCGTCACCAGTCTCTCGCTGGCCTATTTCACCGATTATCGGTCCGAGAAGAAGGATATACTCGAGGTATTGAAGTCCGGGGATGTCCCACCGGTCCCGGCGCAGAACCCGCCGTCCAAGGCGTCTGAATCCGTTCAGGTTCCCGTTCCGGATGCTCCGGTGGTGGTCCCGACGCCCAAGGAAGAGGAAACTCCATGAAACGCTTTGCCGAAGTGGTGGAACTGGTAGACACGCTGTCTTGAGGGGGCAGTGGCGAAAGCCGTGCCGGTTCGAGTCCGGCCTTCGGCACCATCTTGTGAACAAAAAAACCGCCAAATACGGCGGTTTTTTTGTTCGTGCGGGGAATGGATGTCCCCGGTGATTGGTGATTGAAACGCCCCGTTCACGCCCCGTCCAGATGGTAGCGGTAGGCCAGCCGGACCAGTTCGGCCACGGTGTTCACGCCCAGCTTGCGTTTGATGCCGGTGATATAGTTGGCGACGGTTTTCTGACTGAGGTGGAGGGTCGCGGCGATTTCGTGGATGGTGAGTCCCCGGGTGGCGAGACCGAACACTTCGAATTCGCGATTGGTCAGGACCAGCATCGGGTTTTCCACTCCTTCGCCGGTGGTGTACTGCATCACCAGCTGTTGGGCGATGGGTTCGATGATGTAACTGCCGCCCTGGGCGATGCGTCTGATGGCGTCGGGCAGTATTTCCGGGTCCGAGTTCTTGCTGATGAATCCCTTGGCGCCCGCTTCCAGCGCGCGCTTGGCGTAAAGCACTTCCTCGTGCATGGTGAACACCAGTATCTTCGCCTCCGGCTGGCGGGTGATGATCCGGCGGATGACCGTCAGCCCCCCTGCTCCGGGCAGGGAGAGGTCGAGCACCAGCACATCGGGCTGATGGGCGAAAAAACCGTGGTAGGTGCTGTCGCTGTCCCCGGTCTCGGCGGCGATGGAGAAGTCATCGTCCTGATCCAGCAGGAAGCGGTAACCGGCGCGGACGACGGCGTGGTCATCCGCAAGCATGACGCGGATGGGCATCGGCGTGTTCCTCCTCGTATGGAATGAGAATGCTCAGGTGAAACCCCTTTCCCGGGGCGGTTTCGACGCGGAAGACTCCCCCCAGGCTCTCGACCCGTTCCCGCATTCCTTTGAGTCCCAGGCCGGTACGGGCGTCCGGGGCGGCCCCCCTGCCATCGTCCCGGGTGCTCACTTTCAGCCAGGAAGCGGTTGACGATTTCCGGGCGACCGTTTCCAGCCGGAGTTCTATCCGGCTTGCCGAGGCGTGCCGGAAGACGTTGGTCAGGGATTCCTGGACGATCCGGTATACGTGGATCTGCCGTTCCTGCGGGAAGTCGTCGATGCCCTGCTGGCAATGGAGATGAATCCGCACCTCGGGGTGGTGCGCCTCCCAGTTTTTCACCAGGGTCTCGATCGCGGCCGCCAGTCCCAGGTCGTCGAGCATCAGGGGGCGGAGCTTGTGGATCATGGAACGGATGACATCGAACAGGTGGTCCACGTGATCGGTGATCAGGCAGGCGGCGCGGATCGATGGCTCGGGCGGGTTCTGGCGCTTGATGCTCAGGGCCATCATCTTGATGGCGCTGAGCACCTGCCCCAGCTCGTCGTGGAGTTCCCGCGCCAGCGCCCGCCGTTCTTCTTCTTCCACCTTCAACAATTGACGGGTCAGGTTGCGGTTGTCTTTCCGGGCCTGTTCCAGCACGCCCGCGCAGTGGTTGAAGGCCACGGCGATTCGGTTCCATTCCGGCTGGGGAAACTCGGGCAGCCGGTGGCCGTAGTGGCCCTTTTCCAGCGCCAGCAACCCTTCCATGACCTCGTCCACGGGTTGGAAGGCGCGGCCGGTCACCCACGAGATGGCGACGAAGCAGCCGCCCGCCAGGAGCAGGATCAAGCCCAGGAACACCCGGGTTTCCTCCCATGCCTCGGCGATTTCGTCGCCCGGATCGGCGACCAGTATCACCCGTAGCCACTCCCCGCTTGCCGCCGGAACGCGTTCCTCGATACGCATGGCAGGCGGGCGGACCAGGGCGGCGAACCATTCCGGCACGCCTTCGATGGATTCGGGGGAGGCGGGCGGATGGTGACGCCCGTCACGGAGCACGTACAAGCGCACATGGCGCAGCCCGCTCAATTGTTCCAGCATGCCGATCCACGATCGCGACTGCCGCTCCGGCAGCGGGCCCATGAGCCGTCCGGCTTCCACCATCTCTGTGGCCATTTGCAGCGCCGAACGGGTTTCCTGTTCCACGGAGTCGCGCACGTGCCGTATCACCAAAAGACTGCCGATCGCCACGATCAGAACCAGGATCGCGGCGATGATCAGGTTGACCCGGGTTTTCAGGTTGAGACGCTGAAGCATCCGCTTATTTTCTGGATTACGCTCCTGGAAAGCCATAGGAAGAACTCCCTTTGCCATTGGTATCTCTCCCATCCTGGCCGGGATCGATTCCCCCGGTCAACATGGATCTTTAATGCGGCGCTCCGGGAAGGCGTCGCTCACTGGCCGGCGCGGGGGCGGAGTAACCTTGTGCCGTCTGACAATAACGACACAAAGGGAGAAGACATGCCGACCATGAAACTCCGCCTGGCCGTGGCCCTCGTCATGATGGGGGGCGCGGTGACCGGGCAAGCCAATCAGAAGCTGATCGAACTGTCCAAGAAGGATAGCAACTGGGTGATGCCCACCAAAGATTACAGTGCCACCCATTATTCCAAACTGAAGCAGATCGATACCAGCAACGTGAGCAAGTTGCAGGTTGCCTGGACCTTTTCCACCGGCGTGCTCAACGGTCACGAAGGCGGGCCGTTGGTGGTGGACGGGTTGATGTACATCAACACGCCGTTCCCCAACACGGTTTACGCCCTGGATCTGAACGATCCCTCCAAGATCGTCTGGGAATACAAGCCCAAGCAGAATCCCGCCGCCCGGGCGGTGGCCTGCTGCGACGTGGTGAACCGGGGGGTGGCCTACGCCCCGGCCGAAGGCCGCAAGCCGGCCAAGATCTTCCTGGGGCAACTGGACGGCCATCTGGTGGCCCTGAACGCCAAGACCGGCGAGGAAATCTGGAAGATGGAAGCCTGCGACATTCGCGTGGGGGCGACCATCACCCAGGCACCTTTCGTGGTCAAGGATAAAGTCCTGGTCGGTTGTTCCGGGGCCGAATTGGGGGTGCGTGGATACGTCACCGCCTTCAACATCAACGACGGCAAGATGGAATGGCGGGCTTTTGCCACCGGGCCGGACGAGGATATCCGTCTGTCGCCGAAGTTCAACGAGAAGACCCCCCAGTACGGCCGCTTCGGTTTGGGGCTCAAGACCTGGGAAGGGGACGCCTGGAAGATCGGAGGCGGCACCAACTGGGGCTGGTACGCCTACGATCCTTCGCTGGATCTGATCTACTACGGCTCCGGCAACCCGGCGCCCTGGAACGAAACCATGCGGCCGGGTGACAACAAATGGACCATGACCATGTGGGCCCGTGATCCCGACGACGGCATGGCCATCTACGGTTACCAGAAGACCCCTCATGACGAGTGGGACTATGCCGGCGTCAACTACATGGCGCTGACCGAGCAAACCATCAACGGCAAGAAGATGAAGCTGGTCAGCCATCCCGACCGTAACGGTATCATCTACACCCTCAACCGGGAAACCGGCGAGCTGGTCCGGGCCGACAAGCTGGACGACACCGTGAACTGGGTCAAGTACGTGGATCTGAAAAGCGGCCAGCCGGTGCGCGACCCGGAATACGGCACCCGGATGGATCACCAGGCGAGAAACATCTGTCCCTCCGCCATGGGCTATCACAACCAGGGGGTGGATGCCTACGACCCCGAGAAGGAGCTGTTCTTCCTCGGTCTCAACCACATCTGCATGGATTGGGAGCCGTTCATGCTGCCGTACCGCGCCGGTCAGTTCTTCGTTGGTGCCACCCTCAACATGTACCCCGGTCCCAAGGGGGTGATGGGCTTCGTGCGCGCCTACGACGTCAAGACCGGCCGGTTCAAATGGAGCGTGCCGGAGAAGTTCTCGGTCTGGGGCGGAACCCTGGCGACCAAGGGCAACCTGGTTTTCTACGGCACCCTGGACGGCTGGATCAAGGCCCTGGACAGCCGCAGCGGCAAGCTGTTGTGGAAGTTCAAGCTGCCCTCGGGCGTGATCGGTCATCCGATCACCTATGAACACAATGGCAAGCAGTACGTGGCAATCTACTACGGTGTGGGTGGCTGGCCCGGCGTCGGCTTGGTGTTCGACCTCAAGGATCCCTCCGCGGGGCTCGGTGCCGTGGGCGCCTTCAAGGAGCTGGCCCATTACACCAAGATGGGCGGTGGTGTGATGGTCTTCGCCTTGCCCGATGATGTTTGATTGGTGGCGAACCGGCGGGCGGCTTTCGGGCCGCCCGGCCACCGGCCGGGGGGTGGCCCGGTGGTGGTGGCTGGTGCTGCTGCCCTGGCTGCTGCTGGGGTGCCAGAGCCAGCAGGCCGGCACCATGGCGCTGGATGGCCCGCCGCTTCGGGTGTGCGCCGGCGAGAACGAGCTGCCTTATTCCGACCGTGAAGGCCGGGGATTCGAGAACGCCATCGCCCGGGAGCTGGGCGAGGCACTCGGCAGGCCGGTGAGGTTCGTCTGGTGGCAGGATGCGCGCTTCGTGGTTCGCAACTATCTCAACGCCGGCAAGTGCGATCTGATGATCGGTGTGGATCCGGGGCATCCCGAGCTGACGACCAGCCGTCCGTACTACCGTTCCGGCTATGTGTTCGTGACCCGCAAGGGTGTCGAGGTGAGCGACTGGGACGATCCCCTGCTGCAGCGGGCCGGGCACATCGCCTTCGTGCCCCACAGCCCGGCGGAGGTGATGTTGCGGAAGATCGGCCGCTATGCCGACATGTTCTTCTACATGAACGAACTGGTGGACTTCAAGTCCCGCCGTAACAAATACGTGCGCTGGGAACCGCAGCGGCTGGTGGGCGATGTACTGTCCGGCAAGGCCGAGGTGGCCGTCCTGTGGGCGCCGGAGGCGGCCCGTTACGTCCGGGATGCCGGTGGGCGGCTGACCATGCGGCTGATACCCGATCACCAGACCGACCGCCGGGGCGACCCGGTTCCCCAGCGCTACAGCGTCGCGCTTGGGGTGCGCAAGGGAGACGAGGCGCTGCGGCGGGATCTGGAACGGGCGTTGGCGGCGCGGCGTGGCGCCATCCTCGATATCCTGAAGGCGGAAGGGATTCCCTTGCTGCCGGAGCCCGTGGCGAAGCGATGAACGGGCCGCCCGCTCCGGGGGTTCCCGTCCGGGGCCGGGAAAGAACAGGGGAAAAGACAAAGACCACAACAAGGAGTGAAGCATTCATGAAAATCAAAAAAATCACCATGACGGCAGCGCTGGCGTCGATGCTGGTGGCGGCAAGCGCCCAGGCCGGCGTCACCTTCCGTAACGCGCTCACCGGGATGCCGCTGGATCTGACGGTGGCCAAGGACTGGAAACAGCCTTCGGACGCGGTCAGGCAGTTTCTGGAGAGTGGCGACAACCCCTACAACTGCGACAAACAGGGGGTCGAGGAAGGGCACAGTCTGTTCCTGTCCGCCTGTTCCGGGTGTCACGGCCACGAGGCCGAAGGCAAATTGGGGCCGGGTCTGGCGGACGATTACTGGACTTATCCTGCCGGCCTCACCGACAAGGGGCTGTTCGAAATCATGTTCGGGGGCGCCAACGGCATGATGGGGCCGCAGTACGTCAATCTGAGCATCGACGAGATGCTCAAGATCATGGCTTTCCTGCGCAGCATCTACCAGGGCAAGCCGAGCAAGATCGGATGGAAGACCTGCGCCGCGGAGGATGCGCAAGCCGCTTCCGCGGGCAAGACGGAAATCATTCATGTCAAACCACAGTGAAAGGAGAAACGCGATGAAAAAAACGATCCTGACCGTCCTTGGAGGCGTCATGGGGATGGTGCTGGCGGGCTCCGCCCAGGCCTACAGCGGCACCAACTGCAAGGAACCGGGCGTGTGCTGGGAGCCCAAGCCGGGCTATCCGGAGAAGATCGCCGGCAGCCGCTACGATCCCAAGCACGATCCCAAGGAACTGGACAAGCAGCGCCAGGCGCTGGAAGGGATGGACAAGCGCAACCGGTTGCGCTGGCAGCATTTCAGGAAAACCGGCAAGTTCGTCTATGACGTAGACGAAATCGGCGGCTGAGAAGCCTCCTCCGGCGCCGTCCTTTTTCAAGGGTTCGGGCGGCGCGGAGTTCGGGGCTGGACGACCCCCGGGAAACACTTGGACAGGGACGTTCCTTTTTCGGATTTCTGATCCAGGACGCGCATCCTGACGTTGAATCTTTCGCTGATGAATGACATGAACGCACACAGCCCCGATCCCGATGTCGGCCGCGAACAGGCGCTGGCGATCGAAGCCGCCTTGAACCGGGTGATTCTCGGACAGGCGCCGGTCGTCCGCCTGTTGCTGGTCGCGGTCTATGCCCGGGGACACGTCCTTCTGGAAGGCGGTGTCGGCATCGGCAAGACCACCGCCCTGCGCGCCCTGGCCCGGCAGCTCGGCGGCCCGTTCCAGCGGATCGAGGGGACGGTGGACCTGCTTCCGGGAGACTTGATCTATCACACCCGCCTCGACGCCGAAGGCCGGCCCCGGGTCGATCCCGGTCCGCTGCTGGCGCACGGGGGCGATCTGGCGGTGTTTTTCTTCAACGAGATCAACCGCGCCCGGCCCCAGGTGCATGCCTTGTTGCTGCGGGTGATGGCCGAGGGACGGGTGCGGGCCTTCGAGCGGGAGTACCGGTTTCCCCATCTGACGGTGTTCGCCGACCGCAACCGGGTGGAGCGGGAGGAAACCTTCGAATTGCCCGCCGCGGCGCGGGACCGGTTTTTGATGGAGATTCCCATGAGCGCGCCGGCGGATGCGTCGCAGCGGGAATCGCTCGCCTTCGATCCCCGTTTCCACGACACCGACGCGCTGATCGAAACGGAAGCGGGGGCGGCGCTTGATCACAGGCAATTGAATCAGGTCGCCCGGCGCATCCAGGAAACGGTCGCGGCGAGGCCGGCGCTGCGGAAATATGTGCTGGATCTGTGGCGGGCCGGCGACCGTCCCCAGGATTTCGGCATCCGGCTACCCGAGGCCGACATGGATCGGCTGGTGTTGGCCGGCCCCAGTCCCCGGGGCGTATCCGCCCTGGTCCGGGCGGCCAGGGTCCACGCATGGCTGGCCGGCCGCGGGTCGGTGGAACCCGAGGACGTGCAGGCGGTGTTCGCGCCGGTGATGGGGCACCGGATCTTTCTGCAACCGGTTTACGAATCCCAGAGGGAATGGTGGATGCCGCAGCTGATCGAGGCCATTCTCGACAAGGTGGTCACGCCGGATCTGGGATGAACCACGGGCCTTGCGAAATTCATTACCGTATTCCCGGACGGGCCGGTGGCGCCCGGCCGGGCGCTCATCCCGGCCGCCATGCCGGCGCCGGCGAGGTGTTCGCCGGGGTCGTCGATTTTTTCCATCGTCCCGACGCCCGCCGCCTGGAATTGCGCCGCAGCGTGCTCGACCCGTTCCGGCGTCTCCGGGTCCGGGTGTTCGAGCAGCCCGGCGCCGCCGACGTGGTGTTGGCCGCCGACCTGTCCGCGTCGATGGGGGCGGACGCGAACAAGCCCCGGCAGGTGGCCTGGTTGATCCGGGCGCTGGCCGCGGGTGCGCGGCGCCTGGGGGATCGCTTCGGCTTCATCGGTTTCGACCGGCGGATACGGCGCGACTGGACGATGCCGCCCACCGTTGCCACCGGTTGGGCCCCGGAATGGGCGGCCCGCCTGGGAACCACCGTCTGGGAAGGCGTGGGCGCCGAAGGGGGGCTGGCGTTGGCCGAATGGCTGCCGGCGCGTCCCGCCCTGGTGGTGCTGGTTTCCGATTTTCATTGGCCCGAGGCGTTGTTGCGGCGGGTGTTGTCCCGTCTGGGCCGCCATTGGGTGATGCCGGTGGTGTTGTGGAGCGGTGGTGAAACCGAAGACTGGCCCGACTGGGGGATTCGCCGGGTAAGCGATGCCGAATCCGGCCGCGAGCGTTTGGTTTGGCTGCGCGCCGGCTGGCGGCGGCGGTTGCGGCGCCGGTACGAGGCGCGTCGCCGGAGTTTGCAGAGCGTGTTGATGGCGGCGGGGGCGAAACCGTTATGGCTGGGAGATGACATCGATCCGCTGGTGGTCTCCAGGCATTTTCAGGAGTGGGCGGTATGAAGCGGCCGTCGTGGGCGTTGTGGCTGGTTTTGCTGTTTCATCCGCCGGCGGGTGCCGCCGGGTTGACCGCCGATCCGCTCCCGTTCCGTGATTACGGTTATTTCATCGGCGACGTGCTGAGCCGCTGCTGGCGGGTGGAGGGCGGCGCCTCCGCCGTGATCGATCGTCCGCGTCTGCCCCATCCCCTGGGGCGCTGGCTGGTGGTGCGGGCGGTGTCGTGGGAAGACCGGCGTCTGTGCCTGGATTTTCAGGTGGATTACGCACCCTTCACCACCGAGACGGTGGAAGTGCCCGGATGGCGGGTCGTTTTCCGGGCGGACGGGCGGGAAATGCCCCTGAGTCTGCCTGCCTGGCGGCTCACCCTGTCGCCTCTCCGGCCGATCCAGAGCCTCAAGGGCGAAGCGTTCATGCGCGATGGCGCCTTGCCGGCCTTCGATACCGCCGCGGTGCGGCGGCGAATGTGGCTCGGCGCGGCCCTGTTCGTGTTGGGGGCTGCGGGACTGGTCTGGCATTTGCTGGGTGGCCGGCGGCCCGTGCGCTGGCCTTTCTGCCGCGCTTTGCTGGCGTTGACGAGGCTGGGGGAAGGCGAGGGGGACCGTCTGCGCGCCTATCTGATCCTGCACCGCGCCCTGGACGCCTACTGGAACGGCCGCTGGTGGGGGCGGCTGGAAGCGTTCATGGAACGCCATCCCGCCTTCCGGCCGCTGGAGGCCGAGCTTGCGGCATTCGCCGAAAGCTCGCGCGGGTTGTTTTTCATCCGCGAGGGGGAGCGTGTGGTTTGGAAACAGGCGCGGTTGCGCCGCCTGGCAAGGCGGCTGGCGCTGGAGGAGATCCGCCATGGCGGCCTGGCCGGTTGAGTGGAGCGAACCCGGGTGGTTGTTGTCGCTTCCGGTCGCGGTATTGCCGTGGCTGTTCTCCCCCCTGCGGCGGGCGGATGTCGCCTGGGATGTCTTGTTGCCACCTGATCCCTGGTCCCTGGCGCTGACCCGGGCGGTGCCACTGGCGGGCAGTCTGGCGCTGGCGGCCCTGGTTCTGGCCCTGGCCGGCCCCGGCGTGCCCGAGCGGGTGGTGGACAAAATCGGGCGGGGCGCCCATCTGGTGCTGCTGCTGGACCGCAGCCAAAGCATGGACAACACCTTCGCCGGCCGGGCGCCGGGTGGTGACGAGATTTCCAAGGGCGGGGCGGCGGCACGGCTTTTGGGTGAGTTTCTGGAGCGCCGTCCCCACGATTGGATCGGGGTGGCGGGATTCAGCACCGGCGCTTTGTATCAATGTCCGCTGACCGGGCGGCGCAGCGCCAATCAGGCGGCGGTGGCGACCGTGGCGCTGCCGGGACTGGCCTACACGCACGTGGCCAAAGGGTTGGCCCTGGCGCTGGATTTCTTCGTGGATCAGCCGTTGAGCGGTTCGCGCGCCATCGTGCTGGTGTCCGATGGCGCGGCGGTGATCGACCCCAAGACCCAGCAGATGCTGCGTACCGCTTTCAAGCGCCATCAGGTGCGGTTGTACTGGATATTCCTGCGGGGGGCGGGCAGTCCCGGCATCCACGACGCGCCCGCCGATCCGGCCGAGGACAACCCCCATGCCCGTCCGGAATATTACCTCCACCGGTTCTTTCAGACCCTGGGCGTGGCCTATCAGGCGTTCGAGGCGGAGAACCCGGAGGGGCTGCGCCGGGCCATCGCCGCCATCGACCGGCTGGAGAAACGCCCGTTCCACTATCGGGAGGTCCGGGCCGGGCGGGATCTGTCGGGGCCGCTCTATTGGGCCGCTCTGGCGGGGGCGCTGTTGTTGCTGGCGGTCAAGAGCCTGGAGGCGTGATGCGGCGCTGGCGTTTCTGGATCGCCGTGGGGTTGCTGGGGACCGGTGTGGCGGTGATGCTGGCGGCCGGTTGGCAGTGGCGGCGGATTAGCCTCGATGCGGAGGCGGCGGCCGCTGTGGCGCGGGGCGTGCCGCCGCCGCCCGATGCGGGCGTGGCCGCGCGCCTGGCCTGGGCCGCCCGCCTGGGGCGCAAGGGGCGGCACGAGGAGGCGCTGGAAATCTACAGCGTCTTGCTCGAAACGGCCCCCCCGCACCTGATGCCGTGGGTCCATCATGGCCTGGGAGATCTCTATCTGCGCCGGGCCAGGGAAGAGGTCGAGCGGACCGCCTTCGACGAGGCGCTGCCCCTGGTGGCCCTGGCCAAGCAGTCCTACCGCCGGGCGCTGCGTCTCGATCCGGGGCTCTGGGCGGCCCGCTACAACCTGGAGGCGGCGCTCCGGTTGCTGCCGGAGATCGAACGCCTGGAAATGAAACGCAAGGAAGGCAAGGAAGCCGCAAAGGAGGCGCTGTGGAGCCGGGTGCCCGGTTTTCCGAGAGGGTTGCCTTGATGAAGATTGTTTTCACCGCGAAGGCCCGGAGAACCCGGAGAAGGATATGCTTGAAAGAAGCTCTGCGTCTTTGCGGCGCCAAGGCCGAAAGCTGAAATTCTGATGCGGCGGATCTTTCACGATTGGCGCTGGTGGGCGCTGCTTGGAGCGGCCGGTTTGCTGGCGGCGGCGGTGCTGCGCCCCTACGGTTGGCGCGAGGCGGCCGCTTACCCTCTGGTGGCGGTGGTGGACATCACCCGCAGCATGAACGTCCGCGACATGCGCCTGCGCGGCGTCGCGACGGACCGGCTCGGGTATGTCAGGACGATTTTGCGCCGGACGCTCCGGCGACTGCCGTGTGGCTCGCGTCTTGGTGTCGGCGTGTTCACCGGCAGGCGGACCACGCTGTTGCTGATGCCGCTGGAGGTATGCGGGCACTTCCACGAATTGAGCCGGGTGATCGGCCGGCTCGACTGGCGCATGGCCTGGGCCGCCGACAGCCGGGTGGCGGCGGGATTGCTGGATGCCATGACCCTGATGGCGCGTCCCGGCTTGCGGGGGCACGCCCTGTTGTGGTTCACCGACGGGCACGAGGCCCCGCCGGTGAATCCCCGTTATCAGCCCGGCTTTTCCGCCGTCAAGGGCAAGGTGAAGGGGATGCTGGTGGGCGTGGGCGGCACGGTGCCCGCGCCCATTCCCAAATTCGATGAGGACGGCCGCCGGCAAGGTTTCTATCGGCCGGAGGACGTGCCTCACCGGTCCACTTTCGGCGAGCCCGTGCGCCCGCCCCGCGGCGCGCCCGGTTTTCACCCCCGGAACGCGCCGTTCGGTGGCGAGTGGGTGCTGGGCCAGGAGCACCTCTCCTCCCTGCGGGGTGAGTATCTGCGGCGGCTCGCCGATACCGCGGGGTTGGACTATCACCCCCTGTCCGACCCGTCCGCCCTGCTGGCCGCCGTGGATACCCTGGGTGTGACGGAGACGGTCCGCCGGCCCCGGGACTGGCGTCCGTGGCTGGGGGGCGCGGCCTGGCTGCTGTGGGTGGGGGTATATGCCGGCGGATGGGTATCCGGCGGCGATGATCGACGAAAAAACAGAAAAAGGAGCAATACATGAACGGAAAATCCATGTCGTTCTGGCTGTTGGGGTGGTTGTTGTGGTCCGTCGGCGCTTTGGCCCACGGCCCGACCCCCCAGAAATCCGACCACAAGATCCGCATCCAGGCGCCTTTCGAGCGGGCCTGGAAAGCGGTGGCCGACCCCGAAGCCATCTGCCGCTGGCATCCCCTGGTGGCGCGGTGTGAATACCGCGAGGCGGACAAGGTGCGGACATTCGAGCTGAAAAACGGCGAATCCTTCGAGGAGATGATTCTGGAGGTCAACGACGCCAATCACACCGTGTATCTCCGCCAGGGCGAACCCAACGTCAAGGCCCTGCCGGTCAGTTCCTATTCCACCCGCATCCAGGTGGAGGACAATGGCGACGGTTCGGTGACGGTCCGCTGGCGGGGACGCTATTACCGCGGCGACACCAGCAACTTCCCGCCGGAACCCCTCAACGACGAGGCGGCGGTGAAGGCCATGGACCGGTGGATTCAGACGGGACTGGAAGGCTTGAAGGGATCTCTTCAACCCTGAAGCTGAACGAATCGCCCGCCCATTCCCCCCTTCCCGGCGTGTGGCATCGGGAAGGGGGGATGCGGGCTAACTCCCGGGAATGATCTGATTCGACGGCGATACTGACTATGGACGCCCGGGCGATGACAGCCATCGAGTACCTGTCCCGCGAGATCTTCCGGCACTCAGACAAAAAAACCCGCCTTGCGGCGGGCGGAGAATGCCTCCCTAATCGAAATCGAACAGGCCGAGTAGCCACCCGATGGCGAGTGTCAACGGTCCGGCCAAGACGGGTGCGGGAGCACAGATTACCGGGTACCTTTTCGGCTGATCGCTCCGCTTTCCCAAAACGACAGGCTTTTCGGTCGTCATCGTTTTTCCTCCTGGTATCCGTTCAATTCAATGGGTCTCTTCCAACACGATTTCCAGGATAACTTGCAAAATTTCACCCCAATCCATATTCATACCTCCTTTATGTACGTATCATCATGAGGGGGAAAGCTCCGGGCGAAAGGCCCGGAGCGAATGGACAGTCAATTGTCGAACAGGCTCCACACTAAGCCGGCCGCCGCCGCAGTGGCCGCCAGCGGCGCCACTTCGACGGCGATCACCACCGCCGCCGCCGCGCCCAACGCGCCGCCCAGCGTGACCGCGATTCCGGAACGCTCCACACAGACCTCGTCCGTATCGGTAATCTTCCTGGCCAGCACGTCGGCCGCCTTGCCTAAGGTTGCTGCCTTATACATCGTTCACCTCCTTTGGATTGTTCAAGGTTACAGATTCCTCCTGCCGTCAAAGGGATTCGACGGGGTTTGCTCCTTCCCTGGAGCGCCGGTCATCCCGTTGTCGGCCTTCAGTCCCAAGGCCAATCGATTTCAATCGTGATTTTGATCAGTTCGTTCATGGGTTCTTTCCTTCAACACGGGTTGACGGTTGGTTATCATCCGCCCCGGAGGTCGGGTCATCAGATATGAAAGGGCGGCAACGGTGGCAGCCTCGGCGGCCGGGGCTGCCGAGGCAAGCGGGGGTGACGGAAGACATTGTTGCCGGAAAACGTGAGAACAGCATATTTCATATTCTTTCTCCATTCAGATTGATATTCATTAAGCCGTAGCGGGAAAAACCCCGCTTTTGCCCCAGGTTTCACGGGGTCACCGGTAACCACCGGCAGGGCCGGCCGGGATGGGCAGTCAATACCCGTCCGCGGGTGGCTGGTTGCAAGGCCAGATGCAGCCACGCCATTCCCATGACCACCGTGCCCGGCGTGGCCAGATAAGCCCGTTCGGAAGCGGGCGTGCCACTGGCAAGCACCACTGCCGAGGCCGCCGTCCAGACATCGTCGAAGTCCGCCGGATGACGGACCGGACAACGGAAAAGCCGCAGCGGCACGCCGCCGATCCGACGCCGCAGCCAGGCCACGAAGTCCCTGGCTGGATTCGGATCGGGACGGTCGTCGAGCAAGGTCGCCCCGCACCACGGGGCGATGCCGCTTGCCAGGGCGCGGGCCAGCGGCCCGCCCTCCGGTTCTTCGCACCCTTCGATCAACCCGGCGGCGGCCAGGTCGGTATTGCCGATAAAAGAAAACAAATACATCGTTTTTTCTCTCCCGGAGTCTGTGAGACATGCTTCATTGGGGCGTTACGGGAAAATCCGGGGCTTTGCCCCAAGAAGAGGAACCATAATGGCGGAATGGTTATTGGGTGTGTTGCTGGAAACGGAGGCAAGAGCTTGTATTGAAAGGATTATTCTGGTTCTCGATAGGATTTACCTTCTATAACGTGCAGTGACACGCGCCTCTGCTTCTTGGGGGTAAAGGTGGTTTTTTTTCTCCAACGCCAAGTGAAGTAACCCATCACACTTGTCAGGAGGAAACCACCATGCATACCAAGCGTTTGACTTCCGATATCCGCAAGCTCATCAAGCCCTACCTGAAGACGGGCCGCCTGGTGCTGGAACACGGCAAGCGCCATGTGAAAATTCGCAATCCGGTTTCCGGCGACTGGGTGCCGCTGCCCGGCACGCCAGGCGACTGGCGTGCCCTGACCAATCTCAAGGGCGATCTGCGTCGCTTGGCCGAGCGTGGCGAGGGGTTGATATACGCCAAGACGGGGCATCTGCCTGCCCTGGCCTGAAGGCCGGGGCTGCCCGCGCCCTGGTCTATAATGAACGCAATACCCTTATTCCTTATTGGAGAACCGCGCATGAGCTGGCATCTGTTGATCGATCCCGCCACCCACCTGGAGCGAAACGTTTTCAAAAAGCGTAACCTGACAGAACGGGCTGGCCGCGCCTTCGCCCGCCAGCTTGGTCAAACCTTGGATATCCAGACGGCCCTTGAAAATTTCAAGACCTTAAGCCGGATTCGGCCTCCGTCGGATGACGATGCCAAGGCCTGCTGGCGGACATTGGACACCGACACCCCCGAACGGCGGGAAGAGTTATTGGGCCTGATCCTGTTGACCTTGGCGCCTTTGTGGTTGGAACAGGCCGTCAACGAAAACGACGGAGCGGATGACGAGGCACTGGACATGGAAACATTCATTGACACCCTTTTGGAAGGCGAGTCCAAACCCTACTGCCTGCAACATGAGGCGCGCGATCAACTTGGCAACGCCCTCACCCGCCAGCTTCGCCTATGGGAGCATAAAAAGGCATCGCGGGCGTGGTGCGCCGAGGCGCTGTTGTCCTGCTTCGTCGAGGCCTTGCGCGAGCCGTTGCAATTACAAACCGGCAAGGTGGAAGGCTTGAATGCCGAGGGTCAGTTCCGCACCTGCAAAGTCATCTGGCTTGGCTTGGAGGCCACCGAACAATTACAGCGACTGGTGCGGGATTTTCCCAAACGCCTGACGGTGCAACCGTTGACCAATCCACCCTGTTACCGGAAGCCAGATGGCGACATCCCCCCTGATTGGGAAGATTACGGCCCGCTAGTCCGCCGCCGTCGCTATAATTCATTCTTGTCCCGCTGGGATCGGGAATTGCCACCCAGCGGGGACTACGTTACCAACGTGGAACGCCTGCAACAGGTGGCCTGGCGGCTGAACCCCACGTTGTCCCGTTGGCTGCGCCACTGGCTGGATAGGGGCTGCCTACCCGTGACGCTGACGGAAGAAGAGCAAAATCTGCTGCAAAGCCCACTGTTCCAGCGCCTGAGCACTGCAGGGGAACCCATCCGCTTCTATCTACCCTGGCGGGCCGATTACCGAGGCCGAGTGTATCCGCGCACCCCATATTTCAATTTTCAGGGCGGTGACTTGCAACGAGCCTTGTTCGAGTTCGCCGACGGGACACCCCTGAATGACCAAGGGGTGCTAGCGTTGCAATATCACGGTGGCAACCTAGTCAAGCGGAAGCGGTTACTCGAAGATTTGGGGATAGGCGACCGTCGGGTGGTTACCCTGGAAGAACGGGCCGAATGGGTAACACACCACGAGGCGGACATTCTGAAGCTAGCGCAAGATCCGCTGGGCCACCAACAATGGTGGCTAGAGGTGGCCGATGACCCGTGGCTGTTTCTCGCCTTCGCCCTCGCCTGGCGGCAATATCGCGATGATCCTCAAGCCCCCCTCCATCTGCCGGTGGAAATCGACGGCTCCTGTAACGGCTTGCAGCATATCGCCGCCTTGACCGGTGACCGGGCACTGGCGAAGGCGGTCAACGTCCTGCCCCGTGAGGATGGCCTACCGGGTGATATCTACACCGAAATTGCCGCCAAGGCCAGAGAACCCTTGCGAGCAAAACTCAGAAAAAACAAATTCCAAGGTGGCAGCAAGGATTTGTTGAGGCAGGCTCAAACCCTATTGCAAGACCTGTTCCCGCCAGATTTCGATTGGCTTGGCCGAGACGTGGCCAAGAAAGTCATCATGACCGTCCCCTATGGAGCAGGCGAGGCCAGTCAAGCCAAAGGTGTGGTGGAAAAGCTGCTACCCCAGGTGGTCGAGTGGCTGACGCTACGGCTCGAAAGCGGGGAAGACTGGCCCCAAAAATTGGCCGATTTCGGCAACCTAGTTCAAAAATTAAAATTATGGAAAAAAGAGAAAGAGAAAGAAGAAAAGGAAGAGGAGAAAAAACAGGGCAAACCCGAGCTGCGCCGCACACTGGTCGCTGCCTATAAAACTTTCGACCAAGCCCGCAAGCAGGAGGCTGAAGGCATCCCCCCGAATCCACCAATGGGCAAAGGAGGCCTACCAATGGCGCATCGCCCGTTGCAAGGCCCAGGAAGATAAGCAACCCGAACCCAGTGAGGCGTATTTATGCTGGGCCGGGGTGTACGGCCTGGCGGCGGTGCTGGCCTGGTGGACCACCCAAAGCCTGCGGGCGGCGCTGAATGAGTCTTATCCCCAGGCTGGGGAATTCGGCCAGTGGCTCAAGCAAGTCGCCCGCAGCATTTCCGGTGACAGCCAACGCAAACTGGACCTTGAGAAAGGGCACCACCCCACCTGGGGTTTGCCGCTAGTTTGGCGCACACGGTTGGGTTTTTACGTGGCCCAACCCGGTTTCGCTGACAACAAGACTTCCTGGACCGGCCAAAGTTCCGACAAGAAATTGACGCTCCACTTTACCCAAATGCTTGAACTCGTCGATCCCAAAACCCAAGCCCAAGGGCTACTGCCCAACCTGATTCACAGCCTGGACGCCACCCACTTGCTCATGACCGTGGAACAAGCCGCTAGTGAAGGCATCACCCGCCTGGGGACAATTCACGACTGTCTGCTGTGCCATCCCAACGAGGCCGAAAAGGTGAGGGAGATCGTGCGCGATACCTTCGCCAAGCTCTACGCCCCCGATTCTGAAAGTGGCTACCCCCACCCCCAAGTGTTGGTGGACTGGTACGAGTGGATGGGCCTGCTAGCGGAGGTGGCGCGGGTTGAGCGTGTCACGCTTTTCAAAGGTGCACTCAAGCGTCCGGGAGGACGCAGCGAGAAACGCCTCAATGAGGGGGAACGGGATTTGCTCGCCAAGGTGCGCGCCCTGGACGAAGGGCGGCAACGCATGATTCAAGCGCTGCTGGATTACCGAAGGGACAGGGAAATGGCCAATCAATGGGAGAAAAAACGCTGGGAACTCCAAGAAGCCTGGAAGGAAAAGGGTAACGCCGAGGAGGAAGCGGCCAGGTGGGTGCTCGACCGGCTCGAACGGCAACCAGCCCGTTTCCAGCATCCTCAGAGCGACATACGGAAATTGCTGGATTTCGGTGGGCTGGCCATCGGCCAGGTCCGCCAGTCACCCTATTTTTTCAACTGATGAGGAGAACCGCTCATGGCCCGCCGCAACCGTTCGGAAAGTTGTGTCATCGTCTCGTTCATCGGTAAGACTGATCTGAAGGCTTTCGATATTCTCCCCAGTGACCGGTCGGAAACCAGTCCTATAGAACGCCTGTTGACCGATGATACGGTCAGGAGAAACATGGACCCGGCCCGCAGCCGCCTGATTCTGTTCGACGACGACCCGCCGGAGTGCGACGAGCGGCAACGCTTTTGCGAAGAACTCGAGGCTGCGCTGGAGGAATGGGACTTGCAAGGCATGACGGTCGAGCGCGTGCCGTTGCCAGGGATAAAAAGCGACCGCGAAAAGCTCTATGAAGGCGTATGGAAGGCCATTCCCCAATCAGGCGGGTACGGACGTTACATCTTCCATGTCTCGTCCGGCGCCTTCCCCATGCAGGCCACCCTGTTTCTGGCCGCCGCCACTTTTCCCTTCCCCCCCGGCAGCCAAGTGGATATCTACGAAACCTCACGGGAAGAAGGGGTTAAACAGCTGGCATTACCCTATGTGCTGGGGTTACGGGCAGCTAAAGAGCGGGAACGATCTGAGGGGCGGCTGACCCTGGAGGACGAGGCGCGGCGTAAACTGCAACCGCATACCGTGGCCGAAGACCCCGAAGTGCAACACGCCTATGCCGTTCTGTACCAAACTGCCCAACGCTGGCACGAAGTTGCCGGAAAAGGCACGTCTTTGGAAGGGGAAAGCGTGCTGATCAAAGGCCCGTGCGGCTGCGGCAAGTGGCACGCCGCCCGCCAACTGGCCCACTGGAGCGAACGGACGCTTCAGGTCTGCGGCGGGCCGGATGAGCTACCGCAAGCGCCCGAGCCTGGAACCCTGTTAGGCATCCGCAGGCTAGAGACCTGGGACGAGGCGGCCCTTCGCCGCTTACGCCATTGGCGGGATCAGCATCCGCAGATGGCAGTGGTGGCTACCTGGCGCACCGACCGCCCGCCCCAAACGGATTTGCAAACGGCCATCCACGAAGGGTTGGATGCGCCGGTGGAAGTCCTCCTACCCGCCCTGGAAATCCGCAGCGACATCCGCGAACTGGTGAAGGCGCTAGCAGCCTGGCACGGCATTCCCACCGGCAAAATCGATGAACTGTTTCAATACGAGGCAATGGCGCATTTTCCGGCGGGATTGCATGATCTGGAGCGCCTGGTGGTCAACAGCCACGCTTACCGCAATCGTAAAACCCACCCCGACGAAAAGGGACGTCAGCGGGCGAAGCGGCAATTGTCAGCGGATGCCGCACTGGATGCCCTGTGGCAACATTACCAAGCCCTGTGCGCCCTCAGATTCGGTGGCAACCAACCGAATTTAAAAGAGCGCTTGGATGCCATCAAACGCGCTATAGTGGTTTTAGCGGAGACCAATGGCCGCACCCAGCGACAAATCGCCGATTTTCTAGGCGAATCCAAAAGCGCGGTGGACCGGATTCTGAAACAAGCCACCGGGGACGGCTTTGGCTCGACCTGACCATAGTGTTAGCGGAACAGTAAAAATGCCCCCCCTGGAAACTGAAAGATGACCCGTCTTTCCGTAAGGTTACCGGCCGGAGATAACAGAGGAGGCCGGTATGATCACAGAGGAGAGATGTATGGAGATACGCATATTGTCCAGACAGGGGAAAGGGAT
>JALSIB010000025.1 GCA_026981855.1 Methylothermaceae bacterium | reverse complement strand
TCAATGGGTTATTGCTATACACATTTTACCCGATCAGGAACCCCGATCCTCTCGTTTTGAACCCCTTTTTATCCGTATATCAATGCCTTGCGCTGACCGCTTGGGAAAATTGGGGAGACACTAGTTGCCCCACCCCCGTTTGGCTGAAGCCGCCCAAAAGGACGGCTTCGTAACTCCTTCCACACATGGTGGATGTGCTGAGACTATTATCGGACTGATGGGCCTGAAGCTCAAGGGAATTCCAAGCGCCTAACCAGTAACATGAAATTATGCAAAAACAACAGGTTATGAAGTCACGAACCACCGAGGACAATATTGAGCAGATGGCCCTCTCCCAGCTCGAGGCGCTGGGCTTCGATGTCGCCCATGGCCCGGACATCGCCTTCGACGGCCCCAACCCCGAGCGTGACCTCGCGGCCAGCTACGGCGATGTGGTGCTCGTGGAGCGGCTCCGCGGGGCCTTGCAACGCATCAATCCCGATGTGCCGTCCCCCGCCATCGACGAAGCCGTCCGCAAGGTACTCGCCACCGAGAGCCCCGCGCTCATCGAGAACAACCGCCGTTTCCACCGGATGCTCACCGACGGGGTGGATGTCTCCTGGATGGCGCCCGAGGGGGAACGCCACGACAAGGTCTGGCTGGTGGAGTTGGAAAATCCCGGAGGCAACGACTGGCTGGCGGTCAATCAATTCACCGTGATCGAGAACCGGCATGAGCGGCGGCCGGACATCGTGCTGTTCGTCAATGGCCTGCCGCTGGCGGTGATCGAGCTGAAGAACCCGGCTGACGAGAACGCTACCCTGCGCCATGCCTTCAACCAGTTGCAGACCTACAAGGAGCAGATCCCCTCCCTGTTCGTTTATAACGCGCTGCTGGTGATCTCCGACGGCATGCAGGCCCGCTTCGGTACCCTGACAGCGGGCTGGGACCGGTTCATGCCCTGGCGCACCATCGATGGCACCGATCTGTACCGGGAGCCAGGCAACGAGAAGCAGACCGATGGCGAGGTGCAACCGGGATTGACCACCTTGCTCAAGGGCCTGTTCGATCCGGCCCGGTTCCAGGACTATCTCCTGAATTTCATCACCTTCGAGGACGACGGCGGTGGCACAAACAGCATCGCCAAGAAGGCGGCCGGTTACCACCAGTACCATGCGGTCAACAAGGCGCTGGGCTTCACGCTGGAAGCCTGCGGCATCGAGGCCCCGACCGGGCTTCACTATGGCCGGTTCCTGGAGGCGGAACAGGGCGATCCTTTCCGGGTGGGAGAAGAACAGGGGGAATACGGTCGCCAGTTTGGCGACCGGCGCATCGGCGTGGTCTGGCATACCCAAGGGTCGGGCAAGAGCCTGTCCATGCTGTTCTACGCCAGCAAGGTGATCCGCCATCCCTGCATGGAAAATCCGACCATCCTGGTCATCACGGATCGCAACGACCTGGACGATCAGCTCTTCGGCACCTTCGCCGCCAACAGGTTGCTGCTGCGCCAAACGCCGGTGCAGGCAGAAAGCCGCAAGCAGTTGCGTGAGCTGCTGCAAGTGGCCTCGGGCGGGGTGATCTTCACCACCATCCAGAAGTTCCTGCCGGAGAAGAAGGGAGACGCCTACCCGCTGCTTTCCGAGCGGCGCAACATCGTGGTGATCGCCGACGAGGCCCACCGCAGCCAGTATGACTTCATCGACGGCTTTGCCCGCCACATGCACGACGCCCTGCCCAATGCCTCCTTCATCGGCTTTACCGGCACCCCCATCGAGAAGGACGACCGCAGCACCCCGGCGGTATTCGGAGATTACATCGATCGCTACGACATCCTGCGGGCCGTGGAGGATGGCGCCACGGTGCCCATCTACTACGAGAGCCGGCTGGCACGGATCGAGCTGGATGAATCGGAAAAGCCACACCTGGATGTGGAATTCGAGGAGATCACCGAGGCCGAGGAGGAAGAGCGCAACAAACAACGCCTGCGCAGCAAATGGGCCTCTCTGGAGGCTCTGGTCGGCGCACCGAAACGCATCGAGCTGATCGCAAGGGATCTGGTGGAACATTTCGAGCGTCGCCAGGAGGCGATGACGGGCAAAGCCATGGTCGTGTGCATGAGCCGCCGCATCTGCGTGGAGATGTACGATGCCATCACCCGGCTGCGACCCGAATGGCACAGCGATGACGATGACAAGGGCCGAATCAAGGTGGTGATGTCCGGCTCGGCCACCGATCATCTCGACTGGCAGAAGCACATCCGCAACAAGGCGGGGCGGGAGGCCCTGGCCAAGCGCTTCAAGGATCCCGATGACCCAATTGCAACTGGTGATCGTGCGCGACATGTGGCTCACCGGCTTCGACGCACCCTGTCTGCACACCCTCTATGTGGACAAGCCCATGAGCGGGCACAACCTGATGCAGGCGATCGCCCGGGTCAATCGCGTCTTCCGCGACAAGCCGGGCGGTCTGGTGGTGGACTACCTGGGGCTGGCGGACTCCCTGAAGCGGGCGTTGGCCACCTACACGGCCAGCGGCGGCCGCGGCCAGGCGACCCTGGACCAGAACGAGGCGGTGGCCGTGATGAAGGAGAAATACGAAGTCGTGCGCGGGTTGTTGCACGGCTTCGAGTATCGCACCCTGCTTTCCGCGCCGACGGCTGAACGTATGAGCGGAATTGCGCAGGCCATGGAATTCATCCTGGCCCAAGAAGACGGCAAGAAGCGTTATCTTCAGGCCGTCACCGCCTTATCGAAGGCCTTTGCCCTGGCGGTGCCGCACGACGAGGCGCTCGCCATTCGTGATGAGCTGGGCTTGTTCCAGGAAATCCGCGCCAACCTGGTCAAGGCAACGGTGAGCAGCGCAGAACGCTCCCCCGAGGAAATGGAGGCGGCTGTCCAGCAGTTGATCTCCCGGGCCGTATCAGGCACCGAGGTGGTGGATATCTTCGCCGCCGCCGGCCTGGACAAACCGGATATCTCGATTCTCTCCGACGAGTTCCTGGCCGAGGTGCGAGAACTGCCTCAGCGCAACCTGGCGCTGGAGATGCTCAAAAAACTGCTCAATGACGAGATCAAGACCCGCATGCGGAAGAATGTGGTGCAGGCGCGCGCCTTTTCCGAAATGCTGGAGGAAGCCGTCAACAAGTATCACAACCGCGCCATTGCTGCTGCCGAGGTGATCGAGGAGCTGATCAATCTGGCGAAGGAAATGAGGGAAGCTCAGAAACGGGGCGAGAATCTGGGGCTCACAGAAGATGAAATCGCCTTCTACGATGCCCTCGAGGTCAATGACAGCGCGGTAAAGGTGCTGGGTGACGACACCTTGAAGAAGATCGCCCAGGAGTTGGTGCAATCCGTCCGGCGCAGCGTCACCGTCGATTGGACACAGCGGGAAAACGCCCGCGCCAAGATTCGTGTCATGGTCAAGCGGATTCTGCGGCGCTTCGGATACCCACCGGACAAACAGGAGCGCGCAACCGAATTGGTTCTGGAGCAGGCGGAGGCGCTGTGCCGGGAGTGGGTCGTGTGAGTGGCCGGGTGCGGCACCCCATTTTCGCCGTTTGATGGTAAGCTTTCCCGTGTCGCCATGAATCCAGGGAGAGAAGACGCTTGGCCGCCAGTGAGAAGATCATCGTTTCCCCGTCCTTGATTTGCGCCGACCCCTGCCATCTGGCCCGGGAGGTGGCCGAACCCGGAGCGGTGAAAGGAACCTTCGTTCGGAGTGCGAACCATCATGAAGCGGGATGAATTTATCTGGCCGGTGCGGGTCTACTACGAGGACACCGATGCCGGCGGAGTGGTCTATTACGCCAACTATCTGAAATTCTTCGAGCGGGCGCGGACGGAATTTCTGCGCGCCCAAGGGTTCGAACAGGATGCGTTGAAAGCGCGTCATGGTATTATTTTCGCCGTCCGCTCCGTGCGGGCCGACTATCTGCGGCCCGCCAGATTCAACGACCTGTTGGCGGTGAGTTGCCGTCTGACCGGCCACAAGCGCGCCAGCCTGGAATTCTTCCAGCAGGTGCGGAGAGAAGAACAGGTTCTGTGTGAAGGCCGGGTGAGGATCGCCTGCCTGGACGCCTCGGCGTTTCGTCCCCGTTCCATTCCGGAGCCTTTGTGGAGGACTTTGCAATCCCATGAATGATTCCCTGCTGGATCTCATCGTCAATGCCAGTCCCCTGGTTCAGGCGGTCATGGCCTTGTTGCTGCTGGCCTCGGTCGTGTCCTGGGCGTTGGTATTTCATAAATCGCGGCAAATCCGCGAGGCCGAGATCCGTGCCGGGGTTTTCGAGAGCCGCTTCTGGTCCGGCATCGACCTGGCCGATCTCTACACCCAACTGGCCAGGGACGAGGCGCGGGGAATCGAAAGCGTGTTCGTCGCCGGTTACCGTGAGTTCGCCCGCCTGTTCAAATACCAGCCCGCGGCGGCGGTGCTGGGCGAAAACACCGAAAGGGCGATGCGGGTCGCCATCAGCCGCGCCCTGGACGAGCTGGACGACCGGCTGGCGTTTCTGGCGACGGTCGGCTCCACCAGTCCCTATGTCGGCCTGTTCGGCACCGTGTGGGGGATCATGAGCGCCTTCAGGGCGTTGCAGCACGTCCAGCAGGCGACTTTGGCGCTGGTGGCGCCGGGGATCGCCGAAGCTTTGATCGCCACCGCCATGGGGCTGTTCGCGGCCATTCCCGCGGTGATCGCCTACAATCGCTATACCACCCGGATCGACAGGTTGGGGCGGCGCTACGAGCATTTCGCCGAAGAATTCCTTTGCCTGCTGCAACGCAGGGCGCTGGAGAAGCCATGAAGTCGCCAGGCATCCGGCCCCGCCGCCGCCCCATGTCGGAGATCAACGTGGTGCCGTACATCGATGTCACCCTGGTTTTGCTCATCATCTTCATGGTGACCGCCCCGCTGCTGCAAAACGGCGTCGACGTGAATCTGCCAAAGGCCCGGGCCAGAACGGTGGCGGCGGAAGACACGCCCCCCCTGGTGGTGACCGTGGCCGCCGATGGCCATTACTATCTCAGCCTCGACCAGCCCAGGCAGCCGCTGGAAGTCAGGGCGCTGCTGGTCAAGGTGCAGGCGGTGCGGCATCACAAGCCGCAGACCAAAGTGCTGGTGGCGGGAGACGACAAGGTGCCCTACGGCCGGGTGCTTCAGGTCATGGCGGCATTGCAGCGGGCGGGGGTGGAACAGGTTGGGTTGTTGACCCGTCCTCCCGGCCCATGAAGCGATTCTCCGGCTGGCCGCTGTCGGTTCTCAAATCCCTGGCCCTGCACAGCCTGTTGTTGACGGTTCTGCTGCTTCGCTGGCAGGGCGCGCCCGCTCCCACGCCGGCTTCTCCGCGGGAACCTGTGGAAATCATTGAAGCGGTGGCGGTGGACGAGCGGCAGGTCGAGGAGGAACTGCGGCGGCTCGAGGAGAAGGAACGCGCGAGGCTGGCGTATCAGGAAAAACTGAAGCGGCAGCGGATGGCCGAGGAGCGACGGTTGCGGGAACTGCAACGCAAGCGGCGGGAGGAGAAGAAACGCTTGCAGCAACTGGCTAGGCAACGCCGCCGGCAGGCCGAGGAAGAGGCCAGGCGCCTGGCCGAACTGAAAAAACGCCGGGAAGAGGAAAAGGCCCGTCTGGCCCGGTTGGAAAAGGAACGGCGGGAAGCCGAGCGCAAGCGGCGGGAGGCAGAGAAGCGCCGCAAGGCGGAAGAGGCGAAGCGGCGTAAAGCCGCCGAGGAAAAGCGCCGCCGCGAGGAGGCCGCCCGCAAGGCCGAGGCGGCGCGCAAGAAGGCCTTGGAGGCCAAACGCCGGGAAGCGGCCCGCCGCCGGGCGGAAGCGGAGGCGCAGCGACAGGCGGCCTTGGCCAGGCAGAAGGCCATCGACCGACAGGTGGCCCGGGCGATCGGGAAAATCAGGCGGCAGGTGGAACGGCGCTGGATTCGCCCCGCTTCGTACCGGGCCGGGATGTCTTGTACAATCCGGGTCAGGGTCATCCCCGGCGGCGAGGTGGTGGATGCCCGGGTGGTGCGCTCCAGCGGCAACCCGGCCTTCGACCGCAGCGCCGCGGTGGCGGTGCGCAAGGCTTCTCCCTTGCCGGTGCCCGCCGATCCCGAGGTGGCGGCCAGGTTCCGGGAGTTCAGTTTCGTTTTCAAACCCGAGGGTTGAGAGGTTCATGTTCGTTTCAGCGTATCGCATCTTTTCCGTCCTTTTGCTCTGGCTGGCTTTCAGCGGCGCCTCCAGGGGGGAGCTGGTCATCGAAATCACCCGCGGGGTGGCCGATGCCATTCCCATCGCTGTGGTGCCGTTCGCCTGGGGCGGCCGGGGAGCGTCCCCCGTGGACGTGGCCCGGGTCGTGCAGCAGGATCTGGCCCGCAGCGGACGGTTGAAACCCCTTCCGGAACAGGACATGCTGACCCGCCCGTCCGGGCCGGACGCCATCCAGTGGCGGGCCTGGCGCGCATTGGGTCAGGACTATCTGGTGATCGGCCAGCTCAACGAGGTGGGGACCGATCAGTACGAGGCGCAGTTTTTTCTTTTCGATGTCTACAAGGGGGAGCAGCTGGCGGGGTATCGTCTGGCCTCCCGGGGACGGGAACTGCGCCATACGGCGCACCGGATCGCTGACATCATCTACGAAAAGATCACCGGCGAACCCGGCGCCTTCGCCACCCGTATCGCCTACATCACCGTCAGCCGGGAAGGAGGGCGCAGGATTCATCGTCTGCAGATCGCCGACGCCGACGGCTTCAACCCCCGCACCGTGGTGGTGTCGCCGGAGCCCCTGATGTCTCCCGCCTGGTCGCCCGATGGCAAGTCGATCGCCTACGTTTCCTTCGAGAGACGGCGCTCGGCCATCTACGTGCAGACGCTCGCCACCGGGAAGCGGGTCAAGATCGCCGATTTCCCCGGCATCAACGGTTCCCCGGCCTGGTCTCCCGACGGCCGGCATCTGGCCGTGACCCTGTCCAAGGATGGCAGTCCGGACATCTATGTGATCAATCTGGCTTCCAGGCGCCTGAAGCGCCTGACCCGCAGTTTCGCCATCGATACCGAGCCCGCCTGGTCTCCTGACGGCAAGCGCATCGTCTTCACCTCCGACCGGGGCGGCAGCCCGCAAATCTATACCATTCCCGCCAACGGGGGAAAACCGAGGCGGCTGACTTTCGAAGGCGGATACAATGCGAGGGCCACTTTTTCCCGTGACGGCAGGAAACTGGCGCTGGTGCATGGCGGCAAGGGATACAGAATCGCCTTGCTGGAGTTGTCCAGCGGCACCTTGTCGATCCTCACGCCCGGTCCTTTGGACGAATCCCCCAGTTTCGCCCCCAATGGCAGTATGATTTTGTATGCGACTCAGATAGATGGCCGCGGCCAGTTGGCCGCGGTGTCCGTGGATGGCCGGGTGCGCCAGCAGCTCGCCACGCCGGAAGGCGATGTGAGAGAACCGGCGTGGTCGCCTTTTTGACCGAAGGAGGAGAAGATGACACGTGTGATGTTGAGCTTGATGTTGGTTGCGATCCTTACGGGTTGCGAGACGTTTGGTGGCGGCGGCAGGGAAGCGGCGGACACGGAGGCCGCGGCGGGCCAGGCCGCCGCGGATGCGACGACCCGGGGACTGGCGGCGGGCGAGGGGGCGACCGTGTACGAGGTTCAAACCCTGGGGACCGGTGAGGCGGGAGAAGGCGGGCAGGCCGGCCCCGACCAGGCGGGCCTGCTGGCCAGACGCATCCTCTATTTCGATTTCGACAGCGCCCAGGTGCGGCCGGCGGACATCCCGGTCGTCCAGGCCCATGCCCGTTATCTGATGGCCCATCCCCAATTGGTTGTCACCCTGGAAGGGCATACCGACGAGCGCGGTTCGCGCGAATACAACATCGCCTTGGGCGAGGCCCGCGCCAAATCGGTGGCCAAGCTGCTGGAGCTCAGCGGGGTGGCCCACCGGCGGATCCGGGTCATTTCCTATGGCGAGGAAAAGCCGTTGGCCCTGGGGCATGATGAGGCGGCCTGGCAGAAAAACCGCCGGGTAGAGATCGTCTATGGGGGTTGAAGTCGTGCGCAGAGGTGGGGCGATGGCGTTGCTCTTCGCGGTTTCCACCACCTGGGCGGGGGAAAGCGAACTGGAGAGACGGGTTCGGATTCTGGAGCAACGGCTTTCGAGCCGGGCATTGATGGAAATGATGCAACAGGTCACCCAGTTGCAGCAGGAAGTCCAGGCGTTGCGGGGGCAGGTCGAGACCCTGGAAAACGCCCTGAAACGCGCCCGGGAGGGACAAAAGCGCCAGTATCTCGATCTGGATGGCCGCCTGCGTCGCCTGGAAGGAAGAGCCCCCGCCCCGGCCGCTGAGGGGGGCGATACCGCTTCGGCGGCGCCACCCCCTGTCCCGGCGGATGCCGCTGTGGCAGCGCCTTCTCCAGCAGGTTCCGTCGAAAAGGCCGACGCTTCCCCACAACCGGCCGCCGCCCTGGCGCCGCCGAGCGAGAAGGCCAAGCGGCATTACCGCAAGGCTTACAATCAGCTTCAGGCCGGGCATTTCGATGCCGCCATCACCGCCTTCACCCGCTTCCTGCAACACTATCCCCGCACCACCTTGTCGGCCAACGCCTATTACTGGCTGGGTGAGGCCTATTACGTGAAGCGGGATTTCAAGGCGGCGCGGGAGGCTTTCCGCCAGGTCGTGGAGCGCTACCCTTCCAGCCTCAAGGTTCCCGATGCCCAGCTCAAGCTTGGTTATGTGGCCTATGAGCAGGGGCGCTGGAAAGATGCCCGCGGCATCCTAGAAAACGTGATCCGGCGGTTTCCCAATACCCATGCGGCCGGATTGGCGGCCAATCGTCTGGCGCGCATGAAGCGGGAAGGCAAGGGCTGAGTTCACCTTGGAAACGCTTCGTATCACCGAGATCTTTCTCTCCCTGCAAGGGGAATCGAGGTCCATGGGCTGGCCGACGGTGTTCGTGCGGCTCACGGGTTGCCCGCTGCGTTGCGGCTATTGCGATACCGCCTATGCCTTCCAGGGTGGTGAGCGGATTGATGTCGAAACCATCGTGCGGAAGGTGGGCGGTTACGGCGTCAGGCATGTGACCGTGACCGGCGGTGAACCCCTGGCCCAACCGGCTTGTCTGACACTACTGAAACGGTTGGCCGATGAAGGTCACGAGGTTTCCCTGGAAACCAGCGGGGCGCTCGATGTGTCGGCCGTCGATCCCCGGGTGATCAGGGTCATGGATCTCAAGACCCCGGCATCCGGGGAGATGGGGCGTAATCTGTACCGGAACATCGACTGCCTGACCTGCCGGGATCAGGTCAAGTTCGTGATCGCCGACGCCGGGGATTATCGCTGGTCGCGGGAGATCGTGGGGCGGTATCGGCTGGCCGATCGTTGCGAGGTGCTGTTTTCGCCCGTCGCGGGCCGTCTGCCGCCGAGGGAGCTGGCCGAATGGATATTGCGCGACCGCCTTCCGGTCCGGTTCCAGATGCAGCTTCACAAACTGCTGTGGGACGACGAACCTGGCCGCTGATTTTCACTCATCATCGTTGACCTGTCTTATGAAAAAAGCCGTCATTCTACTGTCCGGTGGGCTGGATTCCCTGACGACGTTGCTGATCGCCCGCGAGCGGGGGTATCGCTGCCATTGCCTGAGCTTCGACTATGGGCAGCGCCACGATGCGGAGCTGAGCGCCGCCCGAACCATCGCCAAACTCCATGGCGCCGAGGATCACAAGATCATCCACATCGGCCTCGGTGACATCGGAGGTTCCGCCCTGACCGACGAAGCCATCGAGGTGCCGGATGTTCCCAGCGAGGGCATTCCGGTGACCTATGTGCCCGCCCGCAATACCCTATTTCTCGCCTTCGCCCTGGGATATGCCGAAGTGATCGGCGCCCTGGACATCTTCATCGGTGTCAACGCGGTGGATTATTCGGGATACCCGGACTGCCGGCCTGAATTCATCGAGGCGTTTCAGAAGCTGGCCGATCTGGCCACCAAGGTGGGGGTGGAAGGGGGGCGCTTCAAGATTCACACCCCCTTGATCCGTTTGAGCAAGGCCGAGATCATCCAGCGTGGCGTGGCGTTGGGCGCGGATTATGCGCTGGCCGTCTCGTGTTACGCCGCCGACAGCGCAGGGAAGGCCTGTGGTCACTGCGATGCCTGCCGTTTACGGCGGGAAGGTTTCGCCGCCGCCGGCGTTCCGGACCCGACCCGTTATCGCTGAGGGGGCTTTTTCGCGCTCAGCGAAGCCATTCAGCCACCAGCTTCATACAGTCGCGGCGCAGGGGACAATTTTTCTGCCGGCAGAAAAAACGTTGGTCGCTGCGAAAGCAGCCCGGCTTTTTATCCTCACTGGCGGTTGGAAGAATTTTCCGGCGGACGTGTGCATGCATGGTGAGCCTCCCGGAGGGATGAGTCTGTCACCTTGGTTAAAAGCATCTCCCATGCCAGAATAATTCATCAGAAAAAGCAAAAGCTTGCGGAAAAGGGGGCGAAGGAACCGGGTGATATGCCTCGTTAATAGGGAATATGCCATGGCCTTCGCTCTCCTTCTCGTGCCTTTCCCAGAGCTTCAAAACGACAGCCTGAATCCTCCATAACCTGCCACCCGGCTGGTGCCATAGCCGGGAATTTCCGCGTATTCCATGTCCAGGGCGTTGTCGATGCGCCCATAGAGCGACAGATAACGGGTGAGCTGGTAGCTGCCGGCGAGATTGACCAGCACATAGGGATCGAGCGCCTCCCTGTAGGCGAAACTGGAGAAGCGGCGGCTTCCGACAACCAGGACATTGACGTGCAGGTGCCCTTTCTCGGTGACCTGGATGTCGGCATCGAAGCTGCCCTTGTGACGGGGCCGGCGCAACAGTTGGTTTTCCTCGTTGTCTTCGGTGTTGGTGTAGGTATAGGTGCCGCGCAGCGTCAGAATGTCCCAGGGACGGACTTCCACGGCGGTTTCCACGCCGTTGGTTCTGGCTTTATCCAGATTCTGGTAGCCGTTGCCGAACTGGAAATCGATCAGGTTGGAAAAATCGTTGTGGAAATAGGAGGCGCTGAGATAGACGCGGTCTCCGAGGAAGGACTGATCCACCCCCACGTCCCAGCCGATGCTGGTTTCCGGTTTCAGGCCGGGATTGCCGACAGGGCCGAAGGCACCCGAGGGGCCGAACAATTGGTACAGGCTGGGGGCCTTGAAACCTTTTCCGTAGCTTCCCCGCAGCTTGGTGCCGGTCTCAGGGATCAGGACGGCCTGGGTGATGCGCCAGGTCAGTTTGTCGCCGAATTGATCATGGTCGTCCAGGCGGATGCCGGCGGTGGTGATGAAACGGTCCAGGATCTTGAGCCGGTTCTCGCCATAGTAACCGTTGATGGTGGCCGAGAGAGTGTCGATCTCGTTGCTGTTCATCCACTCGGTTTCGGTGGTGATGCCGAAGAGCAGGGTATCCCAGTCGGCCAGGTCGAGGGTGTTCTGCCAGTCCAGCTTGAACTTCTCTCCCCGCCAATTGCTGGTGTCGACGAAGAAATCGCCGGGGTTGGCCTTGTCGCGGAATTTCTTTTCGTTGTGGTTGTAGGAGATCCGTAGCGTCTGGCGCCAGAATTGGTCGAACAGGTCCAGGGTGCCCTGGCCCCGCACATAGACTTGGTTGGTTTCCTGGGTGTAGTCGGGGTCGTCGCAAGCGGGACCGCCACAGCTGTCCAGATCGGCCTTGCTGTGCTGGAAGCGGACGACCGCGTCCAGGTCAAGGTTGTCCAGCGCCCGCCAGCCGCCCCGGGCCGAGACGGTGGTGTTGTCGTAGCCGTCGTCTTCGCCGTTCCCCAACCTGTCGTCGGCGGCGGAGAATCCGTTGCTGCTCAGATGACTGGCACTGGCGCTCCAGCGAAGGCGGTCATGGGTTCCCGAGGCGGTGCCCATGAGTTTCCAGCTGCCGTAACTGCCGCCCTCGGCGCTGAAGCCGGCGGAAGGTTTGCCTTGTCCCTGTTTGGTGATGATGTGGATCACCCCGCCGATGGCGTCCGAACCATAGAGGGTACTTTGGGGGCCTCTGAGAATTTCGATCCGTTCGATGTTGTCCACGGTGAGGTTGGCGAAATCGAAAGCCGCGCCGGGGGTGGAGGGATCGTTGACCTCGATTCCGTCGATCAGCACCAGGGTCTGATTGGAGTTGGCGCCCCGCATGAAGACCGAGGTCTGGCGGCCGAGACCGCCGGCCTGCACCACGTCCAGCCCAGGAACGTTGCGCAACACGTCGGCGACCGTGAACAGCCTCCGCCGGGCGATGTCTTCGGCGCTGATGACGGTGATGCTGCTGCCGGTTTCGCGCAAGGGTATCGGGGTGCGGGCGGCGGTCACGACCATGGGTTCGAGATCGGTGACAGGCTCGTCGGCCGCCAGTCCGGTGAGAGGGAAGGTGAAAAACAGCGGAAAGGCTCTGAGAAAAGGGTTCATGATGGAAGGCTCCTCGTTTGGGCGCGCCCACCGCACGCCCGGGTTTGAACGATCGCGGCCGATGCCTGGGGCCGCGTCCCTGGCCGGTGAAGGTTGGAGAGGGCTGGCGCGGTGTTGCACGCTTTTCCCATCCCGGCCTCGCCAATGGGCAGGTCTCCGGGCTCGTGAGCGGATGTTGGCCGATCGCCTTCCCAGGCCGGGGCCCAGTGGCATGTCGATCTGCCTTGTCTCACCTACCGTTGCGGGGGCAGCGCCGGACTTCGACCGGCTTCCCTTTTCACCCTTTCGCCAAGGGCACCCAAAAGCGGCTGGCTATTGTAAACGCTGGGGGATGGATTGCAAGCGGATTGGGTGGTCGTCGGGCAGGGTAATCGCATGAACCGGTTTCCCCCTTTTTCTCCGGGAGAAGGAGGGGGGAGGGGCGCTTTTTCAGGAAGGGGTTTGCGGTTTCCAGCCTTCGAAGGTCCGGTGGGCTTCGTAAGTGTTGTTGAGGCGGAGGAAATCGCCTTCGATGGCGTAGCGCCAGGAAAGCCCCGCCGTGGATTCCAGGAGGGCGGTGGTGTAGTGGAAAGTGTCGTGTTCGTGGATATCGGGTTCCAGATCCGGTTTCCAGCTTTGTCTGAGCGCCAGTTCGTCGGCGACATCGCGGTGGAGCGTTTTGATCTCGGTGCAGAGGGTTTCATGGGGCCTTTCGACCGGAAGGCCTAGGGAATGGGCCTCGTTGCGGTGGAGGAGGTAGCGGTGGCCGGATTCGGAGCAGAGGAAAGACACGATTTTGTCGATAGCGCTTTCCTCGACACCGGCGCCGTGCAGCAACTTGGTGGCGACCGCCTGGAGCTGTGCCGCCGCCCTGTAGGCCTCTCCGAGCACCAGCGGGTGGATCTTGTTGGCCAGGTCCAGGATCAGATCCTTGATCACATGCGGGTCGTGTTCACCGATCTGGGCGAGGGCGAAATCCAGGTAGTTGTGAATGGTTTCTTCGTTGAGGGGAATGGCATGGCGCATCAGATCTTCACCAAAGTCCGGATTGAGCGGGCTTTCGACCGAGGGCTCGATGGCGCTGAGGGTCGCCTGCTTGGTCATCAGGATGCAGTCGGCTCCAAGGCTCAGAAGGGTGCCGGCGTCGTGCGCCTTGGCTGGAAGGATGACTTCGAACCGTTTGCAATATTGTCTGATCAGGTTGACCAGCGACCAGGCGGTCAGGTGATCGCCTCCCTGGGTGTAGAGAACCAGCGAGATCCGATGGACCTCGCCGAATCGCTCCAGGATATCGACGAAGTACTCGTAGACCTGTCCGGTGATTTCCGTTTCCAGCCCCGGCCTGTCGCCGGTGGCATAGAGGATGGCCTTGGAACGCCGCCGGCTTTCGATCGTTCGCAGAAGATTCAAGCGGTTCTGATGCAATGGTCTGCCCCCCGGGAAGGAAACGTGGTGATGTGGATCGGCCCTGTCATGGAATTGTAGTCAGAATTCTGGTGACTTCCCTGTCAGTCTTCGACAAGGCTAGTCGAACAAGCCCCATCGGGGGCGAAAAGGCCCCGTCATTTGTGGGGAAGGGCGGGCCCGGGCGCCGAAAGATGGCGCCATAGCCACAATCCCGCCAGCACGAGGGCGCTATAGGTGAAGGTGGACATCAGGTATGGGGGCAGATACGAGACGACCCGGGTGCTGTATTCCACCGGTCCCAGTCCGTCGAAATAGCCCGACAAGAGGTAGAAACCGGCGTTGGAGAGCAGGAAAGCCAGCATTGCCGCAACCAGCACCGCGCCCAGGGTCGAAACGATACCGGTGACCGTGTCGGGGGAGAACCCGCGGCTCCGGCGCCCTCCCAACCACAGGATGCCGTAGGTGGGAATCAGGAACAGGTAGGCGGGTGTGACGCACCAGCCGCTGACACCGCCGAAGTGGATGGCCAGATAGTCGATCAGGCCGGCCTCGATCAGCAGGATGACGAACGCCCAAGGGTTGGCGACGAACAGCCCGGCGAGAAAGAAAACCGCCAGGGATGCGTCGGGCAGGGTCCGAAGGTCACCGAAATGGTGGAAGCGGGTGGCCGCCATCAGGGCCATGAGTCCCCACAGCGGCCAGGTGAAAATCGCGTCTTCTTCTTTCTTGAGCATGGCGTTTCTCCACTATGATTTGAGTATGGCTTCATCATATCAAACTGGGGGTGGGGAGAAGTGATGCGACGATTCAAATCGCGGCAATCTCATGAATCGATTCTCCCCTCTCCTTCCGGGAGAGGGACCGGGGGGGCGTCTGGGCGGAGGGGGAGACGGCGCCGGCTGGCGGTGACGCTGCTGGTGGCGGCGTTTGTACGGCCGGTGGGGGCGGGCACGGCGGTGATCCCGGTCGATCACCGGCTCCCGGAAGAGATGGTCACAATTCTCACGCCGCTTCTGGAGCCGGGGGAGGCCGTGGTGGCCACGCCCTCTGGATTGGTCGTCAAGGCTCCGGCGGCCAGGATCGGGGAGATCCGCCAATTGGTGGGGAAACTGGACCGGCCTTTGAAGCAGCTCACGATTACGGTTCTGCAGAGCGCGGAATTGACGCTGGATGAATTGAACGCCGGGGCTTCGGTGTCCGTCCAGGCGCCTTCCGGCCAGCCCATCCGGGGACGGGCCCATCTCTACCGTTCCTTTTCCGACAGCCTTGAAGGGGCGCGCCAACGCTTGAAGACCCTGGAGGGGAAACCGGCTTATATCGTGGTGGGGGAGGAAAGGCCCGTCCCGGTCATCGGCGTCTATGGGTATCCACCCGTGGTGACGGGAGGGATCGATTACCGGCCGGTGACGAGGGGGTTCAAGGTGGTGCCGAGGATGGCGGGATGCCGGGTCCGCTTGACCCTTTCCCCCTGGTCCCGGCGCATGCACGGGATGGGAGACGGCGGGACCGACGTCCGGGCGGCCGGCACGACCGTGGAGGTGGAGCCGGGGCGCTGGGTGGAGCTTGGGGCCGTTTCTGACGATCTCGATGCCGGCGGTGCGGCGGGGTGGGGGTATGATTCCACCACCGAGCGCCGCCGCAGCCGGATTTTCGTCAGGGTGGAGGTGCCAGGCGGCTGTTAGTCAGTCCGGAGCCTCCCGCCTGAGGGCGTCGCGGTGCAGCGCCAGCCATTGCAGGCCGATGATGGGAATGGCCGAATTGATTCTGCCGCTTTCGACTTCGCCATAGGCCTGTTGAAAGGGCAGGACATGGACCCGGATGTCTTCGTCCTCCTCGTCCAGTCCATGAATGCCGCCCGCCTTGTCCGATTCCACCCGGGCATAGAACAGGGTGATCTTCTCCGAAGAGCCGCCGGGGCTGGTATAGAATTCGGTGATCCGCCTCAGTTCCAGGATTTCACAGCCGGCTTCCTCCAGGGTTTCCCGGTGGGCGACCTGCTCCGGCGTTTCGCCCGGCTCGATGGCGCCGGCGACGATTTCCAGCATCCATTTGGGATCGTCGTTCCTGAGCGGGCCGACCCGGAACTGTTCGATCAGTATCACCTTGTCCCGGAGCGGGTCGTAGGGAATCACGGCGACGCAATTGCCCCGCTGGAACAGTTCCCGGGTGAGCACCTTGCTCCAGCCGCCCTGGAACAGGGTATGGCGCAATTTCATCCGGATCAGATCGAAAAAGCCGTGGTAGGCGAGTTCTTCTTCCAGGATTCGATATTGACGATCGTCGTTTTGCATGGCGTCACTCGGGGCTTGGTATGCAGACTTCCCACCCGGCGCCGCCCAGGGGGCTTTGGTAGTAAACGAGACGGCCACGGTGCAAGGTGACCAGTTCATTCACGACCGCCAGGCCGATTCCGTGACCATGGGTTGATTGATCGGCGCGGATGCCGCGTTTGAGCACTTCCCGGCGCAGAGACTCGGGGATACCGGGGCCATCGTCCTCGATCCTGATGTAAAGATCCGGGTGGCGCCGCCCGGCCTGGGGGTGAACGTCCACCCTGACGTTGATCCGCCGCCGGCACCACTTGTAAGCGTTGTCCAGCAGGTTCCCGGCGATTTCGTACAGGTCTCCCTCGTCGAGGAAACAATGGGTATCCCCTTTGCCCGCCAGCCTGCAAACGACGGCTTTTTCCCGGTGGATCTTGTCCAGGCTGCTCCGGATGCGCTCCAGAACGGGAAGGACGGCGATGGGGGTCAGGGTGCCATGGCTGCCCTGGGCCGCGGCTTTTTTCAACTGGTAATCTACCAGGTGTTGCATCCTTTCCAGCTGCTCGCTCAAGGTCTGCTGCGCTGGTTCGGGAAGCTGAGTGCTTTGCCCCATTCCCGTGAGAACCGCAAGCGGCGTCTTGAGGCTGTGGGCCAGGTCGGCCAGGGTGTTGCGGTAGCGCTCCAGATGGGCGCGCTCGCTCTCCAGCAGGATGTTGAGATTGGTGGCCAGCCGTCCCAGTTCCTTGGGATAGGGGCCCGCCAGACGCCTTTTCTTGCTAGCTTCGATGGCTTCGAGATCGGCGGCGATGGTGCGCAGGGGCTTCAGGCTCCAGCGAAGGATCAATACCTGGGTGATGAGCAGGAATATGCCCGAGCCCCCGAGCCACGACCAGAGCGTCTGGCGGAAATCCGCGATTTGGCGTGAAAGCGAGGCGGCGTCTTCGGCCACGGCCAAGACCAAAGGGATGGGATGCCCGCGCTCGGTTTCCCAGACGACTCCGTAGTAAAGAATCCACAGCCCCGGTTCCTGCTGCCGGAACAGAAGCCGCCGTCTGCCACTGCCCAGGGCCACGTAGGGGATTTGCACTCCCAGCGCCGAGCCCGAACGCCACAAAGGCTGTCCCTGCATGAAGACGAACCCATACAGCCCGGAGCCGGGAATCGAAAAGCGGTTGTCGAGGCGTTGATCGTTCATTCTGACCTGGCCATAAGGGTCGATCTCGAAGGTGGCGAGCAGGGCGTAAATGTGCGCTTGCAACCTTTCCTCCATGGCCTTGCGGGCGGCCTCGTCGAAGGCTTTTTCCACCGTCACGCCGGCCAGCCCCAGGAAGGCCAGCAGAATGATGGCGGCGGAAAGTCCCAGCCGGAAGCTGAGGGAGCCTCTGGTCATGGGTCCTGGGGAAGCGACCAGCGGTATCCACGGCCCCGCAGGGTCTCGATGGGGTGGAGGGTGCCTTCGGGATCGAGTTTTTTGCGCAGGCGGCCGATGAAGACTTCGAGGACATTGCTGTCGCGCTCGAAGTCCTGGTCGTACAGGTGTTCGGTCAGTTCGGATTTGGAGATCACCTTGCCCGGATGCAGCATCAGATATTCGAGCACTTTGTATTCGAAAGCCGTCAGCTCCACCGGGTTGTCATGGAGCCGGACGGTCTGGGCGGTGGTGTCCAGAGACACCGGGCCATGGCGCAGTACCGGGTGGGCCTTGCCGGCGGCACGGCGTATCAGGGCGTTGATACGCGCCCACAGTTCCTCGTAATGGAAAGGCTTGACCAGATAGTCGTCGGCGCCGGCTTCCAGTCCCTCCACTTTTTCCTGCCAGCGATCCCGCGCGGTGAGGATCAGGATCGGGAGGTCGCGGCCTTTTTCGCGCATTTGTCCGATCAGCTCGAGTCCCGAGAAATCCGGCAGGCCCAGATCGATGATGGCCACATCCAGCGGATATTCCGTGGCGAAGTACAAACCTTCTTTGGCAGTGCCGGCGGTATCGACGGCAAATCCCTTGGCGGTGAAAAAATCCCGCAATTGTCCGCCCAGTTGTGTTTCGTCCTCGACAATCAAAACCCGCATGGTTGGTACCTCGATCGATGAGAGAGCGTCACCTTAGCAAAATTGCCCGGGATGTGCAGCTATGCTTGCCGTTCAAGGTGGGCTATGCTGTAAACCGGCCGTGACACAGCGAGGAAAAACATTCATGGGTGACAAAGTCGAACGCCGCCGGTTCATCAGAACGCAGACTCAGTGTAAAATGACTTTCCGTATCCCCCAGTCCACCGAGACATTCCCGGCCACTTGCCACAACCTCAGCGGCGCCGGGGTGATGTTCACCACCCGTCATCCCCTCGACCCTGGCGTGGCGCTGGAAATCAGGATCTGCCCGGAAAGCAAGGCGGCGCCTCCGCTGGAGGCGTTAGTGGAGGTGTTGCGGGTCGAGGAGAAGGCGGGACTCTATGAGATCGCGGCGGAAATCAAAGGTATCAAAAGCTGAAATCAGAACGACCAGTGGGAATGTTTTCCATCACCAAGGAAGTCCGTTTTTGTTATGGCCATCGATTGATGAACCACCCCGGAAAATGCCGGCACTTGCACGGACACAGCGTCAAGGCGGCGGTCACCCTGTCTTCGGATCAGCTCGACGCGGGGGGAATGGTCTGTGATTTCGCCGAATTGAAAAAGGTCGTGGCCGACTACGTCAAGGAGGTGCTGGACCATAACCTGCTCCTCCACGAAGACGATCCCCTGGTTCCGCTCCTCAGGGAAGCCCAAGAGCGGTTTCTGACCCTGCCCGATCCTCCAACCGCCGAAGTGCTGGCCAGGATGATCTTTCGTCATGTCGCTTCCCAGGGGTACCCGGTCGAGGAGGTATCGTTGTGGGAGACCGATTCCAGCTACGCCCGTTATCGGGAATGATCGTTCATTTTCATCATGCCGACCCTGAAGCTCGTACAGCCATTCCGGACCCTGCAAGATACCTGTGAATCCAACTACCGCAAGCTGCTGCGGTTGATTCCCCATTTGACCTGTCTGGAAGAACGGGCCGTGGCCCGTTTGGGTGGCAAGCCGGCGCTGCATCTCAAGTTGTTGGAGAAAGCTCCTTACACCATGACGCTGGAATTGAGCTATTGTTTCGAGCATGGGCCCCAGCCCCTGTTCGAACCGGCGCTCAAGCTCAGAATCTATCTCGATGCCGGCATGGCGGAAGTGATCGAGGATTCGGAAAGACCTCCGTTGAGGGTGGGCAAGCGCGTGGACAGGCAGGTCCTGGCGCACAAATGGGAGATGAATTATTTTCTCGACAAGTGGCTGGATCACTGCCTCCAACACGGCTACCGGTTCACGGTCGCCGACGACCGTCCGCAAATCGCCAACGTGGATGGCTGACCAATCAATCCAGATACAAGCGGATCGGGTTGCTATAGCTCAGGAGATCCGGTCCGTCCTGGACGGGTTTACGGACCCGCACTCTGAAATAGACGCTTTCTCCATCCCCACCCGGTTGCAGAGCCGAGAAACTCCAGCGGACCGTTTGCTGCTGGGGGGGGAGCGTGGCACTTTCGAGCAATTGGGGCATCCCGTTTCTTCCATTGCCGATGACCTCGACGATCAAAGGAGTCGGCTCATTTTCGGGATTGCGGCTGATCGTGACCGCAAGTTGGATGGCCTCTCCGTTTTCGATCCGTGCCGCCTCCCCCGGAGACAAGGGCAACTCGATGCCTTCAGCCGCCAGCAGCACGGTCAAGGAATCGATGACTTTTCCATGACCTGCCCAGAAGGAACCGGCTCGTAAAGCTTGCAGCACTCCCCGATGACTTCTTTCCGGTACTTGGATATGGATGCGGGCGAACTGACAGGGGGGATAATCGAGCGAATCGTTGTGGAAATCCGATGAGGCGATGGCTGCCCAAATATTGGCGCCTCGGTCGAGCAACGTGTCCCAAACCCCGCCGATCATGCCGGCGACCGGATCCCACCGGTCCACCGTTTTCAAAGCTTGGTGATAGGCGCCGACGGGTTTGGTCTTCTGATGGCCAGGGGCGCCCTCGAAGCCGGCGAAGAGCGTGTTTCCGGTGCTCCAGTGGATGTAATCGCTGAGATTTTCCCGGACATCGGCATCCTTGCGGCTGGGATGGTTGTAGAAGAGGACGGCATCGTCTTCCGAGGGGAGCTGACTTGCCAGCCAGGACAATGCCTCTTCGTCACTGGCGCTGGAAGGTTCGAATCGCTGCTTGAATTCGCCCAGCAGGGGTTGCTCCAGGGATGGTTCGAGCAGCATCGTGATGTGTTCGCGGCCTTGATAAGAGGGGATATTCCATTCCAGTCCGCCGAACAAAATCAGTTCTGGATGGATCTGGCGCGCTTGGGCGATCGCCTGGAAGTATTGCGGGCTGGCCGCTCGTTCACTCAGATCGGAGTGGTCGGTGATGGCCAATACATCGCATCCCCCTTGGGCGGCCTTGTCCACCAACGCCGCCAGCGGATAACTTCCATCGGAAAACCGGGTATGGGTATGGAGGTCGGCGGTCACCCATTCCCCGGTGAGCGCCCATGGGATTTCCGTGATATAGGAATTTTGCTGTAAGTATTCGCAACCTGTGGTCAAGGCGAGGAGCGCACCGATGGCAAGCTTTATTGGTCGTGAGCGTTTTTGCGGTGACGAAAGTGGTTTTTCACCAGCCTTGTCCATGGTTGGCGGTATCTGTCGGTTGGAGAGGAAACCGGTGCGGGGGTTTTCGATCTGGGTGGGACGGGTGTGGGCCATCTTTGTCTCCAACGGGGTGAGGATGGCGGGAATGTTATCACGTCCATGTCTGGTCTTTGTCATCCAGGAGCCGGGGCGATGGCTGGGCCGGTTGCAAATGTGGATAACGACCGGCATCTTTGTTTTAATCTTGGCTGATTCAACATCCGGGTAGCGGCGAATACAATGAAAAGAAGACAGTTCATTCACAAGCTGGGGACAGGGGCGGCGGTGACCGCTGCCATGGTGGTGCCGCAGGTGGCGGTGGCGAAGAAGAAATTCCGCTGGAAGATGGTCACCGCCTGGCCCAGGAATTTTCCCGGCCTGGGGACCTCGGCCAACCGGCTGGCCCAGCGGATCACCGACATGAGCGGGGGGCGGATTCAGGTCAAGGTCTACGGCGCCAAGGAATTGGTTCCGGCATTCGAAGCCTTCGATGCGGTATCGCGCGGCACCGCCCAGATGGGGCATGCAGGGCCGTATTACTGGAAAGGCAAGGGCGAGGTGTTTCAATTCTTTTCCGCAGTGCCGTTCGGGCTCACCGCCCAGGAGGTCAATGCGTGGCTGTATCATGGCGGGGGTATGGATCTGTGGCGGGAGCTGTATGCCCGATTCGACCTGATTCCCACAGCGGCGGGGAATACCGGCGCCCAGATGGCCGGCTGGTTTCGTAAGGAGATCAATTCCCTGGAAGACCTCAAGGGCCTGAAGATGCGCATTCCCGGCCTCGGAGGGGAGGTGTTGAAGCGTGCCGGTGGAACGCCGGTCAACATTCCCGGCGGCGAGCTGTTCACTGCCTTGCAATCGGGTGCCATCGACGCCACGGAATGGGTGGGGCCGTACAACGACCTCGCTTTCGGTTTATACAAGGCGGCCAAAAACTATTATTACCCCGGTTGGCACGAACCCGGTTCGGTGATCGAGTGTTTCATCAATCGTTCCGCTTTCGAGGCCTTGCCAAAGGATTTGCAGCACATCGTGCTTGGGGCCTGCCAGGCGGCCAACCTGGATATGATTTCCGAGTTGACGGCCCGCAATCAACAGGCTTTGGAAACGCTGGTGAATGAGCACGGCGTGAAGGTGCGTCCGTTGCCGGATGATGTGTTGAAAAAGCTCAAGACCCTTTCCTCCGAAGTGGTGGAAGAAATCGCCGCCGCCGATCCGTTCGCCCGCAAGGTGTATGCGTCCTTCAACCGCTTCCGCAAACAGGTTTCATCCTGGTCGGGTATCGCCGAACAGGCATTCATGCGGGCCCGTGCCCTTTGACGATCGGCGCATGGCAACCATCAGGACTTTTCAGGGAGGGACAGGGTTCTTATGATTCCATCAGTCAGGCTCGATGCCGTGATCAGGGAGACTGCACCTCAGCCCGACAGCTGTATCATTTGGTTGCATGGGCTGGGAGCCGATGGGTATGACTTCGAACCGATCGCCGAGTCGTTGCAGTTGCCGGGGGCCATCCGCTTCGTATTTCCCCATGCTCCGGTCAGACCGGTGACCATCAATGGAGGCATGGCCATGCGGGCCTGGTACGACATTGCCGCCCCCGACCTGGGGCAACGGGTGGATCGGGCCGGGATTCACCAGTCGAGGAAGCTCATCGATGCCTTGATCGATGAACAGATCGAAAAGGGGATCGGAGCCGAAAGAATCGTTTTGGCCGGTTTTTCCCAGGGCGGGGTGATCGCACTGGAAGCGGGGGTTCGGCGGCAACCTGCCATCGCCGGAATCGTCGCCTTGTCCACCTATGTCGCCCTGGGGGACGAGTTTCCACCCGCAGGATCCGATGCGCCTCCCATTCTGATGATGCATGGCAACATGGATCCAATCGTTCCCGTCGAGGTGGCTGAGGAAAGCCGTCGGTTGTTGCTGGAATTGGGTTACCGGGTCGAATGGCATGCGTTCAGCATGCCCCATGCGGTGTGCCCGGAGGAGATCGCGATCATCCGCCGCTGGCTGATGCGGCGGCTGGGTCATGCCTGATTGAGCCGTTGCTCGATCCTCCGTTTGTACTGCAACAGGGGCACCGTATGGATCATCGTCGGTGACGGGAGTCCCAGGATTTCGGCCGGTACGTCGATGTCGCTCACATAGACGGGGTAAGCCGTTCCGCTTCGTCTCAAACGGCGGATGTATGCGGCCGCCTCGGCGAACACCTCCTGTTTCCATTCCTCCGAACGGAATTCCTTGCCATCGCAGACGATGGTGTAGCTGACGCCTGCGCCGGGATGGTTTTCGGCATAGACGCGCACGTCGATGACAGGATCTGAGATCACCTCCGATTCCAAAGGGTGTTTTTCCCACTTGCGGCCGTTTTGTTTGAGCCGATAAAGCTCCAGAGGCTGCCTGGTTCCACCGCGGCGGTCCAGCGCTCCCAGCAAGCTGACGTATCGCTGCGCGGTCGACGGAAACGGTGCATGGGGATGACGTTGATGAAACAGGGCGCCGCGTTCGTCCAGCAGGAATACCTCCGCCCCTTCCTTCAGGGGGTGGAGGAAAAGCTGCAAGGTGTCGGCGCGATTGTGCCGGTAAAGAAATGGCAGGAGGGGGTCTTCCCGCAGGTGGCGGTCGAAAACCACGGGACTGAAGTTGGCCCGGGGTTGCCCGAGATGTTCCAGCAATGCTTTCTTCCCTCCCACTTCCCACCAGTTGAGGGAACCGTTTTGCCGTTGAAACAGATAGAAGGTATGGCCCGCGCTCAAGACGAATCGGGTGTTGCCGTCTCGATCCATGGCTTGGGCCAATGTCTGATACAGTTCCACGATCCGCAGGGCGATGGTGCGCGAGGTGAAGCAATGGGCCTCCAGATGGAGGGCCGGCCCGGCCTGGTCGAAGAGTAGACACAGGCAATCGAAAAGCCCTTCCAGACCTTCGTGGCGCCTGACTTGAAGTTCTCCCCAGCTGTTGAGGCTCAGGGTCTCCATGAAGCGGACAAGAACCTGGCGGTCGGCGCCGTAGGCCAGGGGGTCGAAATGTTCACTGGCGATTTCATGGTTGGCCCGCCTGGGACGGCCCGAATGGGCGATATTGGGAAACAGGGCGACGCTTTTCAGCTTTGCCCGGGCGCGGTAGGCATCCATGCCGCCATTCGATACGGCGGGGAGGAACCGCCTGACCCTTTGGTTCAGGAACCGCAGCTCGGCGGGCTGGAGTGGTGTCGTTTCCGGGAGCACGTCCCAGTGGGTGGCGGGCCCCGCCAAGTGGTTGGCGTGGGTCCATGCGAGCAGTTCGGTGAGATAGCGGGCCTGGAATATCGCGGGCGACTCCTGATCCTGCCCCCGCCTGAGAATCCAGCGGGCAGGGCTGCCCGGACCGCCGTCACCTGCTATCAGCAGATTCATTTCACTGAGGTCGACAGGAGTGGTCAGATGAATGATCTCCACTTTCCCTGGCCGTTTTTCCAACACCGCGTTGAGCTTTCGCCCCAAGGTGCGCAGCTCTTCCAGGTTTCCGCCTTGTCCGGCGGCGTGGCGGTAATGAAAGCGGCGCAGTGTCCGGTAACTCTGCTCCAGGGCCTGGATCAGTGTGTACCACTCTTTCCGCAGGGCATCGAAAGACGGGGGATAGGGCTGATATGCGCCCCTTCGGGGGGTATCCCATCCCCAGCCGCGCAGCAGGCTTTCGAGCTGGGGGCGCAGGTGGGGATGATGCAGGGCGTGACGGGTTTTGATGGCGAACCCTCGTCTTACCAGGCCAAGAAGATCCTGTTTTTGCCTGCCGGCCAAAAAGCGTTCGACTTTTTCATAGAGGCGGATGTAGGGGTCGAACCTCGATTCCTCGAGGCGGCCTGCGTAGATGTCCTGCTTGATGCGGCTCGCGATCCAGTCGGGGCGGGGGTATTCCGCGGCGTAACTGAGCAACAGCTGGAGCTTGAGGAGCGCCTTGTAGGGGGAGTTCAGCGCCTTGTACAAGTGCCACATGCCCGCGCTGACGAATTCCGCCGGCGGGACGTTTTCCAGCCCGCCGAGATCGATGAACGAGGAGGGATCGATGAACCGTTTGTCCTGGAGGTAGGCGGCATATTCGCGGTAGCGGTGTTCTTGTTCGGGCGGGACCAGCCACCACAGCAACCGGCGGCCCGCCAGATGAATGGCGGAGCGATAGAATTCCTCCAGTAACAGGATGTGTTGCGTACTGCCCGAGCTTTCTCCCGACAAGGGGGAAAGCCGGCCCTCCCGGAACGCGTCGGGTTCGATCAAAAAGCAGTGTATTTCCAGTCCCTGCCCTTCCGCCCAGCATTCGATTTCACGGCATTTGGATTCCAGCAGTTGGAGCGCTTCGGCGTCCAGATCCCCGCGATGACAAACCCAAAGATCCAGATCGCTGTTGTCGGACCAGGCGACGCTGCCGACGCTGCCCATGAGGAAGAGAGCCAGAATGGGGGCTTCGGGATTGCCGCGGCGGCGGTAGTCGAAACCGGGAGCGATGCGTTTGATGGCCTGGCGGGCGGAAGCGGATGCCCGATAGTCGCAGATCCCGAAAGGAGGCAGTCCGCCGCAGAATCCGGGCAAGGCGGGGTGGTTGTGGTGGAACAGCAGCGGCAGGATGTCCAGGCTGTCCCTTTGACGGCGGTTCAGGCATTTGTGCAGTTTCTCCAGGCGCTGGCGATGCAGATGGAGAAATCGGCGGGCCAGGATGCCGAAGTGCTTGCGGTGGATCTCTTCGCCCGGGGCGCCCAGGCGGATCGGAGGATGGCTGGACGAGGGCAAGCGTCAGGAGAGAAGTGCGCTGAGGTTGATTTCCCGGTCTTCCTCCACCCGGCGTAACAGCTTGTTCAAGTCGTCCCCTTTCTGCCAGGAGGCGACACCGTAACGGATCTTGTTCTCTCCATCACTGAAGTCGAAGGTGGCGCGGTCACTGAGCAGCTTGACGGCCAGTTCCTTGGCGTCCTCCAGGGAGGTCTCGGGCAGAATCAGCAGGAAGGCGTGGTCGTTGAGCATGCCGATTTCATCGGCCCAGCGGAGCTTGTCCTTGAGGGAGCGTCCAATGGTTTGAATCATGGCGATTCGTTGTTCCTCGCCCGTATGGCAATCGATGCCAAGGCGGATGATGGACAGGGGGTTCTGGTAACGCCGGCTGCGGCTGATCTGGCGGTCGAGCTCCTGGAGGATGGCGCGGCGGTTGTGGAGGCCGGTGACAGGATCCTTGGTTTCCAGGGAATGGACGCGCTGTTGCAGCCGCTCGATGTCGTTCTCGAGTTCGATGCGCCCGGTGACGTCGGCGAAGTAATGGATCTCACGCCCTTCCAGTTTATGGGCTTGCCGGTGTTCCAGCCAAAGCACGCGGTCGTCGACGGTCATTTCCGCCACGGAATCCATTGGCAGGTTCGCCAGGGGGGTTTCATTCAGCAGGCGCCCGACGAGATCTCCTTTCGGGCGGTTGGCGATGTCCGTGAGGATCTCGTTCAGCCAGGCGATACGGCCTTTCTGGAGGACCAACACGCCCAACGGGGCTTTTTCCAGAGCGACGCTTAAATCATCCAGTGTTACGATCATGATTTGTCCCCTGAACCTGCGTTTAAGGAAAGTATGACATAAAAACTTTCGGCTTGGTCAATCAGTGGTCAAATGACTTGCTCCAGACGGGTCCGTGCCTGCTCGACGGCTTTCCGTACCTGCTCCGGCGCCGTACCGCCAAAATGGTTGCGGGCGGCCACCGAACCCTCCAGCGTCAGGACTTCATACACATCCTCATCGATGCGCCCGCAAAGCGCCTGCAAGCGCTCGAGAGGGAGGTCGGCGAGGTCGCACTGGCGGCTCAGGGCCAGCTGGACCGCCTTGCCCACGATTTCGTGGGCGTCCCGGAAAGCGACGCCTTTGCGCACCAGATAATCGGCCAGATCGGTGGCGGTCGCATAGCCCTGCCTGGCTGCCTGGCGCATGCGGTCCCTGTCGGGGCTGACATGGGGCATCATGTCGGCGAAGGCCCTCAGGCTGTTGACGACGGTGTCCACGGTGTCGAACAACGGCTCCTTGTCTTCCTGGTTGTCCTTGTTGTAGGCCAGGGGCTGGGATTTCATCAGAGTGAGCAGGCCCATCAGGTGGCCGAACACACGCCCGCTCTTGCCTCGCACCAGTTCAGGCACGTCGGGGTTCTTCTTCTGTGGCATGATCGAGGAACCGGTACAGAAGGCGTCGGGAAGTTCGATGAAACCGAACTGGGCCGAGGTCCACAGCACCAGTTCTTCCGCAAAGCGCGACAGGTGCATCATCAGCAATGCGGCGCAACCTGTGAACTCAATGGCGAAATCCCGGTCCGAGACGGCATCGAGGGAGTTGGCGGCGGGCGTGTCGAAGCCCAAAAGCTGCGCGGTGTAGAACCGGTCGATGGGGAAGGGCGTGCCCGCCAGCGCCGCGGCGCCCAGGGGCATGACGTTGACTCTGCGCCGGCAGTCGGTGAATCTCTCCCGGTCCCGCTGGAGCATTTCGAACCAGGCCAGCAGATGGTGGCCGAACGTCACCGGCTGGGCAACTTGGAGGTGGGTGAATCCCGGCATGATGGTCTCGGCTTCTTGCCAGGCGAGGTCGAGCAAAGCCGATTGAAGGCGGTGCAATTCGCTGAGGATATGGCCCAGTTCGTCGCGCAGCCACAGACGGATGTCGGTGGCGACCTGATCGTTGCGGGAGCGGGCGGTATGGAGTTTTTTCCCCGCCTCGCCAACCAACTCGGTCAACCTGGCCTCGATGTTCATGTGAACGTCTTCCAGGGCTACCGACCAGGGGAAGCGGCCGCTTTGGATTTCTGCCCCGATCCGCTCCAGCCCCGAGACGATGGCTTCGCACTCTGCGGCGGTCAGAACGCCGATCTTGCGCAGCATTCTGGCGTGGGCGATGGAGCCTTGAATGTCGTAGGGCGCCAGTCGCTTGTCGAATTGGACCGAGGCGGTGAATGCCTCGACGAATTGATCGGTGGGTTGGGTGAAACGTCCACCCCAGAGTTTCTCTTTTTCTGCCATAAGCTCAAGTACCGTGTAATGGATTCATCGCAGAGAGCGGGAGACAGCGGATCGCCCAGTGCCGCTTCGCGGTGAAGGAAATTCCGTTCGATCGCTGGATTGCGGGAAAGCCTGGCCAGCCGATTGCGGTATGATACCCCAATCAACTTGAATTTCAGCGTGTGAATCTGTGACGGATGTGAATGACAAACCACTGAATGGCGCCAAAGCCCTGATCATCGACATGGACGGGGTGCTTTGGCATGGTTCCAATCCGCTTCCCGGCGTCGGAGCGTTTTTCTCCCTGTTGCGAGAAAGGGCGCTTCCCTTTGTGCTGGCCACCAACAACGCCAGCAATACGCCTGAGCAATATGTGAGGAAACTGGCAGGCATGGGGGTCGAAGTGAGGGTGGAAGAAATCCTCACTTCGGGCATGGCGACGGCGAGCTGGCTGGCCCAGAACCGGGCACCTGAGCGAACCCGGGTCTTTGCCGTGGGCGAGGCGGGGCTGCTGGAGCCGTTGCGCGACCAGGGATTCGAACTGGCGTGCAGCCACAAGGAAGGGGACGGCTGGAAGGCGGATGTCGTGGTGGTGGGCAAGGACGAGACCCTCACGTGGGACAAACTGGCCACCGCGACCTTGAACCTCAATGCCGGTGCCGAGTTCATCGGCACCAACGCCGACACCACCTTGCCGATGGAGCTGGGGGTGAGTCATGGCAACGGCGCGATCCTGGCCGCTTTGATCGCGGCCACCGGCAGGCAGCCGACCATCATCGGCAAGCCGGAACCGATCCTGTATCAGCAGGCCTTGAGCAGATTGGCGGTGAGGCCGGAAGAGGTGGTCGCCATCGGCGACCGCCTGGAAACCGATATTCTCGGCGCCGTGCGGGCCGGTATCCGCAGCCTGATGGTGCTGACCGGTGTGTCCGGCGAGGCGGACCTGAACCACGTGGATTACCGGCCAGACTGGGTGCTGGAAGACATCCGGGCGGTGACCGAGGTTTTGTCACAAGCATAGAGGGCGATGCCAATGAAAAAATTCATCAATCATGTCGATACCCTGTTGGACGAGAGTCTCCGGGGATTTGCCAAGGCGCACCAGGATCTGGTCGATCTGAATCCCGAGCCCCGCTTCGTTAGGCGCAGGCAGCCACCGTCCGCCGGGAAGGTGGCCTTGATCTCCGGTGGCGGGGCGGGGCACGAACCGCTGCATACGGGGTTCGTCGGCCGTGGAATGCTCGATGCCGCCTGTCCTGGCCAGGTTTTCACCTCTCCTACTCCCGATCAAATGCTTTCCGCCGCCCAGGCGGTCGAGTCGGGGGGTGGGGTGTTGTTCATCGTCAAGAACTATGCCGGTGATGTGATGAATTTCGAGATGGCGGCGGAAATGCTGGATTGCCCTGTCGAGACCGTGCTGGTACAGGATGATATTTCCCTTCCCAGGGAGCATGAGATCGGTCGCCGCGGCGTGGCGGGTACTTTGGTGGTGGAGAAGATTCTGGGGGCTGCCGCCGAGGAGGGTGCCGATCTGGGTCGCTTGAAGTCACTTGGCGACCGGGTGGCCGACGCCACCGTCAGCATCGGGGTGGCATTGAGCGGATGCACCGTCCCGGCGCTGGGCGGGCCGACTTTCGATCTGCCGCCGGACAAGACCGAGATCGGCGTGGGGATTCATGGCGAGCACGGCCGTGAAGTGGCCGATTTCGCCAGCGCCACCGAAATCGTCAAGACCTTGTGTGTCGCCATCGAGGAGGAAATCAGGCCATCTCCGGGACAGAAGGTGCTGCTTCATGTCAATGGTCTGGGATCGACCACTTTGATGGAGCTGTACCTGGTCTATGAACTGGCCCACGAATTCTGGACCAGACTGGGCGTGGCGGTGCATCGTTCGCTGGTGGGCAACTACACCACTGCCCTAGATATGGCGGGATGTTCTCTCACCCTCACCCTGCTGGACGACGAGCTGATACGGTTGTGGGATGCGCCGGTGCTGACCCCGGCCCTGCGCTGGGGATGTTAGCCCGGATACTTTCTCATTTCTCCCCTGCGCGGGGGAATATCCGGGCTAGGCGCCCAGCCTGTCGGCGATGGCGCAGATCATCAGCTGGCTGGTCCGGGCGCCGGCGTCGATGATGCCCCTGGAGCGTTCGCCCATGTAAGAGGCCCGTCCTTTGGTGGCGAGCATGTCGCGGGTCGATTCCATTCCTTTCTCGGCCGCTTGCCTGACCTGGTGCAGCACCTGGGCAAGAGGGAGGGAGGCGTCGGCGGCCGTGAGCAGCGCGTCGGCAACGGGAGCCAGGGTGTCTACCATGGTTTTTTCCCCCACTTCCGTCCGGCCGCGTTTCTTGACCGCATCGACCGCTTCAGCGAATGCCCGCGCAAAAGTCGGCAGATCCACCGGCTTGCCCTTCAGCCCTTTGGACAAGGCCATGAACAGGGTGCCGTAGAGAGAACCCGACGCGCCACCCACCGTGGACATGACACTCATGGCGATCTTCTGCATGGCGGCGCTCCAATCTTCCGCGGCGGCCAGTGCTTCCTTCTGCTCCATGAGCTTTTTCAATCCCCGTTGCAGATTGGTGACGTGGTCGCCGTCTCCCAAGGTCTGGTCCAGTTGAGTGACTTCTTCGGCATGGGATTCGATCGTGGCCGCAACCGCATCGATCAGATCGGGCAGGATGGATGGCGTCGATTGCATGGGCATACCTCCTTCGATTACCGGGAATTTGGAACCATATGGGTCAGGATAACAGGTAGAATGAGAAAACGAACGGGTATGTGGGAGGGAGAATGATGACCATCGATCGAATCGTATTCGCCGTGGCGGGAACCATGATCTTGCTCTCCGTGGCACTGGCGGTGTTCCACGACCAACGGTGGCTGTGGCTGACCGCCTTCGTCGGAGCGAATATGCTCCAGTCCGCCTTTACCGGGTTCTGCCCCATGGCGATCCTGTTGAAAAAACTGGGCAGGAAACCGGGTCCCGCATTTCAGTAACGGTCGCAAATGTGGCTCTGTTTCAACTCATCCTCGGAGGGAAAAGGGGTTCGCGGCATCATTCCCCGCATCATTTCGCCGCATTTTCGCGCCTGTTTCATGGGTTCGCTTGAGGCTGTCTCGATGGCGAATTCAAAGGCGAGGTTTTGTGCCTGGTCGCGCTTGCCGGCCTGGCACAGGGCTTTGATCCTTTTTTGCATCGCCTTCGCTTTCGAAGCCATGGATTTTATGGCGGACCGGTCGACGTTTCTCATGCACTCCTCTATCCCTTGCATCATCTTTTCCATGTCCTGACGGCTCATGGCCGGCGGTTGGGCGGCGACGACGAGGGGAAAACAGAGTAAAGAGAGTTGAATCAGTTTTTTCATGGGGTCGTGCTCCATTTGCTGCCAATGGAATGGTTGGTTACAGTTTTGCCTGAAAAATGAAAGGTTGAATCGGGAGGAATCATGGTAACACGACGGCGGTTCGTGGGGGATGACGTTAGTTGCTGAGGCGAAAGGCTGGTCGGGAGAACGGGGAGGGCGTATCCTGGGATATCCCGTCAACATGAAGGCGCTGCCGGCTGCTTTTTTCGCCTGGCGGGAACGATTGTTCGCGGAAGGCATCGGACGCTTCGCCCACAACAATGTGGGAGATCCTTTCGGTTCCGTGCCGGTTTCTTTCAACACCCATGATTTCGAGAGAGAACTGATTCTCAGGTTTGGGCGTATCTATGGTTTTCTGCCTTCGGACACCTGGGGTTTCCTTTCCCACAGCGGCACCGACAGCAACCTCCACGGCATGTATATGGGCAGAACGCTGCTGAAGGCGCGCACCGGCCGGGCGCCGAAATGCTACTTCACCCGCGAGGCCCATTACTCGATCCAGATCCTGTGTGATCTGCTGGGACTTGAGGCCGTATGGGTGGGTACCTTGCCGGATGCCGGCATGGATCCTCAGGATCTGGGAAGGAAGTTGGCGCAAAATCCAGCTCATCCGGCCCTCGTGGTGGCCACCATCGGAACCACCTTCAAGGGTGCGATTGACCCGGTGGACCGTATCCGGCAAGTATTGCAGGGGAAGGAGAGCTATCTGCATCTGGATGCGGCGTTGTTTGGCGGCTATCTCCCCCACACTTCCGGGGCGGGGGAGGTGTGCCATCGCGCACCCAACGGCCCACCGGGCCGTTACGATTCCATCGCCGTATCGTGCCACAAATTCTTCGGTTTTCCCTCCCCGGCGGGGCTGTTCATCACCACCCGGAACAATTTCAAGCGGTTCAATGAACGGTATCGTCAGATCCACAATGCCGAATATATCGGCCACGCACCCGGCACGATCACCTGTTCGAGGGATGCGGTCAAACCCGCCGAATTCTATTTTTTTTCCACCCCCGAGGCGCTCGCCGTCCAGGCCGAAGATGCCCGGACGATCTTGAGGCGAACGGCCTGGTTGCTGGATCGGCTCGAACGTGACTTTCCCATGCTGCGGCCCCGGCGGGTCAACGATCTTTCCAACATCATCTTTTTTCGCCACCCAGGGCGGTGGATAGTGGAAAAGTACGCCCTGGCGACCATGCATCTGGAAATCGGAGCCGGGAGGCGGGAATACGCCCATGTGGTGGTGATGCCCCATGTGGATCGGGAGATGTTGACCGGATTTCTGGCCGATCTGCATCGGGCGGTGGCATGATTCCGCGGTGGATTCGCGCGGCAGCCCGGTCGTCCGGCCGCTGGCTATAATGATTCACCCTCTTGATTTCTTGAGGGGGGCGCATGGTTGTCAAGAGGAGGTTGCCATGATTCCAGGGATTCGTCGCCTATCGAGGTTGAGGCAGGTGGTCCGATTCGAAAAACGCCGTAAATACCTCCCTGTAGGCTCCACGCCGGCCTCCCTGCCGGCGAGGCTTTCGAATCGAACCACCTGCTTCTTGGACCGATGCGTTACCTGTTTGAATGACGTGGACCTGGCCATGACACGTTCCCTGCTGATCTTGTTTACCTGTGCCGGCTTGTTGCTGGCTTGCATGCCCCGCGAAATGCCGTTGGGCAAGCAGGCTCCGGGCAAAACGGCCGTTTCCGAAGCCGCAACGGTATTGCAGGTCGGTGACATCGACGCCTTGAAACGGTTGCTGGAGAAAGGGCCGCGGCCGGTCACGGTCCGTCTCGAACCCGGAACCTACCGTACCCTGTCCCCTTTGCGCATCGTTGGTATCCATGGGTTGCGGCTGGAGGCCCGGGGTGCGCGGTTGATCCTGGAGTCACCGGACTACAACGTGATCGAGATCCGTGACAGCTCACAGGTGTCGATCATCGGCATCCATGCCCGGCACGCCAAGCCTTCGGGGCCGGCCGGATGTCTGGGTACGGTGATCCAGATAGAAAACAGTCAATCTGTGGAGATCGCCGAATCCGAACTCGACGGCAGCGGCACCGTGGGCATCGCCGCTTATGACGCCCCCGATCTGCTGATCCGCGACAATCATATCCACCATAACAGCGCCTATCCGGTGGTCTACCAGGGGCCCTCCGTGACCTTGCGCGGCAACCTCTTCCAGGCCAATGGCAACGGCAACCGCATCGCCTTTTCGCGTACGGCCGAAAAGTGGCCGCCGGCGCATAATATTGGCGAAGACACCCGGTTGCCCGGGTTGCGGATGGAAGGCAACCGTTTTCTGCCACCTCGCTGAGCAGGGTGAGGAGCAGGCTTTCATTTTTGCGAATCGGCTTGATTTACATTTTGGATGTCGCTCTACCTGCCGTCGCCGCGAGGCGAGCCATTCAGTCGGGATTCAGCCATGGCCTTCGACAATGCGGCGGGATCGGGATCTCTCGCGTTTTCCGGGGGAGGCTTGTATCTCTGCGGCGAGGAAAGGTAATGTGAGCATTTGTGGTCATCAACGAAAGGGTGAAATTTGAAAATGACGATGGAATTGAATGCACTGATCGGCATGACGCCCGAGCTGGAACAAAAACTGAAAGAGGAGGGAATCGGCAACAGCGACCAGCTCCTGGAAGCGGCCAAGACTCCCAGGCAAAGAAATGCGTTGGCGAAACAGGTTGGGGTTGCGGCGCGCGATATTCTGGAGCTTGCCAACCGCGCTGATCTTGCGAGAGTGAAAGGCATCGGCTCTGCCTATTCCAATCTGCTGGAAAAGGCCGGGGTCGATACGGTCAAGGAGCTGGCGACGAGGAGACCGGACAACCTGCACAAGAAGATTATGGAAATCAACGAACAGGAGGGGCTGGTCAAACAGCCTCCGAGCCAGGCTCAGGTGGCAACCTGGGTGGAGGAAGCCAAACAGCTGCCCAAGTTGCTGGAATATTGAATCAGAGGGAAGGGATGTATCATGAACGTACTCGAATTGATCATGCAAAACGGCGGGCCGGCGGTCATCGGTCAGGTCGCCCGCAGAGTGGGCGTTCCGGAGGATCAGGCCGCCGATCTTTTGGCGAGGTTGATGCCTGCCCTGGGGCAGGGCGTCAAAAGACAGATCGGCGACCCGAATCAATTGCAATCACTCGTCGGCGAGTTGTCCCAGGGGCGAGCGCAGCAGGTGCTCGACAACCCCGAAGTGCTTGAAAGGGACGAAACGCTTCAGGAAGGCAACGCCATTTTGGGCAAGGTGTTCGGCAGCAAGGACGTCAGCCGCAATGTCGCCACCCGGGTGGCCGAGCAGGCCGGCACCAGTCCCGATATCGTCAAGCAATTGTTGCCCCTGGCGGCGACCTTGTTGATGGGGGTATTGGGAAAGGAAGGCGAGAAGAAGGGAATGTTGGGCCAAGGGTTGTCGCCCGGCGCGGTGGAGGGTTCGACCATGGCCTCGGTTTTCCTGGATTTTCTCGATATGGACAATGACGGGGATGTCATGGACGATGTGTTGAATCTGGCGCAAAAATTTTTCAGGTAAGGGGGAATACGATGGGTTTGCTCGATTTCGTGAAGAACGTTGGACCGGATCTGTTTACCAGTGATGAGGAAGCAGCGGAAAAGATCAAGGAACACATAGAGGCCAACAATCCCGGCGTGGAAAACCTGGAGGTCGCTTACGAGGATGGTTCGGCCACCTTGAAGGGGCAGGCGGAATCCTTCGTCGCGGTCGAAAAGGCGATATTGCTGGCGGGAAATATCAAGGGTGTGGAGAACGTCAACGACGAGCTGGAAGTCACGTCTCCTGCCCCGGAAGCCGCAGTGGAGGAAAAGGTCGAATACTATGTCATCCAGAAAGGGGATACCCTTTCGCTCATCGCCAAACGGTACTATGGCGATGCCATGGCATATCCCAGGATTTTCGAAGCCAACCGGGAAGTGATTCAGGATCCCGACAAGATTTTTCCGGGACAGAAAATCCGCATTCCTGTTTCCGGCTGACCGCCCTGCGGGGTAACTTTTTCACGGCACTGTTTGCTGTTCAGGGAGGAGCGGTGAAACAGCCGTTCATAATGGCCCGGCCAGTGCGATTTTGATCCACTGGCCCATGCCCCTGTCAAGCCCGTTGGCAATGGCGCAGGTTCCTTCGTCCCAAATGCTCTGTAGGCGCGTTTGAGCAGGGCGGCTGGTGTTCCCCTTGCCTTGTGCGCGACATGCCCGGTCACTCAGCCCGGTTCGTCTTCGGGGTCGGCCAGAGCCAGCACTCCCCGGCTGACATGGACATAGCCACCTGGAAGCGCAAATTACTCGGTGGAAGATTTGCCAAACCGAAGAATCAAATGACCTTCGGCATCATAAAGATTCAAAGTGTCGCCCTCGATCCGGAACCGGTCGACCGATTGTAAGGTTTGCAAGAATCGCGGCTCCAATTCCATTCCCTGGGGGCAAGCCATTCTGGTGGTGGCCAGGGGGCCGGTTTGCAACCGGGATTGGGTTAAATGATAAGCGCCCATGAAGCGGTTACATCCTGCAAAACCGCTCACTTTGCCTTCCGCCGTCAGAACCAACTCCGGATACCTGCCCTTGTTGCCGCGAGGGGCGGGTGCGCCGTCGATTTCCAGGAGAACCCAGCGGGTATCGGTGAGTTTCATGGATTGAGGCGGTTCCGGCTTTTGAATAGTGTTGCCGCCGCATCCGGAAAGAGCGAAGGCAAAGAGCATTGACTGTATGATAGCCCGTCGGATTCCAAAAGGGTGGTTTTTCAAAGACATGGTTCCCCTACTGTGCCGGTGTTGGATGTCGTCGTGGAAAGTGTCAGCCATATCGGGTACGAAAATCAAACCAAATATGGCGCGAATCGATGGCGAAAGGGCATTGTTGCAAAGGATTTGAGTGTGGCTGACCGCCGCGTTAAGCTGGCCGCTGTTGAAAAGCCTGCTCGAAAAAGGAGGGAACATGTCAGAAAGCAAAGTCCGCTGGGGCATTCTTGGCGCCGCCCGCATGAGCAAAGTCATGTTGCCGGCCATCGTCTCCGCCGAAAATGCCAGGCTGGTGGCCGTCGCCAGCCGCCGGCCGGGCGCCGCAGCCGGCTTGTTGCGGGAGTGTGGCCTGGATGCTGCTTCGATCAAAGCCTTTGACGATCCCCTGACCCTGCTCGCCGATGCCGATGTGGACGCGGTCTATCTGCCCATGGCCAACGAGGAACACGGAGAATGGGCGCCGAAAGTGCTGGAACACGGCAAGCATGTGTTGGTGGAAAAACCGATGGCGCTCGGGCCTGAGGACATCGATGCCATCGAGGCTGCCGCAAAGGCCGGGAATCTCAAGGTGATGGAAGGGTTCATGTACCGCTTTCACCCCCAGCATCAACGGGTGTGGGAGATCATCGATTCCGGCGCCCTGGGGCGGATCCGCAGCGTCCGCGCTACCTTCTCCTTTCCCATGACCGACGCCCGGCTCTATCGTATTTCCCGCTCGATCGACGAGGGCGGCGGCGCGCTTTGGGACATCGGCTGCTACGCGGTCCACTGTTGCCGTTTCTTCTTCGAGCACGAGTCCTCCGCCGCCGTTGCTCTGGCCAGTTTCAACGATCACGGAGCGGATGTGAGCACCAGCGCCATTCTCGACTATGGCGATGGCCGCTTCGCCCAGGCCGATTTCAGTTTCCAGCGTGCCCGCCGCGCCGAATACGAACTCATCGGCACCGAAGGCGGCCTCAAGTGCCACAACGTCTGGGCCAAGGCGGGCGATACGCCCGTCATCAGCTGGTGGACCGGCGATGGCAGATTCCACGAAGAATGGCTGCCCACAGCCGACCACTTCCGCCTGGAGATCGAGCATTTCTCCCGCTGTATCCTGGAAGACCGTCCACCGGCGCTCTCCATCGAAGATGCGCGGGGCAACTGCAGGGCCTTGAACGCCATCATCAAGGCCCTGCGCAGCGGCCGGCGTACCGTTGTGGAGTGATTTTCGGCTTTGCCGAACCCTCTGATTGGGTTCTCATCCCTCCCTCAAACAGCCTTTTCCAAAAAACAAGGCACTCGGGTGGGTTTACCCAAGTGCCTTTCTGTAATTTGGCGGAGAGGGAGGGATTCGAACCCTCGATACCCGGTTAGGGTATACACGAGTTCCAGTCGTGCTCCTTCAACCACTCGGACACCTCTCCGGACTGGATCGGGTATTTTACCAGAAAATCGGGAATTGTCATTGGCTGGCGAGTGTCTGAGATATCTGGTTAGAATGAACGGTTTATAGTCAGGAAGAAAACAGTGGCCATTCCCATTCCCAACATGGTGATCAGGCGGGCGTGCGGCAGCCCCGCGTTCGAGCGCGGTATGGAATATTTTCAGCAAGGCCGGGTGGTGAGCTTCGAGGCGCGGGAGACGGAAGGGTTGGCGGTGGTGGAGTCCTCCGTCGAAGGCAGGGGCGGGCGGCTTTACGATCAGCATATCACCTTGCAGTTGCGGGGAAATCAGCTCTTCATCGATGGGAAGTGTACTTGTCCCATGGATTACAACTGCAAGCATGTGGTGGCCGCCTGTCTGGAGTATCAGACGCACAGCCGTCCTGGCAGGAGGCGGGCTGCGGAGTGGCTGGCCTCACTCCGGAATCCGGAGAAAAAAACCACGGCGTTGCAGCCCGGCTCGAGCTGTTTGTTCTATGTGATCGAGCCCGACCCCGATGGCCGGGCTCCGCGATTGAAGTTGCAGATCGCACGGATCAAGAAGGACGGCGCGCCCGGCGTGGGGCGAGCGGCCAAGGGGATCGTGGGTGGTTGGGGGTATATATACGCCTACAATTCTTCCAGGTGTCTGCAGGATCATGACAGGGTGATTCTCAAGATGCTCGAGCCGTTGTGGGAAGGCGATCAGCAGAGCTTGCTGGAAGGCAAGCTGGGTCATGCCGTGCTGGAAGAGATGCTGGCCACCGGCCGCTGCTGTCTGGAATCACCCGCCAACCGGCTGCACCCCGTCAGCGGGCAACGCCGCCTCAGGCTGGAGTGGGAGCGGGAGCCGAGGGGCTTTCGGATGCGCGCCCGGGTCGAGCCGGAGGCGGACCTGCTCGGCACCGAACCCCCTTTTTGGCTCGACCGGGCGACGGGGGAAGTGGGGCCGTTGGACGTTTCCTCCCTGGGCGGAATGGAATGGGAGAGGCTCTTGGCCGCGCCGCTGCTGCCGGTGGAGGAACTGGCGACTTTCACCGCGGCGCTGCTGACCGACTACGCCGACCTCCCGATTCCGCCGCCGCTGCCGGTGGAGATCGAGGAACTGGAGGGCCGCACGCCGACGCCGGTGCTCCATCTCGAGTTGAGGGAGGAAGGCGAGCTGCCCTACCGGGCGCGCTTGGCTTTCGATTACGAATTGTGTGTCTGCGAGCGAGAGAAAGCGAGCCCCGTGGTGGTGTTGCAGGGGGACGATGGGTTGCTGCGGCTGCACCGCGATCTGGAAGCCGAGGAGAACTGTGCCGCCACGTTGCGCCAGGCGGGGCTGGCCGAAGTGCCACGGGGGTGCTTCCAGGTGAAGGAAGGCGGCGCCGGCGTCTGGCGGGAATTTCTCCAGGAAACGCTGCCCCGGCTGGAGCGGGAAGGCTGGAAGGTCGTCAGGAGTGAGGATTTCCGTCCCAGCTTCCTCGACGGCAGCGCCGTGGAGGCTCAAGTCGAGGAAGACGAAGAAGGCTGGTTCGACCTGCGGTTCGATCTCGAGATCGATGGCCGGAAGATCCCGTTGTTGCCGCTGTTGCTGCCTTTGCTGCAACAATACGACCGTCCCGACCAGTTGCCCGGCCAGTTGACCGTGCCTTTGGGGGAACAGCGGTTTCTGACCCTGGAAGCCGACCGTCTGCGGCCCTTCATAGAAACCGTGTTCGAGCTGTTCGACGGCGAATACGACGAGGCGTCTTTGCGCCTGTCCCGCTTCGATGCCGCGCGGCTGGCGGAGCTGGAAGAGGACGCGCGGTTGCAGATGAAGGGAGCCGAGCGGCTGCGCCGGCTGGGTCAGCGGTTACGGGACTTTCAGGGGATAGAAACCGTGGCGCCGCCTGCGGGGCTGCAATGCCGGCTCCGTCCCTATCAGCAGTTCGGCCTGAGCTGGCTCCAGTTCCTGCGGGAATACGACCTGGGCGGCATCCTCGCCGACGACATGGGGCTGGGCAAGACGGTTCAGACCCTGGCCCATTTGCTTCTGGAAAAGGAAGCCGGCCGGCTGGACAAGCCTGCCCTGGTGGTGGCGCCCACCAGCCTGATGGGCAACTGGCGGCGCGAGGCGGAGCGTTTCGCCCCGGATCTGAAGGTGTTGGTATTGCACGGCCCGGCGCGTCATGAACGGTTCGAGGCGATACCCGCTCACGATCTGGTCCTGACCACCTATCCGCTGCTGGTCCGCGATGAGGCGCAGCTGAAAGACCAGATGTGGTCGTTCGTGATCCTGGACGAGGCGCAGACGGTGAAGAACCCCCGCACCAAGGCGGCCAGGGCGCTGCGGCGGTTGAAGTCGAGTTACCGTCTCTGCCTGACCGGCACCCCGCTGGAAAATCACCTGGGAGAACTGTGGTCGCTGTTCGATTTCGTCATGCCCGGTTTTCTGGGCAGCGAGGAGCAGTTCAAGCGCCTTTACCGTACCCCGGTGGAAAAGCACGGGGACGAGGATTGCCGCCGGCGCCTGGTTCGCCGCATCGCCCCTTTCCTGTTGCGCCGCACCAAGGCCGAGGTGGAGAAGGATCTGCCCGCCAAGACCGAGATCGTCCGCACGGTGGAATTGTATCCCAACCAGGCGGCCCTCTACGAAAGCATCCGGGTGACGATGGAGGCGAAGGTGCGCGAGGCGGTGGCGGCCAAGGGGCTGGCCCGCAGCCAGATCGCCATTCTCGACGCGCTGCTGAAGCTTCGCCAGGTCTGCTGTCATCCGCAATTGGTCAAATTGTCCAAAGCGCGCAATCTCCCGTCGGCCAAGCTCGATCTGCTGTTGCAGATGTTGCCGGAACTTCTGGAGGAGGGACGGCGGATCCTGCTGTTCTCCCAGTTCACCGGAATGCTGGGGCTGATCGAAAAAGAGCTGGAGCGGAAAAAGATCGCCTACGCCAAGCTGACCGGCCAGACCCGCAAGCGCGATGAAGCCATCGAGCGGTTCAAGAGCGGTGAAGCGAATCTGTTCCTCATCTCTCTCAAGGCGGGAGGCGTGGGTCTGAACCTGACCGAGGCCGACACCGTGATTCTCTACGATCCCTGGTGGAACCCGGCGGTGGAAGCCCAGGCCATGGACCGCGCTCACCGCATCGGTCAGGACAAACCGGTGTTCGTCTACAAGTTGATGACCGAGCATACGGTGGAAGAGCGGATACTCAAGCTCCAGGCCAGGAAGCAGGCCCTGGCCGAAGGGATCTACGGCAAGGGTGGCAAACAGGGGCCGGCCTTGAGCGCGGAGGATCTGAAGGAACTGTTCGCGCCGCTGGGATGACGGCCGGAGCGGGCATGGCATTGAAAGGCGCAAGGTTCTATCATTCCAGAATTTCGGTGGTAACGTTTTTCCAGTGAGGTGAATGGATGACAGAACAGATCGCTTCCCCCGTGTCCCGGTGGCTCGACCGCCTCGGAATCTCGTATCGCTGGATCGAAATCCCCCTCGATCCGGACCGAAAGCCCATCCGCTCCCTGGAAGAGCTGGTCGAGGCCAAGGGGATGACGCCCGGGCAGATCGTCCGCAGCCTGTTGTTCCGTACCGGCAGCGGCGGTTTCGTGCTGCTGGCGGCGCCTGCCACCGCCCGCGCCGACTGGGGCAAGCTGCGCAAGCACGTGGAAGAGCGCCGCCTGACCATGGCCGAATTCGACCAAGTTTTGGATGCCACCGGCTACCCCGTGGGAGCGGTGCCGCCCGTGGCGCTTCCCGATTCGGTGCGCGTGCTGGTGGACGAGGGGATTTTCGCCCATGAGGAGGTGTTCATAGGAGCCGGTGTGCTGGGCTGGTCCATCCAGGTGCGCAGCGGGGATCTGCGCAAGGTTTTGGGGGAAGCCGAGATGGGCCGGTTCGTCAAGCAGTGAGGACGGGCCGGTGAAAGATCCCCGTCACCTCCAACTCATGGCCCTGGCGGGGATGCTGATCTACGGCCTGGGCTGGCTGGATTTTCCGGGGCCCCGCTGGGTCTATCTGCTTTATCCCGTTTCCGCCCTGGCCTTGCAATGGCTTTTTTGCCGCTGGCGCGGCGTCCGGTTCGATTTCCGCAGCCCCCTGATTTCCTCGTTGTCGCTGGGCCTGCTGCTGCACACCGATTCCTGGCTGTGGGTGCTGGTGGCGGCGGCGATCACCATTGGCGGCAAGTTCCTCATCCGGGTCGATGGCCGCCACCTGTTCAATCCCACCTGTCTGGCCATCGTGGTGACGCTTCTTCTGAGCGGCCGCGTCTGGGTGTCGCCGGGGCAGTGGGGGCTCGGGGCGTTTCTGGCCTTCGCGGCCGCCTGCATGGGGATGTGGATAGTGCATCACACCCGCCGCAGCGACATCACCCTGGCTTTTCTGGCCGCCTGGAGCGCGCTGGTCTTCGCCCGCAGCGGGTGGTTGGGCGATCCGGCCGCCATTCCCTTGTTGCATTTGCAGAGCATCAGCCTGCTGGTTTTCGCCTTCTTCATGATTTCCGATCCCATGACCCTGCCGGACCGGCGCCTGGCGCGAATCGGCTTCGCCGTGGTGGTGGCGGTGACCGGATATGTGCTTCAATATCATTTCCATCTCAACGAAGGGCTGTTTTACGCCCTGGCCGTTTGCACCCCGTTGGTGCCGTTGCTCAACCGGTGGTTTCCGGGGGAGCGTTACACCTGGCCGACAGGCCTTGCCGCTTTCAGGAGGTGATTCCATGCGCTTGTGGATGTTGATGCTGTGCCTGCTTCCCGCCGTTTCCCAGGCTTTCTGCGGTTTCTACGTGGCCCGGGCCGATACCGGCCTGTACAACCGTTCCTCCAAAGTGGTGATGGCCCGCGACGGGGAACGCACCGTGCTGACCATGGCCAACGATTTTCAGGGGGACGTGAAGGACTTCGCCATCGTCATCCCGGTGCCCAGCTTCATCGAGCGGGAACAGATCCATGTCGCCAGCACCGCCGTCATCGACCATCTCGACGCCTATACCGCCCCGAGGCTGGTGGAATATTTCGACCCCAATCCCTGCCGCCGTCTCTACCGCATGGAAATGAAGGCCATGAACGCGGCGGCCCCGGGCGAGGGGGCGGTGGCCCGCGCCAAGGCTCTAGGGGTGACCGTCGAGGCCCGTTACACGGTGGGCGAGTACGACATCCTGATCCTCTCGGCCACAGAAAGCGCCGGTCTGGTCACCTGGCTGAAGGAGAACGGCTACCGCCTCCCCGCGGGAGCCGAGGCGGTGGTGGGCAGCTATCTCAAGCAGGGGATGCGTTTCTTCGTCGCCCGGGTGAATCTGGACGAATTCGCCAGGACCGGCTTCAACTATTTGCGTCCCCTGCAGGTGGCCTACGAGACGCCGAAGTTCATGTTGCCCATCCGGCTCGGCACCCTCAACGCCCAAGGCAGGCAGGAGTTGTTCTTCTGGCTGTTGACCCGCCGCGGCCGGGTGGAGACCGCCAACTATCCCACCGTCCGCATTCCGTCCGGGCAGGAAATCCCCTTGTACGTCAAGGACCGGTTCGCGGAATTCTACCGCGACCTCTTCGCCCGCCAGGTGGAAGAACACGGCGGCCGGGCGGTGTTCACCGAATACGCCTGGAACATGGCCTGGTGCGATCCATGTGCTGCCCAGCCCCTGAGCCGCAGCGAGCTGCGGGAACTGGGGGTGATGTGGCTGACCGGGGCGCCCCCTGTCCGGCCCCTGCCCAAGCCACGGATCGCTCCGCCGCGTCCGGTGGACGTGTTCGTCACCCGACTGCACCTGCGTTACGACGCGCGAACCTTCCCCGACGATCTGCGCCTCCACCAGACCGGCGACAAAAGCAACTTCCAGGCCCGCTACGTCCTGCGCCACCCGTGGGACGGCAGCGACGACTGCCCCGAGGCCAAGCGTTACCGAAGCGAGCTCCTGCCCCAAAGGCTGCGCCAGCAGGCCGATAATCTGCACCGGCTGACCGGCTGGCCCCTGGCGGAAATCTATCGGGCGATGGGCTTGGGCGAACCGCCCGCGCCGGAACCGTGGTGGAAGCGGTTGTGGCCGTGAGGGCCCGGGATCGTGAATCCACGGCCTGGAACGACGGCGACATGAAAACGTTCTCGGCGTCTCGGCGGTGAATCCTTCGGCCGAGCCCGTCATGGACTGGCGCCGGCTGCTGTCCACCCGGCGGCTGGGAAAGCCCGCGGCCGACGACGGCGGCCAGCCGCCGCGCACCGAATTCGCCCGCGATTACGACCGCCTGATCTTCTCCTCCGCCTTCCGCCGTCTCCAGGACAAGACCCAGGTGTTCCCCCTGGCCAAGAGCGACTATGTCCGCACCCGGCTGACCCACAGCCTGGAGGTGGCCAGCGTCGGCCGCTCCCTGGGGATGCTGGCGGCCGAGGTGATCCGCCGCCGCGATCCCGAGGTGGCGGACGTGGTGGTGCCCCAGGACGTGGGCACCCTGGTGGCCGCCGCCGGCCTGGCCCACGACATCGGCAACCCGCCGTTCGGCCACGCCGGCGAAGACGCCATCCGCGAGTGGTTCGCCGCCTGGACGGGTTTGGCGCGGCTGACGGAGGCCGAGCGCCGCGACCTGCTCGAATTCGAGGGCAACGCCCAAGGATTCCGCACCTTGTGCGTGCTGCAAAATCCGGGGCAGCCCGGCGGGCTGCAGATGACCTGCGCCATGCTCGCGGTCATGGCCAAATATCCCCGGGCGTCGCTGGTCGAGCCGGCCCAGGCGCAGGGAGCGGGCGGGCGCAAGTTCGGTTTCTTCCAGAGCGAACAGGCGCTGTTCCGGGAGGTGGCCGAAACCGTCGGCCTGCTGCCCAAGGCGGGGACAGGGACGGCCTGGCACCGTCACCCCCTGGCCTTCCTGCTGGAGGCCGCCGACGACATCTGTTATCACGTGATCGACATCGAGGACGGCTTCAAGGCCGGGGTGGTGGATTTCGACACCCTATGCCAGCTCCATCGCCCGTTCCTGGCGGAGCGTCACTGGCGCCGCGCCCGGCAACTGGCCGACCGATCCCAGCGCGCCAGTTATTTCCGCTCGGTCACCATCGACCGGGTTATCCGCCAGGTGACCGCCGTGTTCGAGGCGCGCTACGACGCCTTGATTCGGGGACGATTCGACCGGCCCTTGCTCGAACACATCGACCAGGCCGATGCCTTCGCCGCCTTCAAGCGGGTGGCCCGGGAGCGGGTCTACGACGCCCGCCCGGTGGTGGAGGTCAAGGCGTGTGGTTTCGAGGTCATCGCCGGCCTGCTCGACGCCTTCGTCGGCGCCATCGAAGACCGTGCCGCCCGGGGCGACGCCGCCGGTTCCCGCAGCCGCACCCTGCTCCGGCTCATGCCCCGGCCGCTGCCCGATCCGGCCGAGTTATCTCCCTACCAACGGGCCCTGCTCGCCACCGATTTCGTCGCCGGCATGACCGATTCCTACGCCGTGACGCTGTATCAGCGGATTCGGGGGATCGCGTTGCCATGATGGAGATGGCCTCACCGCGCCGGCGGCAGTTGCAGGAGCAGGCCCTTGTCGCCGCCCTGCATCAGGGTGGCGGGATAGGTGCCGTTCCACTTTTCCACTGATTTGTACCGGATCAGCCGGTCGGTGATGGAGGCGGCCACCAGCTGGTTGGCCTTGGCGACGGCCTCGGCTTCTTTCATGATCTGATAGGCTTTGGCGTCGGCCTCGATGCGTTTCTTCTCCGCCTGGGCCTTGGCCTGGGTGGTGATCTCGATCAGCTTGGTGTTGGCTTCGATGGTCTTGATCTTCTGGTTCTTCTCCGCCTGTTTTTCCACCATCGCCAGGCGCTGCTCCTCCTGTTTGGCCAGCTGCACTTCCTCTATCTTCTTGAGGACGATCTGGGGCAGGCGGATGTTGCGCAGCGCCACATCGTGCAGGTGGAACGGCAGTTCCTTGAACTTCTCCCCCAAAACGGCGCGGATTTCTTTGGCGATCACGGTGCGGTCGGCGGCGATCTTCTCGGCCTGGTACTTGCCGATGACGTCGCGCACCACGTCGCGGACGATGGGGTTGATCAGCTTTTCGAAGTAGTTGGCCCCATAGCGGGTCAGGATTTCCGCTGCCTCCTTCTTGTCGGGGGTGAACTGGACCGTCAGCTCGACGCCGATGGGCAGGTTCTTGTTGTCGAGCACCTCGATGGCGGGTTTGTTGATGACGCCGCCCTGGTCCGGCAGATCCTTGGCGCTCTTGTAGTTGACCGTCTGCAGCCGCACGTCGAATACCTTGACGGTCTGGACGAAAGGCAGTTTCAGGTGCAGGCCCGGTTCCTTCTCCTCCGGGTCGTATTTGCCGAAGGTGCTCAGCACCCCGACGTTGCCGCTTTCGATGGTGTACACCGCCATGAAGGCGAGCATGACGAGGACGAGGGCGGGAATCGCCAGCGCCGGCACGTTGAAGCCGGGCATCTTGCGGCCGAGAGTTTCTGTGTTGAAGGATTCGATCGGTGTGTTCATGGTTTTGGGCCGGCTTGTGGTGGAACTCCTGATGAAGCCTAGCATACACGAAACTCCCGGGGATGGCCGTCTGTCAACCCAATTCAGAAATGTCCCCGTTCCGGGCATGATGGTCGGTTGTTTCCGAAGGGCTGGAGTTCCTGCAAAAAAATTGAAACCACAGGGCGTGGTTGCATACACTTATCCCCTTTGTCTGTTGCGGAAGCGGAATCCCTTTTGACGTATGGCCGGGTGTCGCCCCGGGTCTTCTGAGGAAGAAGGATGGCGTGTGTTGAACAAAATCGAGTACCAAACCTCTTTCACCGTCGGTCTGGACAGGTGCGCCATCACCGGCGTCGAACCGGCCGACAGCCGGCTGGGGGCTTCCACCGTGGTCACGGTGCGCGGCCGTTTCCTGGCCGATGCGGTGGATGTGACCTTTCCGGAGGATAGGGTCTCTACGGCCGTTCTCGATGCCGCAGAGGATTGGATCCGCGTCAGGCTGAATATCAGCCCCGACTCCATGACCGGCCCGCACCACTTTCATGTCCTGACCCTGAGAGGCGTCATCGAGAGCGCCGACTTCGGCGTCTGTTTTCAGGTCCGGCCGCTTGAAGAAGGGCGTGCGCCGGGGAAGCGGGAAGCTGGGGGTGGCCTCGACTACGGGGGGATGGAGACAGGCATCGGTGGTGATTTGCTCTGATGCGCGCCGTCTGGTCGTTCTGGACCAAGCCCTTCGAGTATGACCGCGGCAGTGCCTGGTACAGTGGGAAACATCACCTGTTGTCGTGGATCCTGTCTCTGGAGGCGGCCCGGCGGCATTACCCCCGAACCTGCCTGATCACCGACAGCGCGGGGGCCAGGATGCTGGTGGACGGGTTGGGGCTGGAATTTGAAACCGTCTCCACCTGTCTCGACCGTTTGCGGCATTGTCATCCCGACTGGTGGGCGCTGGGCAAACTCCATGCCTATCGCCGCCAGGAAGCGCCGTTCGTCCATATCGACAGCGATGTCTATTTGTGGAACCGCTTGCCTTCGAGGCTCGAAACGGCGGCCGTTTTCGCCCAGAGCCCCGAATCCTTCCCCTTCGAGGGAGAGAGCTGGTACCGGCCCGGAGCGTGTGTCGAGGCGCTGGAATCGGGCGGCGGCATGGTGCCGGAGGAATGGCGCTGGGCGGTGGCGAGGCGCTGCGACCGGGCGGCCTGTTGCGGGATTTTCGGCGGTTGCGAGGTGGAATTCATCCGCTATTACGCCGATCTGGGCATCCGCAGCGTCGAGCATCCGGACAACCAGGCCGGGTGGATGCGGCTGGGCGGGAATATGGCCGACAACCTGTTCATCGAACAGTATTCGCTTATCGCCTGTATCGAATTTCACCGCCGGGCGCGAGGCCGGTTCCTGCGGCGGCTGAATATGCGCTACCTGTTTCCGGGCCCGCAAGAAGCCTATGACCCGGCCTGTGCTCGAAAGGCGGGGTACACCCATTTGATCGGCGCCGCCAAACGGCATCCGGTGCTGGCCCGGCGTCTGGAAGCGCGGGTGAAAGCGGACTTTCCGGAGCGTTATGAAAGCTGTCTGCGTTACCTTTCCAGAGCCGGCCGGCGGTGAACGCCAGCCCCCTCTTGCGGCTTGCTCTCAAGACTCCAATGATTCGCGCAGCGCTTCCAGTTCGTCCCAGCGGGCGTATTTTTCTTCCAGGGACGTTTCCACGGATTTCAATTCCGCCAGCACCGTTTCGATTTGCGGCCGCTGCTGGCGGTAGAAGTGCGGTTGGGCGATCTGTTCGCTGAGTTCGGCCTGCCGGGTTTCCAGCGCCTCGATTTCTTCAGGCAGGGTGTCCAGTTCCTGTCGTTCCCGATAGCTGAGCCTGGTTTTGGGGCGCTTGGGTTTTCGGGCCTTCGGCTTGCCGGTGGGCGCCTTGGGCGCCGCTTCGGCATCGGGGGACGGCCGCTGGCGGAGGAAGTCTTCGTAGCCGCCGACATATTCGGAGATGACGCCGTCGCCCTCGAACGCCCAGGTGGTGGTGACCACGTTATCCAGGAAAGCGCGGTCGTGGCTGACCAGAAGCAAGGTGCCGTCGAATTCCACCAGCCGTTGTTCCAGCAGCTCCAGGGTTTCCAGGTCCAGGTCGTTGGTGGGTTCGTCCAGCACCAGCAGATTGGCGGGGCGGGTGAACAGTTTGGCCAGCAGCAGCCGGCTCTGTTCACCGCCGGAAAGGGATTTGACGGGCTGGCGGGCCCGCTCGGGGGTGAACAAGAAATCGGCCAGCCAGGACATCACGTGGCGGCGCTGGCCGCTCACGGTGACCCAGTCGTTGCCGTCGGCGACGGTTTCGGCCACCGTTTTGTCCGGGTCGAGCTGATCGCGCTGCTGGTCGAACCAGAGAATCTCCAGGCGGGTGCCATGGCGTACCCGGCCCGCCCTGGGTTCGAGCTGCCGTAACAGCAGTTTCAGCAACGTGGTTTTGCCAGCGCCATTGGGGCCGATGAGGCCGATCCGGTCGCCCCGCAAGACGGTGGTGGAGAAATCCCTGACGATGACGCGATCACCGTAGGCGTAGCCGAGGTTTTCCGCTTCGATCACCAGTTTGCCCGAACGCTCCGCGCCGTCCAGCCCGAGCCTGGCCTTGCCTTGGCGCTCGCGTCGCCGCGCCCGTTCCCGGCGCAGCTTTTCCAGCGCCCGGACCCGCCCCTCGTTGCGGGTGCGGCGGGCTTTGATTCCCTGGCGGATCCAGGCTTCTTCCCGCGCCAGTTTCTTGTCGAACTCGGCGTTTTGGCGTTGCTCCGCTTCCAGGGCGGCCGCCTTTTTCCGCAGATAGGTGTGGTAGTCGCCGGGCCAGGAGGTCAGGCGGCCACGGTCGAGATCGACGATCCGGGTGGCCAGTCTTTGCAGGAAGGCGCGGTCATGGGTGACGAACAGGATCGCGCCGGGCAGCGCCGTCAGTTCGTCCTCGAGCCAGGCGATGGTATCCAGATCCAGGTGGTTGGTGGGTTCGTCCAACAGCAGCAGGTCGGGGCCGGCGACCCGGGCGCGGGCCAGGGCCAGCCGCCGTTGCCAGCCACCGGAAAGGGTGCCGGCCAGGGTTTCGGGGTCGAGTCCCAGCCGGGAGAGGGCCTGCTCTATCTTCTGCTGAGATTGCCACCCTTCCCGCGCCTCCAGTTGTTGCTGAAGGTGTTCCAGGGCCTTGATGTCCGGCCGGGTCTGGCGGGCCAGCCGGTGGTAGCGCTGGAGCAGGGCGCCGAGGTCGCCCAGCCCTTCGGCCACCACCTCGTAGGCGGTCGCTTCGGGCGAAAAACGGGGCGTCTGTTCGAGCAGCGCGGTTTTCAGGCCCGGTTGCCGGCGGATTTCACCGTCATCGGCGTGAATCAGGCCGGCGCACAATTTCAACAGGGTGGATTTGCCTTCGCCGTTGCGGCCGATCAGGCCGATGCGCTCGCCGGCTTCGATGGTCAGTTCGGCCCCCTCGAGCAGGGGATGGGCGCCATAGGCGAGGGAGACGTGTTTGAAAGTCAGCAGGGGGGTCATGGAAGATCGAAGACGTGCAAAAGGGCGATGTGGCCGAGGCCGCCGGCCTTGCGCCAGTAGTGCCGGTCGGCGGTGATCAAGGTGGCGCCGGTTTCCAGGGCGGTGGCGTGATAGAGGGTGTCGAAAAGATGGTGATCGAGATTCTGGGACAGGAACAGTGCGCGCTGATAACAGGCGAGCCCGGTCATGATGGGAATATCCATGGCTACCAGGAGTTCTATCCCGGGTTGGGCGGCTTGCGGGTAGCGTCTGGCCAGAACCGCCGCGACTTCCGCCAGCCAATGGGGTGGCTGAATCGGCTGGAGGGTGCGGTCACCGATACGACGAAGAACGGCGACCGCTTCCGGTACATGATCTTCGTCTTCCGCCTGGCGCAGAAACCATTTGACCGCGACGCTGGCGTCGATCACCACGTTTTTCAAGATCGGCCTTCCTCTCGGGCCTTGCGGATTTCTTCGTCTGTGACCAGGGGGCTTTGCTCGCGCAGACGGATGATTTCCTCGATGATCGTCTTGCGCCGCTGCTGGTGTTCCTTTTCCGCCACCGCCTCGCGCATCAGGCGGGCGATGATGGCGCTTTTGTTTTCACCCTCGAAGGCTTTGTAAAAGGCTTCTTTGACATCGTCAGGGACGGAGAAGTTGACCGTGGCCATGATGAGCCTCGTGGATATGTAAAATTTCAACAATCGTAGCATAACTGGGATGGCATAATAGGCGCGAAGTTCACCGAGGGAGTTCGTCATGACACAGCATGCCCGTGTTCCGCTGCTTTCGGTGGCCGATTACCTGGAGGGGGAGCGGCACAGCGAGATTCGCCACGAATACGTGGCCGGGCGGGTGTTCGCCATGGTGGGCGGTACCTTGGCTCACAATCGGGTGGCATTGAATATCGCCGCTTTTCTACATCGACATTTGCAGGGCACGCTCTGTTCCGCCTATATGAGTGATGTCAAGGTGCGGATCGAGGCCGCCGACGCCTTCTATTACCCGGATGTGGTGGTCAGCTGCGAGCCCGCCGACCTGAAGGATTCGTTCCTGAAAGCGCCGGTGCTGGTGATCGAGGTGCTGTCACCGTCCACGGAAAATGTCGATCGCCGCGAGAAACTGCTCAATTACCAGAAGCTCGCCAGTCTCCGGGAATACGTGCTGGTGTCTCCCGACGAAGTTCGGGTGGAGGTCTTCCGGCGTGCCGGAAGCGCTTTCGGAGAGGTGGCGATCCACGGGCCGGAAGATACCGGGGTCGATCTGGTATCGGTGGATGCCGCCGTGCCGCTGGCGGAGATCTATGCCGGGGTGGTGGCGCGCTGATTCAAAGCAGCGTCAGCTGCCGGGGGGCGCCGCGGAAACGGTTGGCGACCAGCGGTTCCAGCGGCCGGTTCAGTCCGAGCCTTCGGGCGGCGATGCGGAAGCGCTGGGCGATGAGGTCGGCGAAGATGCCCTCGCCGCGCATCCGGTGGCCGAAACGCGGGTCGTTGGCGCGGCCGCCGCGGCTGTCGCGGATACGGTTCATCACATGGTCGGCCATGGCGGGGAAATGCGTTTGCAGCCAGTCCTCGAACAGCTCCGAGACCTCCAGGGGCAGGCGTACCAGCATGTAGCTGGCGGAGAGGGCGCCGGCATCCGCCGCGGCCTGAAGAATGCTTTCCAGTTCCTGGTCGGTGAGGACGGGGATGACCGGCGCCACCATGACAGAGACCGGGATACCGGCTTTGCGCAACTCGGCAACCGTCTGGAGGCGGCGGTGCGGGGCGCTGGCGCGGGGTTCCATTGCGCGGGCGATCGCGGGCTTCAGGGTGGTGATGGAAAGGTTGACGTGTACCAGGCGGTTTTCCGCCATCGGAGCCAGAATGTCCAGATCCCGCTCCACCAGTGCCGACTTGGTGGTGATCGTGCAGGGGTGGCCGAATTCGCGCAAAACTTCCAGTATCTGCCGGGTGATGCGGTATCGGCGCTCGATGGGCTGATAGGGGTCGGTGTTGGCGCCGAGGGCGATGGGGGCGGGGCGGTAGCCGGGTGCCTGCAATTCGCGCCGCAGCAGTTTCGCCGCCTGGGGTTTTGCGCTGAGCCGGGTTTCGAAATCCAGTCCCGGTGACAGCCCCAGCCAGGCGTGGGTGGGGCGGGCGTAGCAATAGATACAGCCATGCTCGCAGCCCCGGTAGGCGTTGATGGAACGATCGAAAGGAATGTCCGGCGAACGGTTGCGGGAGATGAGGGTGCGGGGGTGTTCCAGGCTGACTTCGGTCGGCGGCGGTTGTGCCTGCGAGCGCGTTTCCCAGCCATCGTCGAAGTCTTCGTGTCGATGGTCGTTGTATCGGCCGTCAGGGTTGGTGACGGCGCCGCGTCCTTTATGGGGTGCTTTCATGGGGATAGATTAAGCGTAAAAGTATCATTTTGTCACGGGAGGAGAGTTCCGATGCGCCAGCCATGGGATGAAGCGCCTTTCATGCTCGATTTGCGGGGAACCGAACTGATGCCGGAAGAGCGGGAATGGCTCGGCCACCCCGCTGTGGGCGGCATTATCTTGTTCAGCCGGAACTATGTCGATCCGGCCCAGATCCAGGCGTTGATCGGCCAGATTCGCCAGGCGGCGGGGCGTCCGGTGCTGATTGCGGTGGATCAGGAAGGTGGACGGGTTCAGCGCTTTCGTTCCGGTTTCACCCGCCTGCCGCCCGTGGAGGCGTTCGGAAAGCTGTACCGCGGAGATCGTGAAACGGCTTTGGAAGTGGCGGAAGCGGCGGGCTTTCTCATGGCGGCGGAGCTGCGCCTTGTGGGGGTGGATCTGAGCTTCGCGCCGGTGCTGGATGTGGACGCCGGCGTCAGCGAAGTGATCGGTGACCGGGCGTTTTCTTCCGACCCCGGCGAAGTGGCCGTCCTGGCCGGGGCCTATGCCAAAGGGATGCGGCGCGCCGGAATGGCGGCGGTGGGCAAGCATTTCCCGGGGCACGGTGGGGTGGCGGCCGATTCCCACGTCACCCTGCCGGACGACCCCAGGCCCTTGGAGCAGCTGAGGCGGCGGGATTTGCTGCCGTTCCGCCGTCTGATGGACGATGGGCTTGAAGCCGTGATGTGCGCCCATGTGGTCTATTCTTTGGTCGATACCCTTCCGGCTGGTTTTTCTCCTGTCTGGCTGCGGCAGATCCTGCGCCGGGAAATGGGTTTCGACGGCGCCGTGTTCAGCGATGATCTGGCGATGGAAGGGGCGGCCTGTGTGGGTGATTTTCAGGCCCGGGCGGAGGCGGCCTTGGAGGCGGGTTGTGATATGCTGCTTGCCTGCAATTGCCCTGACGAGGGAACCCTCTTGCTGGATACCGTGCGCGTGGGACGGGATGCCGGCCGGGGAAGGCGAATCGCCGGATTGGCGACGGGTGCCGCCGCTTTGACCGAAGCGGATCTGCGGGCCGCCAGGAGAAGATTGGAACCCTTGATTGAAAGAATGAACGAAGAACAAAACCGGAGAACTCCATGACTACCACACAAAAAATTTTGCTGTCCATCTTTGGCGCCCAGATCGTTCTGATTCTCTTCTTCGGGGCGTTCAAGTTCGAAAAGATCACCTTGTTCCTCTACAGCGGGGCCTGGATTGGCATTGTGCTGGCGATGCTGGTGATTCCGCGTACCACCCTGGCGCAAAAGGTGAATATTATCGCCGGCGTGTTCGGGGTGCAGATCGTGGCGTTCGTGATCATGGATTATTTCGCCCATTTGAGCGACCTGGTCCTGGAAGAGATCGGCTTTCTCGCCATTGGGGTGTGGACAGGGATTCTGATCGGAAATCTGATTCGCCTGATAGAAAAGCTCGAGAAGCAATTGGAGAAACTGAAAGAAACCGTTCCACAGGCCGGGGAAAGGGAAGGCGATGGTTGATCTGAAGGAGATCGAGCAGGTCCGCGCCGATGCGGAGCTGTTGTATTCCAGGGAAGAGGTCGATCGGGCCTTGTCCCGCATGGCCAGTGAAATGACCCGTGATCTTGGATCGAGCAACCCGGTGATTTTGTGTGTCCTCAATGGCGGGGTGGTGGTGGCGGGGCACTTGCTGCTGAAGCTCCCTTTTCTGCTCGAACTCCACAGCGTTCATGTCACCCGTTACCGCGGGGGTACCAAGGGCGGGGAATTGCATTGGCTGCATGAACCCGGCGTCGATTTGCGTGGCCGAAGTGTGATGCTTCTGGACGATATCCTCGATGAAGGCTTCACCCTGGCCGCGATCCGGAATTATTGTCTGGAGCGAGGGGCCAGGGCGGTGTCGATCGGTGTGCTGCTGGACAAGCAATTGCCCGTCGCCAAGCCCTGCCGCGCGGACTATGTGGGCCTGAGGTGCGCCGATCGTTATGTCTTCGGTTACGGGATGGACTACAAGGGGTATCTGCGTAATCTGCCGGGCATCTATGCCCGCCGGGAGGAGACATGAGGCTGGGGATCATCGGCGGGTCGGGGCTCGCCACGCTGGAGGGGTTGACCGACAGTGAGGCGGAAACGGTGACGACGCCGTATGGTGAGCCTTCCGCGCCGTTGGTTTCCGGTCGGCTGGGCGGGTTGAAGGTGGTGTTTCTGCCGCGCCACGGGAAAGACCATACTGTGCCTCCCCACAAAATCAATTACCGTGCCAATCTGTACGCATTGAGGCAAAGCGGCGTCACCCACGTGATCGGGGTGGCCGCGGTCGGCGGCATCACCTCCCGAATGGCTCCCCAGTGTCTGGTGTTGCCCGATCAGCTCATCGATTACACCCATGGCAGGGCCCATACTTTCTTCGAACGGGACGGCGAGGTCGTCCACGTGGATTTCAGTTTTCCCTATGGCCGCAGGCTGCGCGAGTGGATGAAAGCGGCCGCGGTGAAGGCGGGGGTGGAGGTCATCGACGGGGGTTGTTATGGCTGTACGCAGGGGCCGCGGCTGGAGACGGCGGCGGAAATCCGGCGGATGGAGCGGGATGGCTGCGACCTGGTGGGGATGACCGGCATGCCCGAGGCCGCCCTGGCGCGTGAGCTGGAAATGGAATACGCCTGTTTGGCGGTGGTGGTCAACTGGGCCGCGGGCAAGAGCGACGGGATCGTTTCCATGTCCGAAATCCGGGCGCATCTGGAATCGGGCATGGCCAGGGCGCGGAAGCTGCTGAAGGGTTTCGCTTCCCTGGACGGTGTGCTTTCCGACTGAATGAGCGCTCTGTTATCTCTTGAGGCAGGGGGGAAGCGAACCGGCTGCCTCCCTGGATCAAGGCACAACCTGTTGGAGTGACGTGGATCTGCCGGCTGAAGGTCGTTCAGGGGGAGGCGTTGGCGGGAGAAACGCGGATGAGAACTCCAAACGCAGGGTGATCGAGATAATGAATCTCGTTGAATTTGACCCGCCTTTTTTCCCTCAACCGGTGGACGAGGCCGTCGCGGCCCCGGTATTCCATATCGACGATCACGTGCAGGTATTCACCCCTCTGCAGCCTCACCACACCTTCAACCGGCCCGTCGGCGCTGCCCACATGATAGGGCGGGTTGACGCGGTTGGGGCCCGCCGGTTGTATCCAGGCGGTATGGAGCAGCGGATGGTAACTGCGGGAGCGGCGAAGGCGGTCGTAAGCGTTGTATAAACCCGATTGCGCCGCCGGCAGTTTTTTCGTTTCGCGCCAGCGGGCCGGCCAGGGGATTTCGGGTTGGTCGAGCAGGTCTTCCTCGCTGTCGACGGGTTGTGAGAAGACCACCACGGCCACCTGGTAAAAGTTGGGGGCCGCGTCGGCGGGCGAAGTCAGGGCCAGCCCCAGCAGCAAGACAAGCCAACTGGAACGCATCAGGCTCAAGGTTGAGAGTCTTCCCATATGCGGGAAAAGTCGAGCTGGAATTTGCAGTCGTCCCATTCGAACGCTTCCTGTTTCTTGACGGCATCCCTCTTTTTTACGAAATCCCCATTCGTGTGCTGGAAAACCCTTGCCTTGCGCAACTTTGGGTAGACCAGAACATAGAAACAGACCCCTTCGCGGGCATAAAGGCTGAATTTGATTTGTTCATCGCGCAGGGCGCTGGTGGGTGACACCACCTCGAAAATCACGGCAGGGGTCTGGGTGGGGTACTCTCCCATCACTTCGCCGCACACAATCATGATGTCCGGGCGTACCACCGTATCCTCGGCGACGATCCAGTCGGTTTCATGCACGGCGTGACAGTGGGGACAGTCGGCAAGGGCCTGTTCGAGCCGGGCCAGGATCCGGGTGGCGACACGCTGATGATGGTAGCTCGGGCTTGGGACCATGGCGTAGGGAACGCCTTCGATCAATTCCCAATCCCCCTGCCATTGGCGGTAGTCGGCCAGAGTGTAGTGTGGCAGCCAGTGTGAGGGAAGCATGGAAACAAGACGTCAGGGCAGTTTGATTCCGCCACCGCCTGGAAAGCCGCCCCCCATGCCGCCGCCGGGAAGATCCCCGCCGGGGACGCCGCCTTTGGGGATCACCAGGGAGCTGGCCTGTTCCTGCTGCAGCCGCCGCAGTTCCTCCATGGTTTCCTGGAGACCTTTCTCCGCCGCGTCGCCATATTTCTCCACCGCTTCGCTCAGGGAGCCGGCCTCTATTTCGAAGCTCAGTGGCAGGCTGCCCACCGGTGTCAGGACGGTGGCCTGGCCGAGATAAACTTCCTTGCGGCTGGAATCGGTCAATCCTTCCGGAGTGACGGGGATCATGCGTTTGATCGTGCCGGCCTGGAGGTCGGTGTAGATTTCTTCCCGGTACAGATTGGTCGCGTCCATACCGACATTTTGTTCGCTCATGACAAAGAATTCCTGGGAATGTGGATTAACGATGAATCATATATTAACAGGTTGGCCGACTTCTGGTCACGGTGCAGGGCAATCGCATGACCGCGACTTCCCTGTTCAGACTTAATTTTGCACGACTTTGAAGCCCCTCTCCCTCTGGGAGAGGGGGAAATCGGTTCATGCGATTGAGCCGGCTCACGGCGTGAGCTGGTCGAGCAGCTTCTGGACGAACGCCAGCCTTTCACCGGGATCTTCCAGGTTCGCCTGGAAGCGCAGCATTTGCGGGCCATCCAGGCGAAAGAGATCCGGCTGGGTCTGCACCAGTTTGAGCAGGGCCTCGACATCGATGGCGGGCTCCGGGGTGAACTGAATCCGGCCGCCCCCCTGGTTGGCATCGATTCTCTCGATTCCCAGGGATTCGGCTTTCAGCTTCATTTCCGCCAGGGCGAAGAGGTTCTTGGTTGGCTGGGGCAGCAGACCGAAGCGATCGATCATTTCCACTTGCAGCCTTTCCAGTGCCTGGGTGTCTGCGGCGTTGGCGATACGTTTGTAGAGAACCAGGCGGGTATGCACGTCCGGCAGGTAGTCCTCGGGGATGAGCGCCGGAATCTTGAGGTCGATCTCGATGCCGGCCTCCACGCTTTCGAAATCCAGCTCCCTGCCCGCCTTGAGGGCCTCCACGGCCCGCTCCAGCAGTTCGGCGTAGAGGTTGAAGCCGATTTCCTGGATCTGTCCGCTCTGTTCGTCTCCCAGCAATTCCCCGGCGCCGCGGATCTCCAGGTCGTGGGAGGAGATCAGGAAGCCGGCGCCCAGTTCGCCGGAAGCCTGGATGGCTTCGAGCCGCTTGACGGCGTCTTTGGTCATCATTTTTCTGGGTGGAACGATCAGGTAGGCATAGGCCCGGTGATGGGAGCGGCCCACCCGCCCGCGCAGCTGATGCAACTGCGCCAGCCCGAACAGGTCGGCGCGGTGGATCACGATGGTGTTGGCCGAGGGAATGTCGATGCCGCTTTCGATGATGGTGGTGCAGAGCAGGATGTTGAAGCGCTGGTGATAGAAGTCCAGCATGATCTGTTCCAGTTCGCGCTCCGGCATCTGGCCGTGGGCGATGCGGATGCGGGCTTCGGGGACCAGGCGCTGGATGTCTTCGGCCATCCGCTCCATGGTTTCGATCTTGTTGTGGACGAAATAGACCTGCCCGCCCCGGCGGATTTCGCGCAGGATGGCTTCCTGGATCAGGGAATCGATCCATTCGCTGACGAAGGTCTGAATGGGGTGGCGCCCTTCCGGCGGGCTGGCGATGATGGAAATGTCCCGCAGTCCCGACAGGGACATGTTGAGGGTGCGGGGGATGGGCGTGGCGGTGAGGGTGAGCAAGTCCACCTCGCTGCGCAGTTTCTTGAAGTGCTCTTTCTGCCTGACACCGAAGCGCTGCTCCTCGTCCACGATCACCAGTCCCAGATCCTTGTATTGGACGCCCTTTTGAATCAACTTGTGGGTGCCGATCAGGATGTCCACCTTTCCCTCGGCGGTATCTTCCAGGATCCGCTTCTGTTGCTTCGCGGTGACGAAGCGGGACAGCACCTCGACCCGCACCGGCCAGTCGGCGAAGCGGTCGCGGAAGTTCTGGTAATGCTGCTGGGCGAGCAGAGTGGTGGGCACCAGAATGGCCACCTGTTTGCCATTGTGAACCGCGACGAAGGCCGCCCGCATCGCCACTTCGGTCTTGCCGAATCCGACATCGCCGCAGACCACCCGGTCCATGGAATGCGGCGCCTGGAGGTCGCTCAGCACCGCTTCGATGGCGCTGGCCTGATCCACCGTTTCTTCGAACGGGAACCCGGCCGCGAAGGCCGTGTAGGCCTGTTCGTCCAGCTGGTGGGCGAGTCCTGTCCGGGCGGCGCGCCGGGCGTGGATTTCCAGCAGCTCCGCCGCCACGTCGCGGATTTTTTCCTGGGCGCGGCGCTTGGCCTTGCGCCATTGTTCGCCGCCCAAGCGGTGCAAGGGGGCGTGTTCGATGTCGGCGCCGCTGTAGCGGCTGATCAGATGGAGCGAGGAAACCGGCACATAGAGTTTGTCGCCGCCGGCGTATTCCAGGGTCAGGAATTCCGTCTCGACGTCGCCCACTTCCAGTTTCTGCATGCCCTGGTAACGGCCGACACCGTGGTCCCGGTGGACGACCGGCGCGCCGATGGACAATTCGCTCAGATCCGCGATCAGGTTTTCGATCTCTCTGGCCGCTCCGGCCTTGCGCCGCTGGCGTACCCTTTCGCCTTGCAGCAGCGCTTCCGGAATCAGGGTCAGGGCCGGTTCATCGCACCCCAGCCCCTGTTCCAGGGAGGCGAGGGTCAACCCGGCCTGGGGCCGGGCCTGTAGAAAGTCGTTCCAGCCTTCGACAGGTTTCGCCTGAATCCCGATTCCGGCAAGCATTGCTTGCAGAGCTTCGCGCCGGCCCGGGCTTTCGGCGGTGAACAGTACCGGGTTCGAGCGTCCGGAAAGGAATGACTCGAGCGCCTGCGTCGGCCTTTTCTTCTGGGGCTGAAGGCTGATGTCGGGGATCGGGTGGGTGGGGAAATCGACTTTGACCGGCGCGGTCGATTCCTCGAACAGTTCAATTCTGGGAAAGGTGTTCAGGCGTTGCCATAATTCTTCCGCCGAGAGGAAAAGCCGGGCGGGCGGCAGCGGTGGCCGGTCGAGGTCGCCGCGGCGCAATTGATAACGTTCTTCCACTTCGGCGAAGCAGGCCTCGGCGAAATGGGGGGCCGCGGCCAGCGCGAAGGTGACCTGCCGCGGAAGATAGTCGAACAGGGTTTCGGTCTTTTCCAGGAACAGGGGCAGGTAATACTCGATGCCGCCGGGCAGGAAACCGTTGCTGACATCCTGATAGAGGGGGTTGGATGCGGGCAGATCGGGGAAAGCGGTGCGAAAAGCCCGGCGAAAACGTTTGATGGCTTCGGGGTCGGTGGGGAATTCCCGGGCCGGATAGAGTTCTATCGCATCTTTCTTTTCTATGGACAGCTGGGTGTCGGGATCGAAGGTGCGGATGGATTCGATTTCGTCGTCGAACAGCTCGACCCGGATGGGGTGGTCGCTGGCCATGGGGAAAAGGTCGAGAATGGCGCCCCTGACAGTGAATTCACCATGTTGACTCACTTGGGACACGAATTGATAACCCGACTGCTCGAGCTGTTTCCGGGTCGCCTCCAGGTCCAGCCGTTCTCCCGTTTTCAGGGAGAGGCTCTGGGCCAGGATGTGGGTTCTGGGGGCCAGCTTCTGCATCAGCGTGGCGATGGGGGTGATGAGAACCCCGCTCCGGGTTCCGGGGAGCTGGGCCAGGGTTTTCAACCTTTCCGAGATGATTTCAGGAAGGGGGGAAAAGACGTCGTAAGCCAGGGTTTCCCAGTCCGGGTAGTGCAGCACGGACGCCTGGCCGTCGAGGAAGAAGCCGATGGCCTGTTCCAGTTGCTGCGCGCTGTGGGTGTCGGGCGTGACCACCACGAGCAGTCGTTCCCGTTGTTCCCGTACCGCCTGGGCCAGAGCGAGTGGCAGGGCGCTGCCGATCAGTCCGCGCCATTGGAGGGCGGGATTGGAAGGTGTCGGGCATTCAGGGTGGAGGAGCGAGCCGGCCCGGCCGGGTTGCAATGTATCGTTCATGTTGGTTTGGCGGTAATCCCAGGTTTCTGATGAGACGCTGAACGGGACAATTATATCCGTTCCGCCGGGGAGGCTTTCTGAATGAAGCGTTTCAAGGGCTGTTTGGATTTTTTACCGTGGTCAGTCCCAGAGACAGCCATGCCTGCATGCCGCCTCGATACCATTTGATTTTCTCCGGAGGGTAATGTTTCGATAGCAGGAATTGAATGGTTTGGTAGGAGTCGGGATTCCAATACCCATTGCAGAAAATCACCAGAGTTTTGGCGTTGGAATACTCCCAGCCTTTTTCCGTTTTTGTCGCCCCGAGGTCGGTCTGGGCAATATTGTCGAAACCATTCACCAGCAGTTCCTGGGGGAGGTTGATTGCCAAAGGGAGGGTTTCCCGTCCATACCATTCCGCCAGTCTGGTATCGATGATGAGGATATCGTCGCGCTTTGTCCCCTTTTGAAGATATTCGAACAATTCCAGCTCGCCAATGGTTTGCACGCCCTCCCCCGCGATAATGGGTTGAATGCAGAAGGGGGGGCACGGGCGTGAAGTTTTATCGAAGGGTGGTGGGACAGTATGTAAAGGGTCGGCTATCCTGCGTATAACCAAGGTGCCATCGGGGGTGACAATCTCCAGTTTTTCGATGTGAGGGCTGAGATTGACTTTTGCGGGTGAAGAAGGAGGTTTGGCGGAAATGGGTTGGGCCCAGCTTGAGGAGGCACAATAGAAGGATACGAAAAGGGCTGTTAAATATCGGTAGCGAATTGTTTTCATGGTGGTGAATTGATGGTGTTAATGAAAACCGGCTATAATGAATACCGAATATTTTTTAATTTAATTGAATATTGAGTGAAAAATGAAGCTGGAAAAACAATTGGAAGCACTATCCGCCGAGGAACTGGAAAAAATGATCGAGGAGGCCCAGCGTACGCTCGACGCAAAGAAAAAGGAAGAGCGCCAGCAGGTGATTCGGGAAATAAAAAAACTGGCCGCTTCCGCAGGGCTCGAGGTCATCATCCGGGTAAAAGGGAAGGCCGAGGCGGAAGAGCGCGGAGGGCGCCGGAGAGGGAAGTTGCCGCCGAAGTATCGCCATCCCACCGATCCCTCTCTGGTTTGGACCGGAAGAGGGCAGATGCCGCGCTGGATGCGTGAGCTGGTGGCGCAAGGGCATAAAAAGGAAGATTTTCTCATCACGGAGTGATCAATCCCGATAGCGCCGGGTCAGGTCCGAATAGGCGTCTATGCGGCGATCACGCAGATAGGGCCAGATCCGGCGTATTTTTTCCGTGCATTGAATATCTATCTGGGCCAGCAATATCCGTTCTTCCTCGGCACCGGCTTGCGCCAATAATTCCCCTTGGGGGCCGCATATAAAACTGTTGCCCCAAAAATGTATTCCCGCCGATTGATGACTCGGATCCGGTTCCAGTCCAATCCGGTTGCAAGAAACCACGGGCAGGCCGTTGGCGATGGCATGGGATCTTTGAATCACTTTCCAGGCATCCAGCTGGCGTTGCTTTTCACCTTCATTGTCCCGGGGATCCCAGCCGATGGCGGTGGGATAAAGCAGGATTATGGCCCCGGACAAGGCCATTAACCGGGCCGCCTCGGGATACCATTGATCCCAACACACCAATACCCCCAGTTTTCCCAGGCTGGTCTGGATGGGTTCGAATCCCAGATCGCCGGGGGTGAAATAAAATTTCTCGTAATAACCGGGGTCGTCCGGAATATGCATCTTCCGGTATTTTCCGGCCAAAGAGCCGTCACGGTCCAAAACGATCGCGGTATTGTGATATAACCCCGGCGCACGTTTTTCGAACAGGGACGCTACGATGACCACACCCAGCTCCCGGGCCAGTCCGGCCAGTTTGTTCGACGTGGGCCCCGGGATTCGTTCGGCCAACTCGAAATGCCCGGTGTTTTCGGCCTGACAGAAGTAGGGCAGGGTATGGAGTTCGGGAAGGAGGATCAGTTCCGCCCCTTTTGCGGCAGCGGCTCGGATTGCGTCAATGGAGAGGGAAAGGTTGTGATCGTAATCGCCGCCACATGGATGTTGGACCAGGGCGACGGAGCGTGTATGGGTCATGGGCATCGGGCCTGGGTTTGATTGACAGGATAATGCATGCTCATGCAATGAATGCTGCCATATTGGTGAATCAGTGGGCGGGCGGGAATGGGGACGATTTCCCTTCCTGGGAACGCCCGGGACAAAAGGGAAGCGGCCGGCCTGTCGGCGGAATCGTCATACTGAGGGACGAGAACAGCGCCATTGATGAGCAGGAAGTTGACATAGGACGCCGGCAGCCGCCTGCCTTGCCGGTCGTGAACGGGTTTGGGCAGCGGCAACGGCAGCAGCCGGTAGGGCTTGCCTTCAGGGGTGCGGAAACCGGCCAGCTGCTTCGCCATGGCCTGCAAGGGCGGGTAATGGGTGTCGGAAGGGTCTTCGCAGGCCTGGTAGGCGATGGTGTCGGGGGTGCAGAAGCGGGCCAGGGTGTCGATGTGCCCGTCCGTGTCGTCTCCTTCCAGGCGCCCATGATCCAGCCAGAGAAAGCGCTTCAGCCCCAGGGCCTTTCTCAGAACGCTTTCCGCCTCTTGGGGGTTCGGGTTGCGGTTGGGATTTTGGATCGAACCGCGGGTGGCCAGCAGAGTGCCGAGCCCGTCTGTTTCCACGCTCCCACCTTCCAGCACCCATTCCACTTTTCGGTAGGGCGTGGCACCGAACAGCCCGGCCTGGTGGAGGCGGGCGCCCAGTTCGTCGTCCGGTTTCGCCGGATATTTTCCTCCCCAGCCGTTGAAGCGGAAATCCACCAGCGCGGGCCGGACATGCCGGGAGGTTGCTTTCCCCGCCCTTTGCCACACGGTCAGTGGCAGGGTGTCGCGGACCCAGGTGTCATGGTAAGGGTGCGCGGTGAAGCGAATATTGGCCGCAGCGGCGGCGTATCTGGCGAGCAGCGTTTGAATATGGCCGATGTGTGCGGTGTCGCGGCCGATGATCCAAAGGCGCTGACGGGCGCTGATTGCTCTGGCGACGAGCGCGTAGGTTTCTTCCACCGCTTCCAGCCACGGGCCGAAATCCCCCTCGGGCCGGGGCCAGGCGAGGACGACGAAAGACTGGGGCGCCCATTCCGGAGGCAGCGTCAGTTCGCCCATCGCAGCATTTCCTCCGCATGGGCCAGGGTCTGGGAGGTGATCGTGACGCCTCCGAGCATCCGGGCGATCTCCCGTTTTCGCGCTTCGGCCGTCAACGCGGCGACCGTGCTTTGGGATTCCCTGCCCGAGGTTTCCTTGCTGACCAAGAGGTGCCGATGGGCCTGGGCCGCCACCTGAGGCAAATGGGTCACGCAAAGAATCTGACGGCTCTTTCCCAGTTCCCGCAGCCGCCGCCCGACGATTTCCGCGACACCGCCCCCGATTCCGGTGTCCACTTCGTCGAAAACCAGCGTCGGCACGGACCGGGCCTCGATACAGGCGACCTGGATCGCCAGGCTGAGCCTGGAAAGCTCTCCCCCCGAGGCGACCTTGTTCAAGGGACGGGGCGGCATGCCGGGATTGGTGGTGACCAGGAACGCCACCCGGTCCAGCCCCTCCTTGCGGGGGGTGGCGCCGGGGTCGGTATGGACCTCGATGGCGAATTCCCCGTGCGGCATCCCCAGTTCCCGCATCAGTTCGGTGATTCTCGAGGCCAGCAAACCGGCCTGTTCCCGCCGCTGCTCGCTCAACCGGGCCGCGGCCTCCCGGTAACGTTCACTGATACGTTCCTGCTGCGCCGTCAATTCCGCGATCAGCCGATCCTGGTGGCTCAGGGTGTCCAGCTCCTGGCGCATCTGAGACAGTTTTGCCGCCAGTTCCGGGGGGGAGGTCTGGTGTTTGCGGGCCAGATCATGGAGCAGCGCCAGTTTTTGGTCCAGCTCGATCAGCCGGCCGGGATCGTCGTCGATGGCGTCGAGGTTGCGCCTGAGGCTGTGACCGGCTTCTTCGAGCTGGATCTGGGCGCTGCGCAACAGCTCGGCGGGCTCGCGGAATTCCGCCGCCCATTCGGCGATGATTTCCAGTTCCTGGGCCGCCCGATCGATCCGGTCGGCCGCGGCCTGGTCACCATCGTACACCGCTTCCAGCTGCCCCCGGGCCGTGGAGAGCACCTTGTCCAGGTTGGCCAGACGGGTATGCGCTTCCACCAGGGCGTCGTAATCCAGATCCTCGACGGCGGCGGCTTCCAGTTCCTGGATCTGGTAACGCAGGAATTCCTCGCGCAGACTTTGGTCGCCTTCGTGTTGCCTCAGTTGCGTCAGCCTTTCCTGAACCTCGTGCCACTGCCGATGGAGGGTGGCCACCTGCCGCAACAGGGGTTCGTGGCCGCCATGGGCGTCGAGCAGTTCGCGTTGGGCGCTGGATTGACGCAGCCGCAGATGGGCATGCTGGCCGTGGATTTCGACCAGATGACGGGCAAAGCCCTGGAGCGCCTGGAGGCTGACCGGGCGGTCGTTGATGAAGGCGCGCGAGCGGCCCTTGATGGCGAGCGTGCGGCGGATCAGGCAGCTGTCGCCGCCATCGAGGTCGTTTTCCTCTAACCATCGTCTCGCCGCGGGGGCGGCTTCGAGCGCGAATTCCAGGATCACCTCCGCGCGCGAGGCCCCTTCCCGGATCAAGTCGGCGCCGGCCCGTTCCCCCAACGCCAGCCCCAGCGCGTTCAACAAAATGGATTTGCCGGCTCCGGTTTCTCCCGTCAGGGCGGTGAATCCCGGGGCAAGCTCGAGATCCAGGGACTTGACGACCGCCAGTTCGTGAATGGTCAGGCTCAACAACATACGGGGTTCAGTTTTTGCTCCAGTTCAATTTGGCCCGGAGAATCTCGAAAAAGTCGTAATCGACCGGATGCAGCAGTTTGAAGGATTTGTCCGCCTTGCGGATGAGAATGCGGTCGTCGGTCAGGACTTCCGGAATGGAGACGGTGTCACAAGTGACCTCGGCGCGCATTTCGCCGGTGGTGGCGAAGGCGATTTCCACCTTGCTGTCGCTGGCGATGACAATGGGGCGGTTGGTCAGGGTATGGGGGTTGATCGGCACCAGTTCGATGACGTCCAGATTGGGATAGAGAATGGGGCCGCCGCCTGAAAGGGCGTAGGCGGTCGAGCCGGTGGGGGTGGAGATGATCAGCCCGTCCGCGCGCTGGGCGTTGAGAAAGCGGCCGTCGATGCGGGTGATGATTTCGATCATGCTGGGGGTGATCCACCGGTGGACTACGACCTCGTTCACCGCCAGTTCCTGGTGGATGATCCGTCCATCACGTTGAATGCGGGTTTGCAGCATCAAGCGCTCCTCCGCCAGGAAATGACCGGCGAGTATCTCGTCGAGCTTGCCCAGGGCGTGATCGGGAGAAATGTCCACCAGGAAGCCGATTCTCCCCAGATTGATGCCGATGACGGGGGTGCCGAAGGGTGCGACCGCCCGGGCCGCGTTCAGCAGGGTGCCGTCACCGCCGACGGCGATGACCACGTCACATTCGCGCCCCAGCGCTTCGGGGGGGCGTATCGCGTCGGAAGGCGCCTCGATGATGTCCCGGCAGGAAGGGTCGAACAGGATCCGGAACCCGCGCCGTGCGAGATGATCGAACAGATTCCGCAGCGTGGGGCCGACCCGCTTGGCGTTGGGTTTGGCCACGATGCCAATGATCCGGAAATGAGCGTTCACAAAATCCGTGTCCTGCCAAATGCCCTATTATATTAGGTGTTTCTTGACAGTCCATCCATACGTTGCTAATTTAGCACTCATGGTAATAGAGTGCTAACGGCGTTTGCCGACTTCCCATGGAATTAACCGACCGCGCCCAATTCCTGCTCAAGGCCCTGATCGAGCGTTATATCGACGAGGGGCAGCCCGTGGGTTCCCGGGCGCTGGCCCGCGAGGCGGGGCTCAATCTCAGTCCGGCGACGATCCGTAACGTGATGGCCGATCTCGAGGAAATGGGGTTGGTGGCCTCTCCGCACACCTCGGCGGGCCGGGTGCCGACGGTCAAGGGATATCGCCTGTTCATCGACTCCCTGCTGACGGTCAAACCGCTCGAGCGGGAACTGATCCAGGATCTGTGGGACGATTTCGAATCCCTGGAAGACCCCCAGGAACTTCTCGAGACGACTTCCCAATTGCTCGCCCGTCTCACCCGCATGGTCGGCCTGGTGACCTTGCCGAGGCGCCAGCAGATTTCCTTTCAGCACATCGAGTTTCTGCCGCTGTCCCAGGGGCGGATCCTGGTCATCCTCGTGACCGATGACCAGGAAGTCCACAACAGGATCATTCGTCCCGACAAGCCGTTCACCCCCTCGCAATTGCAGCAGGCGGCCAACTACCTCAACGCCCATCTGCAGGGGCGCCGCCTGACCGAACTGCGGGCCGCCCTGATAGACGAGCTGAAGGCCGCGGGCGAGCGGGCGAGCGGGGAGATGATGTCGGTGATGGAAATGGCTCAGGGAATGTTCGGGGCCGAATCCATGGACGAGGATTTCGTGCTTTCGGGCCAGGTGAATCTGATGGGTTTCTCGGAGCTTTCCGACCATCAAAGGTTACGGATGCTGTTTGAGGCCTTCGAGGAAAAACGGGATTTGATCCATCTGCTCGATCAGTGTATCGGCGCCGAGGGGGTGCAGATCTATATTGGCGAGGAATCCGGTTACGGCCCTTTCGAACCGTGCAGTCTGGTGACCCGGGCCTACGAGGTGGACGACCGGGTGCTGGGGGTTCTGGGGGTGATCGGCCCGACCCGGATGCATTATGACAAGATCATTCCCCTGGTGGACATTACCGGAAAGCTGCTGAGCTGCGCCCTGAATCAAAAACTGTCGTCCCCCGAATGATCGCCGTAAATTCAGCAGAGGCGGGTTGATTTTTCCACCGCCCGCCCTTATTTCGCCTAAATGGAATTCAGAATCAATCATTGACGGAGTTGAAATCTATGACCGAGGAGACCAAGGATCCCCAGGAAACGGTGGATCAGCCCCAGTCCGCGCCGCCGGAGGAAAGCGAGGAGCTGGCCGTGCTGCGTGACCAGCTGGCGGCGGCCGAGAAAAAGGCCGAAGAAAACTGGGACAAGCTGCTCAGGGCCCAGGCGGAACTGGAGAATCTGCGCCGGCGGATGGAGCGGGAAGTGCAGAACGCCCAAAAATATTCCATCGAGAAGTTCGCCAAGGAGCTCCTTGCGGTGATGGACAGCCTGGAGCTCGGGTTGCAGGCCGCGATCGAGACCGACGAGGTGGAAAAGATCCGCGAGGGCATGGAGCTGACCCTGAAGCAGCTGTTGACCGTCTTCGACCGGTTCAACATCCAGCCCATCGACCCTGTGGGCGAGCCGTTCAACCCCGACTATCATCAGGCGATGGCCACGGAGGAGGTCAGGGGGGTGGAGCCGGACACCGTGGTCAAAGTGTTTCAAAAGGGCTATCTGCTCAATGACAGGCTGATCCGGCCGGCATTGGTGGTGGTGGCCAAGCCGCCCGCCGAGGAACACCGGGGCGTGGACGAGCAGGCTTGAAAACGCGGCCGCGGCCCCCATCTTAGGTGGCAGCGGGCATCGATGGATAACATTCAGTAACGGAGAAAAAGCAATGGCAAAGATTTTGGGTATCGATTTGGGTACGACCAATTCGTGTATGGCGGTACTGGAAGGCGGCAAGGCGCGGGTGATCGAAAACGCCGAGGGCGCGCGCACCACCCCTTCGATCGTCGCCTTCACCAAAGAAGGCGAGGTGCTGGTGGGCAGTCCCGCCAAGCGTCAGGCAATCACCAATCCGGAAAACACCCTGTTCGCGATCAAGCGGCTGATCGGGCGCAAGTTCGACGATCCGGTGGTCAAGAAGGACATGGACATGGTTTCCTACAAGATCGTCCCGGCGCCCAATGGCGACGCCTGGGTGGAAGTGCCGGCCACCGGCAAGAAGATGGCGCCGCCGGAAATTTCCGCCAGGGTGTTGAAAAAATTGAAGGAGGACGCCGAGGCTTATCTGGGTGAAGAGATCAAGGAGGCGGTGATCACCGTGCCGGCCTACTTCAACGACTCCCAGCGTCAGGCCACCAAGGACGCGGGACGGATCGCCGGACTGGAAGTCAAGCGGATCATCAACGAGCCCACCGCGGCGGCCCTGGCCTTCGGAATGGACAAGGAAGGCGGCGAACGCAAGATCGCCGTGTACGACCTGGGCGGCGGCACTTTCGACATCTCCATCATCGAGATGGCGGAAATCGAGGGCGAGCGTCAGTTCGAGGTGTTGGCCACCAACGGGGACACCTTCCTGGGGGGCGAGGATTTCGACAAGCGGGTGATCGATTATCTGGTGGATGAATTCAAGAAAGACACCGGCATCGATCTGCGCAACGATCCCCTGGCGCTCCAGCGTCTCAAGGAAGCCGCGGAAAAGGCCAAGATCGAGTTGTCCTCGACCCAGCAGACGGAGATCAACCTGCCCTACATCACCGCCGATGCCACAGGGCCCAAGCATTTGAACGTCAAGCTGACCCGGGCCAAGCTGGAATCCTTGACCGAGGATCTGATCAGCAGAACCCGTGGTCCCTGTGAAACCGCCTTGAAGGATGCCGGTATCTCCGCTTCCGATATCGACGACGTGATTCTGGTGGGTGGCCAGACCCGGATGCCGAAAGTACAGGAATTCGTCAAGCAGATTTTCGGCAAGGAGCCGCGCAAGGACGTCAACCCCGACGAGGCCGTGGCCTTGGGCGCCGCGATCCAGGCCGGGGTGCTGGGCGGCGAGGTCAAGGACGTGTTGCTGCTGGACGTGACGCCGTTGTCGCTGGGTATCGAAACCCTGGGTGGGGTGATGACCAAGCTGATCGAGAAGAACACCACCATTCCCACCAAGGCGACCCAGATCTTCTCCACCGCCGAGGATAATCAGACCGCGGTGACGGTGCACGTCCTCCAGGGCGAGCGCGAGATGGCCAAGGACAACAAGTCGCTGGGCAAGTTCGATCTGACCGACATTCCGCCCGCGCCCCGGGGCATGCCGCAGATCGAGGTGACGTTCGACATCGACGCCAACGGTATCCTCAACGTGTCGGCCAAGGATAAGGCCACCGGCAAGGAGCAATCGATCGTCATCAAGGCTTCGAGCGGCCTGACCGAAGAGGAAATCGAGCGGATGGTCCGCGACGCCGAGCTGCACGCCGAGGAAGACCGCAAGTTCAAGGAGCTGGTGACGGCGCGTAACGAGGCCGACGCCTTGATCCACGCCACCCGCAAGAGCCTCGAGGAGCTGGGGGACAAAGTCGCCGCCGGCGACAAGGAGCAGATCGAACAGGTGGCGAAGGAACTGGAAGAACTCATCAAGGGCGATGACAAGGACGCCATCGAAGCCAAGACCCGTCAGCTGGCCGAGCTCTCCGGCAAGATCGCGCAACAGGCCTACGCCGCCGGGGGCGGGGAATCGGCGGGTGCCGAAACCGCCGGCCAGGCGGGGCCTTCCACCGAAGCCGGCGCGGAAGACGTGGTCGATGCGGAATTCGAGGAAGTCAAGGACGACGACAAAAAGTAAGTTGGCCCAAGGGGCCTGGCATTCAACCTTGAGACTTTAAAACCTGGAGGAGAGCCGCCGGCATGTGCCGGCGGCGTCGTTGTGTCCATGGCAGAAGATTATTACGTCGTTTTGGGGGTGGCCAGAAACGCCAGTGAGGCGGAGATCAAGCGTGCTTTTCGCAAGCTGGCGATGAAGTATCACCCCGACCGCAACCCCGGTGACCCGGAGGCGGAAGCAAAATTCAAACAGGTAAAAGAGGCCTATGATGTCCTGAGCGACCCGCAGAAACGCGCCGCCTACGACCAGTTCGGTCATGCGGGGGTGCATGGCGCGGCGGGTGGAAGCGGTGGTGGATTCAGCGCCGATGCCTTCAACGATATTTTCGGTGAGGTGTTCGAGGATCTGTTCGGAATGGGCGGTGGCCGGAGCCGGGGCCGCCGCGGCCGCGCCCGGCGGGGCACCGATCTGCGCTACAACCTCGAGTTGACGCTGGAACAGGCCGTTTCCGGCACCGAAGTGGAAATCAGGGTTCCGACTCTGGTGTCCTGCGAAGACTGCGGTGGCAGCGGGGTCCGCCCCGGCAGCAGCCCGGTGACCTGTTCTCTGTGTCACGGCCAGGGGGTGGTGAGGATGCAGCAGGGATTCTTCTCGGTGCAGCAGACCTGTCCGAACTGCCAGGGCAGCGGCAGGGAGATTCGTGACCCCTGTCCCAAGTGTCATGGCCGGGGGCGGGTGCAGAAAACCAAGACCTTGTCGGTTTCCATTCCCGCCGGGGTCGACAGCGGTGATCGCATCCGCCTGGCGGGAGAGGGCGAGGCGGGCGAGCAGGGTGGCCCCGCCGGCGACCTTTACGTTCAGGTCCACGTCAAGGAGCACCCGATCTTCACCCGTGAAGGCGCCCATCTCTACTGCGAGGTTCCCATCAGCTTCACGGCCGCCGCCTTGGGAGGAGAGCTGGAGGTTCCGACCCTGGGAGGCAAAGTGATGCTCAAAATTCCTCCGGAAACCCAGACCGGCGCCCAGTTCCGCCTGAAGGGCAAAGGCGTCAAGCCCGTTCGTGGTGGCCCGGTGGGGGATTTGATCTGCCGGGTGCGGGTGGAAACCCCGGTCAAGCTCAACAAGGAGCAGATCGAGTTGCTCCGGCAGTTGGACGAATCCCTGCGAGGAGGCGGAAGTCATCACCGTCCCCAGGAGCACGGGTGGCTGGATGGCGTCAAACAATTCTTTGAAAAACTGACAAGCAAGGAGCACTGACCATGATTCGCGTTGCAATACCCGGCGCCGGCGGGCGAATGGGCAAGACCCTGATCCAGGCGATCGCCCAGGCCGATGATCTGGAATTGACCGCGGCCACCGCCCGGGCCGATTCCGGCTGTCTGGGAAAGGATGCCGGGGAAGTGGCCGGAGTAGGCAGGCTGGGGGTGCCGGTCAGGGAAACCCTGGACGAGTGCGCCGACTTCGATCTGTTGATCGATTTCACGCTGCCCGAATCCTGTCAGGGCTTTGTCGGGTTCTGCCGCCGTCACGGCAAGCGCCTGGTGATCGGAACCACCGGCCTGAGCGCGGAGGACCGGAAGGCGATCGATTCGGCGGCGGCCGACATTCCCATCGTGTTGGCGCCCAACATGAGCGTGGGGGTGAACCTCTCGCTCAAGTTGCTGGAAATGGCGGCCAGGGTGCTGGGTGATGAGGTCGATATCGAGATCATCGAAGCGCATCATCGCCACAAGGTGGATGCGCCGTCGGGAACCGCGCTGAGAATGGGCGAGGTGGTGGCCTCGGTGTTGGGACGGGACTTGGAAACCTGCGCGGTCTATGGCCGTCAGGGGCATACCGGTGAGCGCGACCGCAAGACCATCGGTTTTTCCACCATCCGCGGCGGCGATATCGTCGGGGACCATACGGTGATGTTCGCCGCCGAGGGAGAGCGGCTGGAGATCACCCACAAGGCTTCCAGCCGTATGACGTTTGCCCGCGGCGCCTTGCGGGCCGCGCGTTGGTTGATGTCGCAGGGGCCGGGCCGGTACGACATGCAACAAGTGCTGGGATTGGTCTCTAGTGTCTCCCCAATTTTCCCAAGCGGTCAGCGCAAGGCATTGATATACGGATAAAAAGGGGTTCAAAACGAGAGGATCGGGGTTCCTGATCGGGTAAAATGTGTATAGCAATAACCCATTGAA